>NZ_JBMERR010000018.1:0-108612 GCF_048820915.1 Cribrihabitans pelagius | reverse complement strand
GCTTGGTCCGTCTGAAGCCGAGACTTTCTGGGCGGACTTCTTGCGCGGCTTGAAAGCCCGAGGGCTGGACGGCACCAAGCTGGTGATCAGCGACGCGCACAGCGGCCTCAGGGCGGCCATCGTGCGGGTCTTCGAAGCAACCTGGCAGCGATGCCGCGTTCACTGGATGCGCAATGCTCTGGCTCATGTCTCACGCGGCCAGCACACCGTAGTCGCCGCTGCGGTCCGCCAGGCCTTCGACCAGCCCGGCCGCGCATCGGCCGGAGAAACCTGGCGGCGCGCTGCGGATCAGCTCCGCGGGCGATGGCCCAAGCTGGCCGGCCTCATGGATGAGAGCGAGCACGACGTGCCGGCCCGCATGGTGTTCCCGCGCCAGCACAGAACGATGTTGCACAGCACCAATCCGATCGAGCGCTTGAACAAGGAGGTGAAGCGCCGAGCCGATGTCGTCGGTATCTTCCCGAATGAGGCCTCCATCACCCGCCTGATCGGCGCCGTGCTGTTCGAACAGAACGACGAATGGCAGACCGCCAGCCGCTGCATGATGGTTGAGGCCTTCGCCGAAATCGACGCAGAGGAGACAGACCCCATTCTCAGCCTTTCAACACAAGCCGCCTGATCATGACCTCAGGCCATCCGGGAAATTACACCAGCTTGACGGACGTGACCGCAGTCCGTCACAAGAGAGGGCGCCGATGCTGACAAGGTATGGGTGTTACTGAGCCGCTTTACCAGATGATCTGCCGAAACTTTGGCGTAAGCCCTAAGCTTTGCTTGACGTTCACGACTGTGAATTGATCAGGTTTTGAACCAAATAAGGCACCCACTGGGTCGGCTTGTATCCTTAGAAAATTGCGTCTGCCGGGCCTTGTGGCCCATCCGGCCGCAACTTGATCCCGATTTACAACTGCCGCCACAGCCTCCCCAGAAGTAAACAGGGCACCCAGTGAGCATCCTACATGTTGGTTGAAGCTCGACTTCGCGGGATCCTTGCCCCGATTCCGAGACAACTTTGCCCCGATTTACAAGCTCAGTGCGACCAGGGCTCGCGGCGGCTGGTGGCAAAGTTGTCGCCGTAGCCGCCGGGGCGGATGTTGCTGCGGCGGGACTTCGGCTCGATCACCTGGGCGTCGATGCCATGGTCGCGGGCGTATTCCAGCGCCGCTTCCTTGCTGTCGAAACGCAGCCGCACCTGGCTCTGGGTGTCGTCGGAGGAGGTCCAGCCCATCAGGGGATCGATCTCCCGCGCGCTGGAGCGGGCAAACTCCAGCACCCATTTGCGCGTGCGGGCCATGCCCGAAGTCATCGCGTTCCTGGCCGGCCGGTAAATGCGCGCTTGCATCGCTGTCTCCTCGCTGATCTGGCTGCGCCCGTTTATGCGCCGGAAGCGCGGCTGCGGCAAGGCGGCTTTTGCGCGCGATTACATGCGAATCCGCGCCTTTGCGGCCGATTCCGCCACGCGCCGCGGCAGATGCCCCTTGAACCGGAACATAAACGGACCAAAATCAGCACGGCCCGCCCCCGGCGCCTGCAGGAGACCGTGATGCCCTATGCCCATTCCGATAAGTCCACGCCGATGATGGCGGACCGTGCCGCCCAGCGCCGGCCCAAGCTGGAGGGCGGCAAGCGGTTCAGGATGCAGACGGAATTTGCCCCCGCCGGAGATCAGCCGACCGCCATTGCGGAGCTGAGCCAGGGCGTTCTCGACGGTGAGCGCGACCAGGTGCTGCTGGGTGCGACCGGCACCGGCAAGACCTTCACCATGGCCAAGGTGATCGAGGAGACCCAGCGCCCGGCGATCATCCTCGCCCCCAACAAGACGCTGGCGGCGCAGCTGTATGGAGAGTTCAAGGGTTTCTTCCCGGAGAACTCAGTGGAGTATTTCGTCTCCTTCTACGACTACTACCAGCCCGAAGCCTATGTGCCGCGCTCGGACACCTACATAGAAAAAGAAAGCCAGATCAACGAGCAGATCGACCGGATGCGCCACTCCGCCACCCGGGCGCTTCTGGAGCGCGATGACGTGATTATCGTGGCCTCGGTCAGCTGCATCTACGGCATCGGCAGCGTCGAGACCTATTCGGCGATGACCCAGGACCTGAAGGCGGGTGAAATGTACGACCAGCGCCAGGTGATGGCCGATCTTGTCGCCCAGCAGTACAAGCGCAACGATCAGGCCTTCCAGCGCGGCAGCTTCCGGGTGCGCGGCGACTCGCTGGAGATCTTCCCCGCCCACTTGGAGGACCGTGCCTGGCGGCTGTCCTTCTTTGGCGAGGAACTGGAGCAGATCACCGAGTTTGACCCGCTCACCGGGGAGCGCACCGGCAGTTTCGACCAGATCCGGGTCTATGCGAACTCCCACTACGTGACGCCCAAGCCGACGCTGCGCCAGGCGGTGATCTCCATCAAGGAGGAGCTGAAGATGCGGCTGGCCCAGCTGGAAAGCGAGGGCAAGCTGCTGGAAGCCCAGCGGCTGGAACAGCGCACCAATTTCGATATCGAGATGCTTGAGGCCACCGGCCATTGCAACGGCATCGAGAACTACTCGCGCTACCTGACAGGCCGCGCACCGGGGGAGCCGCCCCCTACCCTGTTCGAGTTCATTCCCGACAACGCCATTGTTTTCGCGGATGAAAGCCACGTCTCCGTCCCGCAGATCGGCGGCATGTACAAGGGCGACCACCGGCGCAAGTTCACCCTCGCCGAGCACGGCTTCCGCCTGCCTTCCTGCATGGACAACCGCCCGCTGAAGTTCGAGGAATGGGACGCGATGCGGCCGCAGTCGGTCTTTGTCTCCGCCACCCCCGCCGCTTGGGAGCTGGAGCAGGCGGGCGGCGTCTTTGCCGAACAGGTGATCCGTCCCACCGGCCTCCTGGACCCGGAGGTGGAGATCCGGCCGGTCCAGATGCAGGTCGACGATCTGCTCGACGAGGTGCGCAAGGTGACGCAGAAAGGCTTCCGCACGCTCTGCACCACGCTCACCAAGCGGATGGCCGAGGACCTGACCGAATACCTGCACGAACAGGGCGTGAAGGTGCGCTACATGCACAGCGACATCGACACGCTGGAGCGGATCGAGATCCTGCGCGACCTGCGCCTGGGCGCCTTTGACGTGCTGATCGGCATCAACCTCTTGCGCGAGGGGCTGGATATTCCGGAATGCGGCCTGGTTGCCATTCTGGACGCCGACAAGGAAGGCTTCCTGCGCTCGGAAACCTCTCTGATCCAGACCATCGGCCGCGCCGCCCGCAACGCGGAGGGCCGTGTCATCATGTATGCAGACCGCATCACCGGCTCGATGGAGCGCGCGCTCGGCGAGACCAACCGCCGCCGCGAGAAGCAGATCGCCTACAACCTGGAGCACGGCATCACCCCCGAAACGGTGAAGAAGAACGTCGAGGACGTGCTGTCCGGCCTCTATGAAGGCGACGTGGACATGAACCGCGTCACCGCCCAGATCGGCAAGCCGATGCATGGCGCCAACCTGGAGGCACATCTGAACGGGCTGCGCGACGAGATGCGCAAGGCGGCCGAAAACCTCGAGTTCGAGGAAGCCGCCCGCCTGCGCGACGAGGTCAAACGCCTGGAGGCCGTGGACCTCGCCGTCTCCGACGATCCGCTGGCGCGGCAGTCGGCTGTGGAGGCGGCCTCCGACGCCGCCGTCAAATCGCGCGGGCGGTCCACGGCGGGCAAGGCGGGCACGCGGGCCTACAGGGGCAAGTCGCAGAAGAAGTTTTCGTGAGGGTTCAGAAGTGATTGTGAGGGGCTGTTCGTAAGAATCCAAAGGCCAACATTGAGCTGTGCCCGGCCCCGGGAGGGAGCGCATAAGCCCTCCCGTCGGGGGAAGTCGGACGCAGCCCGTGCATCGGCTCGGGCGGGAGGAGGCTCACGGCGACAGCGGGCAGGCCGCATGTCCTGCGCCAGGCGAGACCCGAAACCCTGCTATCCCCATCCCATAGGATTGAGCAGCGGACCGTTCGGCTTGCGAAAACTCTCACTTTGCTAAGCACAAAAAACCCCCTCCGGCTGACCGGAGGGGGCGCACTCGCTACCGCACTCAAACTCGAAACATCACTCGTACGGGTACTCGTCACCAAGGGCGAAAAGGTCCCCGCTCACCCCGACAGGCACTCGTACTTACTGGTTGACGTCTTCCGCGCCGCCCGCGTCTTCCGGCGGGTTGACCTCAAGGTTCGGGACCGGAACTTCGGCCTCTTTCATCTCGACGTCCACATCCGGCACCTTCACGGTGGCGCTGCCTTCGGTCACCTCGACCGAGCCGACCTCGGCATCGAATTCCGGCAGCTGGCCGCCCTCGACGCTCACGTCGACGTCGGGCAGTTTGGTTTCCTGGGTCTGGTCCACATCGACCATGTAAAAGGCCACGGCGATCGCAAGCAATGCGGCGATACCAATGACAACGGCAGAAGAGGTTTTCATAGCGTCGTTCCTTTTGACTGTTCCACTGCCCCTGTCCGAGGCTTCGGGAGGGTAACGACGCGCCCTGCAAAAAAGTTCCCAAGCCCGGAACGGAATGCTGCGGCGGGGGGTTTTCCTCTCAGCAGACAAGCAAGGAGAGAGAAATATGGAATATGGTCTTATTGGTCTTATCGTCCTGATCGCCGATCTTTATGCGATCTACCAAGTGCTCACTTCCGGGGCCTCCACCGCGGCCAAGGTCGTGTGGACCCTGGTCATCCTGATCCTGCCGGTGGTCGGCCTGATCGCCTGGCTCATCGCGGGCCCGCGCGGAAGCTCGGCCTCGGTCTGATACCCTGCAAAGGGACGATTGTTCCGCCCGCCGCAGCCCGCCGCTGCGGCGGGTTTTTTGGTGGCCGGCCGGCCCGGCCGCGCCCCTGCCCGCCACCTTCATCTTCTTGAAAAAAGGGAAGTTTTCTGATACACTTTCCGCTGCATTCCGGCGCCGCGGCAGGCGCCGGTGCACCGGCCCGCTCCGGGCCGGATAATTGCCGCAGACACCTGCTTCAGGAGGATGTGCAATGACAGACTATTGGAAAAAAATATCCGGTGACTGGCAGGACAGCGTGAATGTCCTGGCCGGGCTCTGGCTGGTGATCTCGCCCTGGGTCCTGCAATTCCAGGACAGCAGGCTGGCAGTGGCGAATGCAGTACTGCTCGGCGGGCTGATCGCGCTGATGTCGCTGGCGGCCGTGGTGAACTTCCGCAACTGGGAAGAATGGCTGGACATGGCGGTCGGCGCCTGGCTGGTGATCTCGCCTTGGGTGCTGGGCCTCACCGCGCTGACGTTCGCGACCTGGAACTTTGTGATCATCGGCGCCATCGTGCTCGCGCTCGCGGCCTGGTCGCTGTATGAACACGGCACCGGCTATACCGTCTGACACCGCGGGCTGTCACCGCGGGCGGATACCGCAGCGCTTTCAGCGGGCCTAGGCGTCCGCTGAAGGCCGGAGGCGGCCAAGGCTTGCCCGACTCACCCCATCGGGCGCAGACTGACGGGACCGAAACCACCGGGCGCCTCGGCTTGCCGCTTGCCGCGCCCTTCCCGGGCCGCGGCGGCCGGGGGGCCTTTCACTCCGGAGGACCCCACGATGATTGCTTCGCGCCTGAAACATCACCTCGAAGCCCAGGGCTTGCCTTTTGGCACCGTGCGCCACCCCTATACCTCGACCTCCGCGGAATGCGCGGAGTCTGCGCATGTGCCGGGCGGTCACTTGGCAAAGTCGGTCCTGATCCACATGGAAGAAGGACCGGTGCTGGCCGTGATCCCCTCGAATGAAACCGTCGACCTGCACGCGCTGCAGGCGATGATGGAGCGCCGCTTGGGGCTGGCGCCGGAATATGAGCTGAACCAGCTGTTCGACGATTGCGACCCAGGGGCTGCCCCTTGCGTCGGCGCCGCCTATCACGTGCCGACGGTGATCGACGACCGTCTCACCGGGCTCGACAAGGTCTGGTTCGAGGCCGGCGACCACAAGACGCTGATCGAAATGAAGGGCGGCGATTTCGACACGCTGATGAAGGATTGCAAGCACGGCTCCTTCTGCACGGTCCATTGAACCGGAGCGCTGAACCGGTTCATTAAGCCGGCGCAATGCGCGGGCGCACACGGCCTGCGCCCGGGTCCGGCAGAACAAGCCCGGAAGAATGTCCATGGGCCGCCCCGCAGCGGGGCGGCGCCGGGATCAGAAGTCGAACAGCTCCTCAAGGAAGCCGCCGCGCTTCTTCTTGTAGGGTTTGCCGTGGTGCCCCTGCGGATAGCCGCCGGAGGGCTGCGGGGCCTGCTGCGGCTGCGGCGCCGCCTGCACCGGCTGGGCCGAGCGCTCGATGATCTTGTCCAGCTCGCCCCGGTCGAGCCACACACCGCGGCACTTCGGGCAGTAATCGATTTCAACTCCTGCGCGGTCAGCCATAACAAGTTGCGTTCCGTCAATCGGGCATTGCATTGAGGTCTCCTCGGTCTTGTCTCCTCTTTCGAGGTGGGCAGCAATGGCTGCCGCTGCAAGGCCAGGAGCCGGCGATTGCGCAGTTTTTGCAGAAAACCGCGCACGGAGAGGGCCTTGGCCGTGCCAGCGCAGGTCCGGCGCGGCAGTTCGGAAGGCTCTTCGCCGCCGCGCCGCCGGCTCAGCGCACCACATGCACCGCGCAGGCGGCATGGCGCACCACCTGGCTCGCGGTGGAGCCCAGAAGCAGATCCTGCATACCCGGCCGATGCGAGGCGATGATGATGAGGTCCGGCTTATTCTGATCGGCCCAATCCAGGATGGTGCGGCCGGAATGGCCTTCGATCAGCACGCCATCGGCATTGGGCAGCGTCTGCGCCAGCCCGTCGAGTTCGGCCTGCAGTGCGTCGCGCGTTTCCTGCATGAATTCCGTCGGCATGTAGGAAATCGCATAGGCGGGCACGTGCTCGATCACATGCAGCAGGGTCACACGCGCCTCCGGCGTCGCCAGCAGCCGCGCCAGTTTCAGCGGTCCGCTGACGTCCCGGTCGGGATCAAAAGAAATCGGCACCAATATGTTGTGATACATCGCAAGGCCTCCTGTTATCGTCTGCGCCTTTTGTCTGCTCCGGCCTTTTCCTGAACCGCGGCGGCCGCGGCCGCCTTGACCGGGGTCAATCGGCGGGCGGTGAACGGCCAGGGGAGAACCCGGCCGCAGGCACCCCGGCGCCGCTAGCGGCCAAACACCGCGGCGACGTCATACATCACCGGCTCGAAGCTGCGGCACAACTCGTTGATCTTGCGGTTGCGCTCACGCATTTCGGGCGAGCGCAGCATCGCCATGAAGTCCTCCCGCCGCCGCCACTGCGAATAGTTGGCGATCCGGGTCTGCGCGTCATTCACGTGCAGCCCGGCGGAGATGAACCCCGGCTGCTTGGAGATGAAACCGGAATAGGCATCCTCCAGCGCTTCCAGCAGGTCCTGGCAGGTTCCCGGCGTCATCTCAAATGTGGTGATAACGGTTTGGATATCAGCGGTTTTGGCGATCTCTGGCATGGGCTCCTCCGTTGACTGCCTCCAGCCTACGCCCGTTCCGGCCGCAAGCGCACTCCTTTTTTGCGTCCTCGGGTTCCAGATGGTATGCAGGGGGTGAAAAACAACCCCAGGTGGAGAGCGCTTCTGAAAAGGCCCCCCCGCACCCCGCGCTGGCTGCCGCCTGCCTCTGCGCTTCTGGCGGCCTTTTTGTCCGGGGCGGAGGCCGGGGCCGGCGCCTGGCTGGAAGGTGCGGGCAAGGGGTTTGCCGCTGCCAGTGCCACCTGGCGGCCGGACAGTGCAGATGGGAACGGCAGCGGCGGATACGAGCTGAGCTACTACGCCGCCTACGGGCTCCGCCCGCGGCTGACGCTGGGGCTCGACCTGAACCAGAGCGGCCGCCTGTCGGGCCACGCTCTGCTGTTTGCCCGTCTGCCCCTGCGCGGTCAAGGCCGCCACCGGATCGCGCTTGAAGCCGCCTTGGGCGGCAGCCACCAGACCGGGGACTGGCAGCCGATGCAGAGGCTCACGCTCTCCTACGGGCATGGGTTTTCCACCGCGCGGCGCTCCGGCTGGCTGGCGCTCGATGCAGCCTTTGAGCTGCGCCAGGGCGGTATGCAAGAGATCTGGAAGCTGGACGGCACGCTCGGCTTCAACCGCCCTGGCGCTGCGGCGCCCATGCTCCAGCTGGAGGCCTCCAAGCCCGAAGGCCAGCGGATGAGCGCCGCCCTCACCCCGGTGCTGCGGCTGCCGCTGCCGCAGCAGCGTGAGCTGATCCTGGGGCTGGAGTACCGCCTGCGCGCTGACCGTGCCCCGGCCTCCGGTGCGCGTCACAGCCTTGGCCTGGAGCTGGGCGTGTGGCAGAAATTCTGAAGCCCCCACTGGCCGGAGAAGACCCATGCCCAGCCCGATCCGCCCCACCGGTGACGAGGCCCGCCGCCTGGCGCGCGCCCTGATGGAGGGCGCGCGGTTCGCAGCGCTCGGAGTGCTGGATGCAGACGGCCACCCGCTTGTCACGCGGGTGGCCTTTGCGCGCGATGCAGAAGGCGCGCCGCTGAGCCTGGTCTCGGACCTGGCCGCGCATACGGCGGCCCTGCGCCGCACCCCGGCCTGCTCCCTGCTGGTGGGGGAACCGGGGACCAAGGGCGACCCGCTCACCCACCCGCGGCTGAGCTTGATGTGCGACGCCGCCTTCACCCCGCGGGGCAGCGCCGCGCATGAGACGCTGGCAGCCCAGTACCTCGAAAGGCACCCCGCTGCGAAACTGTACCTGCAGTTCACCGACTTCGCCTTTGCGCGGTTTCACGTGAAATCAGCCCTTCTGAACGGCGGCTTCGGCAAGGCCTTCCGCCTCACCGCAACCGATCTGGGCCTGGCGCCGAAAGATTGACCGCACAACGCGATCAGGCGTCCATGCGCATCACCACCTGCACCTCGCCCTTCAGCGCCTCCGGCCAGCGCAGCTCCACCTGGTCCCGGTCCGGGCCCCGCTGCACCTCGGCATAGGGCATCGCATAGCGGTTGTCGTTGCCGCCCGTGCGCACCGGCCCCAGCGCCACCACGCTGTCGACAAAGCGCGCCTCGCCGCCGAAGGGCAGCAGACCTTCCGAATCCACCGTCCATGCGGTGGCCGGGCTCGCCTGATCGTGCCGCACCCGCAACGGGTTGGCCACCTGCTCGTTGATGCTGTGGAAGGTATTTCCCTGAAACAGCACATGCTTGCTGCGCGACAGGTCGAGGTCCGAGAAGCTGGTATCGACCCTCTCCACCCGGTCGATGCTGCCGTTGAGGGAGCGGAACTTGTTGCCGGTGACCGCGATGCCGTTGAGGAAATGCCCGGTGCCATAGGGCTTTACCACGATGTAGCTGAACCAGGGCGCCACATCGCCCGACAGGAAGACGTTCGAGGTGACCGACAGACCGGCAAAGGAAAATCCGGTGGTGAAGTCCGGCGTCGGGTCGCGCTCGTTGGTCCATTCGATGAAGCAATTGTCGATGTAGTTGTTCGCGACCGTCGTGGTGCAGGCGTTGTAGGACAGCACCAGCCCGGCGGTGCGCACCCCGTTGGGGATTCCGTCACCCTGAAAGAAGTGATTACCCATCACCGTGTTGAAGGATCCCGCCAGCACCGCAAAATGGCGGAAGCGCGTGGCGCGGTTGCCGCGCAGCTTGGCGTCATTGGCATTGACGTTCAGTGCGATGCTGTTGCGCTCCGGCACATCCAGCGGATCCTCCGCCGACAGGAACTGGCAATTGTCCACCAGCAGCCCCTGGCAGCCGAGGTCAATCGAGGTGATGCCGCGGTCCTTGGGGCGCGAGAAGAAGCAGCTGTCGATCGCCATCACCGCGCCCGAGGGCGCCAGCCGCAGCGCGCTGCAATAGTTGTTGCACTGGAACTCGATGCCATGCAGCCCGAATTTGCTGAGCGCGCTGAAGCCCGAGAAATCCACCAGATACTTGAAGTCCTTGAAGGTGAACTGCTGGGTTCCAGCGGCATCAAAAAGCGGCGCGTTCAGCGTCAGCGTGCCCGCGCCCTGGTTCTTGCCCACCACGTAGATCTCGCGCCCGACCCCGCTGCCTTCGACCAGCGCACCCACCGGGATGGTGGAGATGCTGGCCACGTTGGTCAGCTTTTTGGGGTCCGAAGGGTCATAGGTCGCCTGCGCGGTCACCACCTCGGTATCCCAGGCAGGGCTTTCCTCGGCCTCCAGCTGGCCGTTCCGGATCAGACGCCGACTCGCATAGGAGGTCCGGTTCGGCACCGCCGCCTGCATGTCGATCGGCGCGGTCACGGTGATCTTGCGCCCGTTCAGGTCCAGCGATTCATGGTCGGAATTGTTCAGCAGCGCCTGGAACGCCTTTCGGAAGGCCAGCTGCTCGTCGCCGAAAGCCGCCGCATAAGAGGCGAAGTCGAAGTTCCGTGTGAGCAGCAGCATCTGGTCGTCCGGCATGGTGACGGTGCCCTCGAACACCGCCTCATGGGTCAGCGATACGGTGCCGGCAAGGTGAAACTCCCCGGCCGGCACGAGGATGCGCCGCCCCGCGGCGGCGGCATCAGCGGCCTCGAAGGCGGCGGTATTGTCGGTGCTGCCATCCCCCACCGCGCCATAGTCGGTGACATCCACCAGGTTCAGCATGTCGCGCAGGAAGACGCCGGTGACATCAGTGATCTCAAGATCGTCGATCCGCACCACGCCGCCGTTTGGCCCCAGGAGGTCGAGCCCGAAATGCCCGTAGACCGCGCTGCGTCCCCAGGGCATGTCGACGCCGCCCCGGCTGCCGCTGCCCACGATGGCGCGGATCTCCGCCACATCGCCATAGCTGGTGAGCGTGACCTGCGGGCCGGTCTCGTCCACGCCGCTTACATGGCTGCCGCCCGCCGCCGCGGCCCAGCCCGCGATGCGCACCGTGGGCAGCGCGCCGCTCATCGCCTTCATGCGCGCCTTGATCTGCAGATAGCAGCCCGCGGGCAGCGGTGTCTGTCCCATGAAGCGCAGCTTCTGGGTGGCTTCGGTCTTCTGCAGCTCCAGACAGCCTGAGAAATCCGCATCCCCCGCCACCAAGAGCGCATTGGCCGCGCCGTCATAGGTATCGGACCCGGGCGTGCCATCGCCGCTGGACCAGACGTCCAGCCCGTCCGCAAAGGCGGGCGGCATCAGAGCCAGCCCTTCGGTGATCGCCTTGTTCATGGGAAACCCTTTCCTGCTGCAAGACCTGCATTCCGGACAAAGGGTGTAAGCGGGCCGCGTGAAGATCCGCCAAGGCCAGCGCGCGCCGGGATCGCACCGCCCGGAACCATCCGGAAGGCTTTGCTTCGGAGCCGCCCATTGCCTGCCCCCGCAATGGCGGGGACGGGCAGTCCGCTCCGGCGGAATTGCGGAGGCTCCGCGCCGCAGGCGTGGAAACCGCCATTCTGCTGGAGCGGGCTGTCCGGCCTTGCCAGACCGGGCGCGGGCGATGGAAGGGGCCGAAGCTTTGCTTTGGTGAGCCTTGCAGCCTTCTTTGGATGACCCGCGCATTGCCGGCGCGCGCGGTGGCGATCCCAAGGGGACTAGCTGGCAGTTTATGTCCGCCAAGTCCGTACGCCTTCTCCAGGAACCGCCCAGCCTCAGCCAAATCGCCGCCGCGTGGGGGGGGGGGCGCCGGCAATGCGCGGCGGCCTTCGGCCTTGTCCCGCGCTGGGAAAGTTCACGGCCGTGCCCTTAAACCGGCACAGCTTTCTCGAACGAAAAAGGGCGCCTGAACGGCGCCCTCCCTCTAATTTGTTCAGCTGAGCGCTCAGGCCCCGGCAAATTCTCCGGCAAGTGCATTTTCGATCAGCGCGATGGTTTCCTCGACGCCATACAGCGCGATGAAGCCGCCAAAGCGCGGGCCCTGACTGGCACCAAGCAGCACCTCGTAGATAGCCGAGAACCACGCCCTGAGCGGCTCGAAGCCGTGGATCTTGCCGATCGCAAAGACCACCGACTGCAGGAACTCCTCATCCGCGAAATCGGCCTCCGGCAGAGGCTCGTCCTTGCCCGCCAGTTCGTTCTTCTTCGCAATCGCCGCCAGCGCCGCCCCGGGCGATTTCAGCGCATCCGCCAGATCCTTCAGCGCCGCGCGCTCCTGGTCGTCGGGCAGGCGGTAGGTCTTGGCCGGTTTCACGAAATCATTAAAATAGGCCACCGCAAAGCCCGCGGCCTGATCCATGCCGGGGTGCGTCCCGGGCGTGGCGTCCGGGGCATATTTGTTGATGAAGCCCCACATGGTGGCCTTGTCCTCGGCGCTCGACGCGCTGGCGAGGTTCAACAGCATCGAGAAGGACACCACCATGTCCGACTGCGGCACGTCACCGCCGTGAATATGCCAGACCGGGTTGTTCAGCTGCGCCTTCAGGTCCTGCCCGTGATAGGCCCGCAGCTGCTGGTGGTATTCGTCCACCGCCTTGGGGATCACGTCGAAATGCATCCGCTTGGCGGTCTTCGGCTTCTGGTACATGAAATAGGCCAGCGACTCGGTCGAGGCATAGGTCAGCCATTCGTCGATCGACACGCCGTTGCCGGAGGTCTTGGAGATCTTCTGGCCGTTCTCGTCCAGGAACAGCTCATAGGTGAAATGCTCCGGCGCGCGCTGGCCCAGCACCCGGCAGATGCCGTCATAGATCGGCGTGTTGGTGGAGTGGTCCTTGCCGTACATCTCGAAATCGACTTCCAGCGCCGCCCAGCGCGCGCCGAAGTCCGGCTTCCACTGCAGCTTCACGTTGCCGCCGGTCACCGGCAGCGTCCATTCCTTGCCGTCCTCGTCATCGAAGGTGAGGGTATAGGTCTCCGCACAAACCTTCTTCATCGGCACATACAGCACCCGGCCGGTTTCCGGGTGGATCGGCAGGAAGATCGAATAGGTCTGGCGCCGTTCTTCGCGCAAGCTTTTCAGCATGATTTCCATGATGTCATCATACTTGTCGACGGCGCGCTTCAGCACCTCGTCGAACTGGCCGGAGCCGTAGAATTCTGTTGCCGAATAGAACTCGTACTCGAACCCGAAGGTGTCGAGGAAGCGGCGCAGCATGGCGTTGTTGTGATGGCCGAAGCTCTCATGGGTGCCGAACGGATCCGGCACCGAGGTGAGCGGCTTTTGCAGATGGTCCTGCAGGCTCTCGGCATTGGGCACGTTGCCGGGAATCTTGCGCATCCCGTCCAGATCGTCCGAAAAACAGATGAGCTTGGTGGGGATGTCCGAGATCACTTCGAACGCGGTCTTGATCATGGTTGTGCGGGCCACCTCGCCAAAGGTGCCGATATGCGGCAGACCCGACGGGCCATAGCCGGTCTCGAACAGCACGAAGCCCTTCTCCGGCGCGCCCTTGGCATAACGTTTGAGGATGCGGCGGGCTTCTTCAAACGGCCAGGCTTTGCTCTTAAGAGCTTCTTCGCGCAGTTCAGACATCTGGTTCTCCATCGGCGGCGGGGGTCGCAGGTTCGGTGCCGCATGATCAGTCCGGGCGCCCCATGCACCCGGCCATCTCCTCTATTGTGCCTGTGCAGCATGAGTCAACATGGGCGGGGCTGCGGCGCCCCGGCCGTCCCGCGCGGCAAGTTGCCGGGCCGGGACGGGTCCGCGCAGGCAGCGGTTGAACCCGCTGCGCCGCACACCTATCGTGGCCGGGCAAAGGACAGCATGAAAAGGATGTCTCAATGAGCGCGCAATCTTCGCATTCGATGACCCCGCAGGACTGCCTGGTGGCGGTGATGGTGGCGGTCTCGGCCTCGGACGAGAACATCCGCACCTCCGAACTGGTGGCGATCCAGTCGGCGGTGAACATGCTGCCGGTGTTTGCCGATTACGACATGGACCGGGTCAGCCGGGTGTCGCGCACGGTGTTCGACCTGTTCGAGCAGGAGGACGGGCTGGAGGCGCTGTTTGGCCTGATCCGCGAAGACCTGCCGGAACGGCTGTACGAGACCGCTTATGCGCTCGCCTGCGATGTCGCCGCCTCGGACGGCAAGCTGGCCGAGACCGAGTTGGAATTCCTGGCCGAAGTCCGCTACGAGCTGAACATCGACCGCCTGCACGCCGCCGCGATCGAGCGCGGCGCCCGCGCCCGCCACATGGTCTGACCCCGCCGGGGCGGGACAGCCCCTGCGCAGGCGGCGCGGTCCGGCTCAACTGCCGTAGACCGCGCCCCAGCGTTCGATCAGCTCCTGCTGCAGATTGCGCGCGCGTCGGCTCCAGCTGCGCCCGCCCCTGGGGCGTTCGCGGTCGGCGCGTTTGATCTTTGCCCGCGCGGCGGCATCGGCCGAGAAAATCGCAAAGGCCAGTACCCGGCCGTCCGGCGCGGTGATATAGCCGCCAAGGCCCGAGACGAAATTGAGCGTGCCGGTCTTCGCCGCTACCTTGATCGGATGCGATTTCACCGGCCGGCCCTTGCTGTCGCGCAGCCGGTAGGGCTTCAACAGCGGCAGGAGCTGCCCCTCCCGGTAGGCCGCCGCCAGCGCCCCGGTCAGATCCTGCGGCGTCATCCGCGACTGCCCGCCCAGCCCCGAGTGATCCACCATCACGGTGTTTGCCATGCCATAACGGGCCGCGGCCCAGCGGTTCATCTCCGCCGCCGAGGCCGCCAGCGAGGCAGGCCGCCCGGCGCGCGCAGCACTGGCCGACATGCCGATCATCTCGGCAATCAGGTTGTTGGAATATTTCAGCATCGCCTTCAGCATCGCCTCCAGCGGCGGGCTCAGGCGGCTGGCCAGAACCTCGCCCTGAGGCAGCGAAGCGGCGGCCTCTGCCGGCGGGAGCCTGATGCCCTCGGCCTGCACCAATGTACGGAAGACATCGCCCGCATAGGCGCCCGGGTTGCGCACCGGCAGCCAGCGCGAGCCGTCCCGGCCCAGCGCGCTGTCCGCCACCGTCCAGTGATCGAGACCATTTGCCTGCTTGTAGGTGTAGACCGGGCCGGCCCGGTCCGCGACCTGCATCCGTGCGGCGGTGACGCCCGGGCGGTAGCGCGCGGTGCGCGCATCCATCGTGATGTCCCAGCCGCTGCCCGCGCGGCGCCATTCGAAATGCACCCGGTTGAAGTTCAGCGCAATGCCCGAAACCGCGGGCGAGTAACCCAGGTGGTCGGGCTGGCCCGGATCGATCGAAGCCACATGCGGCAGGGCGCCGTCCCAGACCAGGAAGCGGCCGCGCAGTTCGCGCAGGCCCGCCGCCTTCAGCCCTGCGGCCAGCTCCGCCAGGCCATCGGTGTCGAGCATCGGATCGCCCCCGCCCGCCAGCACCAGGTCTCCGTCCAGCACCCCGCCCGAAAGCGGCGCCGTGGCCAGCACCCGGGTCTCGAACCGGTGCTGCCCGCCCAGCACGTCCAGCGCATATAGCGCGGTCAGCGCCTTGGCGACACTCGCAGGCGGCAGCCCCGTCTGGCCGCCCTCGGCCTCCAGCACGGCGCCGCTTTCCACGTCCGCCACCGCACAGGCCGCCTGCCCCGGCAGGTTCGCCTGGCGCAGCACCGCCTCCAGCCCGCCTTCCGAGGCCGGCGCCAGTGCTCCATGGCGCGCCATGGGTCTGAGCGAGACCGCAGGCGCATTGCCCCAGGCCGCCGTGCCCGCCAGCGCCGCGAGGCCGGTTGAAAGAAAAGACCGCCGTGAAATCATTGCTTTGCCGCTTTCCATTGTTCGTCCAGGCAACACCTTCACACAAAACGCAAACCCGGCGCCGCTGCAAGCTTTTGCAGGGCGGGGCCCGCTGCTACCGGTTGCAGCCATGTTTCAGGCAGTCATTCTCATGTTCCTCGCCATGTCAATGATCCCGGCCGGGGATCTCTGCGGGAAATTGCTGACCGGCAGCGGGCTGGCGACGCCCGCCTTTGTCGCTTGGTCGCGGTTCTCGCTGGGCGCGGTGCTGATCCTCCCGTTCGTGCCGCGCCGCGCATTTCTTCTAATGCGCGACTGGCGGCTTTGGTTCCGGGCGCTGTTGCTGGCCGGGGGCATCTTCTCGATCCAGACCGCGCTTGAGACCGAGCCGCTGGCCAATGTCTTTGCCGCCTTCTTCATCGGTCCGGTGGTGAGCTATGTTTTGTCGGTGCTGCTGTTGAAGGAACAGGCCACCTGGGCGCGCAGCTTCTTGATGGCGCTGGGGTTCCTCGGCGTGCTGATGGTGGTGCGGCCGGGGTTTGGCGGCTCCGCCAACTTGCTCTGGGCGGTGCTGGCGGGCTGTTTCTACGGCGGCTTCCTGACCAGTTCGCGCTGGCTTGCGGGGCTGGGCACGCCGCTGGAGCTGAGCCTCACCCAGCTGGTGCTGAGCGCGGTGATGATGCTGCCGCTGGGGCTGGCAGCGCTGCCCGCATTCACCCCCTCCACCGCCGCGCTGACGCTGGGGAGTGCGGCCTTCTCGATGCTGGGCAACCTGCTGCTGCTGAGCGCCTACGGGCGGGTGCAGGCTGTGAAACTGGCGCCGATGGTCTATTTCCAGCTGATCGCCGCGGTGGGGCTGGGCTGGGTGGTGTTCAACCAGCTGCCCGGCGCCTGGACCTGGGCGGGCCTTGCGCTGCTGACGGGGGCCGGACTTGCCTCAGCCGCCCTGCGCCGCTGACCATTCGCCGCGGGCGCGGATCCCGGTGGAGCTTTCCTCCACCATCGGCACGTTGACGAAACACCAGGCCGGCGCTTCGGCATGGGCCAGCAGGTGGCTTTCGCTGCCCTTCAGCATGGCATGGCGCCAGATCCGCGCCGCCGGTGAAAACCGTGCCGAGATCCGGTCCCCCGGCCGCGCCAGCACCCCGACGGGCACCGTCGCCAGGATCTGCTGCCAGTCCTTCCAGCGGTGAAAATGAGTGAGGTTGTCGGCCCCCATCAGCCAGACGAAACGCACGCCGGGATGGCGGCGGCGCAGATGGCGCAGGGTCTGGGCGGTGTAGCGCGTGCCGAGATCCGCCTCGATGCCGCTCACATGGATGCGCGGATGCTGTATTAGCGCTTCGCTGGCAGCAATCCGCCGCTGCAACGCAGCCGGCTGGCGCGCCTTCAGCGGGTTGCCGGGAGAAACCAGCCAGAACAGGTGATCCAGCCCGAACCGCTTGAGTGCCGCCAGGCTGATCGCGGCATGGCCCCGGTGCGGCGGGTCGAACGACCCTCCCAACAACCCCACGGTAAGACCCGGACGAATATGCGGCAAACGGTTCATCATGCCCGCCTTGATGCGCATAATTTCGCGGGGACATCAATTGGCGGCGGGAACAAGAAAGCGCTGGCCGCGCCCGCACTCCGCCCCGTGCTTTGGACGGGCCGGGTGTGAATCCGGGCCACAGGACTCCCGGACGCAGGCATGCTCCATGCGGCCGGTACGAATGCCAGGGCAACCCCGATTGCCCCGCCCCCGTCCATCGGCTATCACTCCCGCCAGCGAATTCCCCCCATCACGGAGCGACACAATGGCTTCCTACCAGTACGTCTACCACATGCAGGGTGTCTCCAAGACCTACCCCGGTGGCAAGAAATGCTTTGAAAACATCCACCTCTCCTTCCTGCCCGGCGTGAAGATCGGTGTGGTCGGCGTCAACGGCGCCGGTAAGTCCACCCTGATGAAAATCATGGCGGGCCTCGACAAGGACTACACCGGCGAGGCCTGGGCCGCCGAAGGCGCCAAGGTCGGCTACCTGCCGCAGGAGCCGAAGCTGGACGAGACCCTCACCGTACGTGAAAACGTCATGCTCGGCGTCAAGGAAAAGCAAGCGATCCTCGACCGTTACAACGAGCTGGCGATGAACTACTCGGACGAGACCGCCGAGGAGATGGCCAAGCTGCAGGACGAGATCGACGCCCAGAACTTGTGGGATCTCGACAGCCAGGTCGATGTCTCGATGGAGGCGCTGCGCTGCCCGCCGGACGATGCGATGCCCGCCAACCTGTCGGGCGGTGAGCGCCGCCGCGTCGCGCTGTGCAAGCTGCTGCTCGAAGCCCCCGACATGCTGCTCCTCGACGAACCGACCAACCACCTGGACGCCGAGACCATCGCCTGGCTGCAGCAGCACCTGATCGACTACAAGGGCACTATCCTCTGCGTCACCCACGACCGTTACTTCCTGGATGACATCACCGGCTGGATCCTGGAGCTCGACCGCGGCCGCGGCATTCCTTACGAGGGCAACTACTCGGCCTGGCTGGAGCAGAAGGCAAAGCGTCTGAGCCAGGAAGCCCGCGAGGACAAGGCCAAGCAGAAGACGCTGGAGCGCGAGCTGGAGTGGATGCGGCAGGGCCAGAAAGCCCGCCAGGCAAAATCCAAGGCCCGTATTCAGGCCTATAACGAGATGGCCGGCCAGTCCGAGCGCGAGAAAGTCGGCCGCGCCCAGATCGTAATCCCGAACGGCCCGCGCCTCGGATCCAAGGTGATTGAGGTGGAAAACCTGTCGAAACACTACGGCGACAAGCAGCTGATCGAGGGCCTCGACTTCTCGCTGCCGCCCGGCGGCATCGTCGGCGTGATCGGCCCCAACGGCGCCGGTAAATCGACCCTGTTCAAGATGCTGACCGGCCAGGAACAGCCCGACGAGGGATCTGTCGAATACGGCGACACGGTGAAGCTGTCTTACGTTGACCAGTCTCGCGACGACCTGAAAGACAATGAAACCGTCTGGGAAGCGATTTCCGGCGGCGCCGAGATCATCGAGCTGGGCGACGCGCAGGTGAACTCCCGCGCGTATTGCTCCTCGTTCAACTTCAAGGGCGGCGACCAGCAGAAACCGCTGAACCTGCTGTCCGGCGGCGAGCGCAACCGCGTCCACATGGCGCGGCTGCTGAAGGAAGGCGGCAACGTGCTGCTGCTTGACGAACCGACCAACGACCTGGACGTCGAAACCCTCCGCGCGCTGGAAGACGCGCTGGTGGATTTCGCCGGCTGCGCCGTGGTGATCTCGCACGACCGTTTCTTCCTCGACCGGATCTGCACCCACATTCTGGCCTTCGAGGGCGACGCCCATGTGGAGTGGTTCGAGGGCAACTTCGAGGACTACGAGGAGGACAAGAAGCGCCGCCTCGGCCCCGACGCGCTGGAGCCCAAGCGGCTGAAGCACAAGAAGTTTGTGCGGTAGGGAAATACAGCAAAGGGGCGGATGGTTTTCCGCCCCTTATTATTTGCGCATGTTTCGGGGCCTTGAAAGGATGAGTTCTCGCGCTCTCAGAAATTGGCTTGAACATGCGCTGTGGTTTTTACCGTGCGCATACATTCCAAACTTCATCCATACGGTTCAATCAGACCAAACCGGCGGGACGTTCGGTGGCACGTTTGGCGCAGCCAATGCACTCTTTTCTGGCACTGCATTGTTGATGCTGGTGGCGGCCGCAACTTTACAGAGAGAAGAGTTAGAGCAAGTAAAAGAGGAGAGGAACGGCACAAGAAAGCTACGTGAGGGCCAAGAGACGCTAAGGTCACGCCCCAAGGCACCGGTGCCAGCCCTGCGGTAGACTGCACCTCCATCAGCCCGGCGGCCAACCTCCCCTCCTTAAGCCCACCCTGCGTTAACCGGATCTGAACAAAATCCGCTGCAGTATATCCTTGAGATATTCCGCAGCGGCAGGTCTCCTTCGGCCTGCCAGCGAGGCAGCGGGCGAGGAGGCGTCATGGCTTGGGTTGGAGTTTTCACCGGTATGCTCACGGGGCTTTTGGCCGCGGGGATTGCCCATGCGGGTCTGGGCTGGCCGCTTTGGGCCAGCGCGCTGCTCTACTCGGCGGCAGGCACGTCCACGGCGGTGCTGATGATTCTTCTGCTGGCGCTGCGCGGCGCCGGCGCCGACGGCGGCCCAGGCGGTCTTGCGCCCGGCAGGCGCGCGGCACCGGCGGCGGCCTGATATCGGGCCGGAGTCTGCTTCCAAAGGCATCGCGCTGGGTCATTTCGCGCCTTTTTCAGCGCCGGCTCGCCTTTCGCGTGATTGCTTCACGCGGCTGTGCCAGTCTAATGAGTTGCAGGACCTGCGGGAGGGGCAAGAATATGGCGTGGTTCAGTGTATTTGCAGGCGCCTGCAGCGGCCTGGTGCTCGCAGCACTTGCCTATGCTGCGGGCTGGCCTCTGTGGCTGGTGCTGCTGCTTTACCCCGCTGCCGGCGCAACGCTTTCCGGACTGGTGCTGCTGGTGCTCTGGGCCGTAAGTGAAAGGCTGCACAACGCTAAATCCGGCACCGGCGCGGACAGCAACGGCCCCGCAGACAGCAAACTGGCCGGCTCCGGCTTGCGGTGACCCCGCGATGCGGCGACCAGCGCATCGCGCACTTGCCAAGACGACGGCACTCCTAGCACCGTCCGCTCGGGACCTGACGCTTGCGCCAGTGCAACCACACGGCGCGCCTTCGCCAAACGCCCCTCCCGCCGCCGCTGCCGTCACGGAGAGCCCGCCTCCTTGCGGCACCAGCACCCGCCGCTGCTGCGAAGGCGCCGGTGCACACGCCGACGGTATTTACTCCGCGCTGCAACCGGGTTTCCTTGCACCGTCCTCAGGCCCGCGCTGCGCCGCCCCTGACCGGCGGCGGGAAGCGGCCGCAGGAAGTCCGAAACAAGAAAGGCATCCTGCCCGGCCAGATCCCGGTGCTGCCGCGCTCCTGCTGCCTCTGCTGCGCGACAAACTGGCGCCGCGCCATCTGCTGAAGCGCGGGTGTCGGCAAGGCCGGGCTGGAACCTACCGGCCAGGCGGTGACCGAGCGCAAGCGGGAATGGCCCTCCTGGCGCCACGCACCCGCGATGAACGAGCGCGATCCGCGAATCTATGCGGAATTTGCGGACAACGACCCGAATCCAGCCCGGCGGGCCGGTCAATCCGCTGGGCGCGCGGGCGCTCTACCTCTGCCAGAACGGCGCCGGCACCGGTTTCCGCATCATCGGTACCAACCAGCCGCGAACCATCGGCCCTTCGGTTTCCAACGGCTGCAACCGGATACTGAGGGAGCATGTCGCCGGTCTCTGCCAGCGCGTGCCGCTCGGCACGGTTGCAACGGTGCTCCGAGCGCCCGGCCGCCGTGCCGCGCGAAAATCTGCCGGCTGCCCCGGGGAATTTTTGCTATTTTCCCTTGCCACACCGGCAATCATGACCAAATGTGTCATCGCGACGTGACGCAACGGCCATTACTGCACCTTTACCGGACGGTTATGCCGCTCTGCAGAACAGAGCCACTCTGCCGCATGCGCGGGCAGTCACGATGACAAGATTTAGGAGTACAGACGATGGCCACCGGCACCGTCAAATGGTTCAACACCACCAAAGGCTACGGCTTTATCGCCCCTGACGAAGGCGGCAAGGATGTGTTCGTGCACATTTCCGCTGTCGAACGGTCGGGGCTGACCGGGCTTGCCGACAACCAGAAGGTGACTTACGAACTGCGTTCCGGCCGTGACGGCCGTGAGTCCGCGGTCGATATTGCCCTGGCATCCTGAGAGGCCGGCCTGAGAGGGTCCGAGTCTCCCATTTGACAATTTGCTGACGGCCCCGCCTGTTCCGGGGCCGTTTTCGAGTCCGGGGGCCGCCTTCCGCGCACTCCCGGTTCAGTTGCCGGCCTCAGGCGCCGCTGCGTTTGCCTCCGCCGTTTCGATCCGCGCCACCAACTCCAGCACTGCGGGCCCCATGGCTGCCACGTTCAGCGCCACGCCTTTGGCGTTGGGGTGAATGCCGTCTTCCTGCATGAAGACACGGGCGGCCGCCGGATCGCCCCCGGCCTGCGCTGCCATGCCGGCAAAGGCGTCGGGGTGCAGCAACGCGCCATGCGTCTCCGCCAGCTCCGGGTAGAGCGCATCAAAGGCCGCCTGGTACTCCGGCCCATAATTCCCCGGCGCCTTCATGCCCACCAGCAGCACTTCGCTGTCCGCACCCTTGGCGGCCTCCAGAATGCGGCCGAGGTTGGCGCGCGCCTCCTGCGGCGGCAGCCCGCGCAAGAGATCATTGCCGCCCAGAAGCACGACCACCCCGTCGGGTTCGCTCGCCAGCGTCCAGGCGGCCCGCTCCGCCCCGCCCGCGGTGGTATCGCCCGAGACACCCGCGTTCTGCAGCACCACATCGGCCCCCTGCCCGCGCAGCCAGCGCTGCAGCTGCGGCACCAGCCCGTCTTCCTGCGGCAGCCCGTAACCCTGCACCAGGCTGTCCCCCAGCACGGTGATCCGCAGCGGCTCCGCCGCGGCAGCGCCGGCAAAAAGCATCAAACTCAACAGGGCCAATATCTTGCGCATCGCGGCAAACACTCCATATCCGATTGAGGTAACCAACAGGCAGGCCGGATGACAGTCAACAACAGCCCCGTTCTTCACCTCCAAGATGCGTCTTTGACCTTGAATAGCAATACCGGGCCGGTCGAGATCCTGCATGGTGTCTCGCTGGACGTGCGCCGGGGGGAAACGCTGGGGCTGGTGGGGCCTTCCGGCTCCGGCAAGTCGTCGCTCCTGATGCTGATGGGCGGGCTGGAGCAGGCCACCGGCGGCACGATCACGGCGCTGGGACAGGACCTGACTGCGTTGAACGAGGACGCGCTGGCCCGGTTCCGGCGCGACAACATGGGCGTGGTTTTCCAGAGCTTCCACCTGATCCCGACCATGACCGCGCTGGAAAATGTTGCCACACCGCTGGAGCTTGCCGGCGTCGCGGATGCCTTCGGCCGCGCCAGGGCCGAGCTGGAGGCGGTCGGCCTCGGCCACCGGGCCGGGCATTTTCCGGCGCAAATGTCAGGCGGTGAGCAACAGCGCGTGGCGCTTGCCCGCGCCCTGGCGCCGCGCCCGGCGCTTCTGCTGGCGGATGAGCCGACCGGCAACCTGGACGAAGCCAACGGAGCGGCGGTGATGGACCTGCTGTTCGGCCTGCGCGACCGCTACGGCGCGACGCTGGTGATGGTAACCCACGCGCCCGAGCTGGCCGCCCGCTGCGACCGGGTGGTGCGGCTGCGCGACGGCCGCATCGACGATACAGCCAGCGGCCGCGAGGCGGCGGAATGAGCGCTGGCAGCTTTGCGCTCGCTTGGCGCTTTGCCGCGCGTGAGCTGCGCGGCGGGCTCAAGGGTTTCCGCATCTTCCTCGCCTGCCTGGCGTTGGGGGTCGCGGTGATCGCCGCCATCGGCTCGATCCGCGCCTCCATTGAGACCGGCCTCACCCGCGAGGGCGCCGCAATCCTCGGCGGCGATGCCGAGATCAGCTACACCTACCGCTTTGCCGAAGAAGACGAACGCGCCTGGATGGAGCGCGCGGCGGCGCAGGTGTCCGAGGTGGCCGAATTCCGCTCCATGGCCACGGCGGGCGAAGAGCGCGCGCTGACGCAAGTGAAGGCGGTGGACGGCCTCTATCCGCTGAAAGGCACGGTGCGCTTGTCGCCCGAAATGCCGCTGGAGGCTGCGCTGGCGGGCAATGGGGACTTGCCCGGCGGGGTGATGGACAGGGTCCTGGCCGATCGCCTGGGCCTCACGCCCGGCAGCACCTTCCGACTGGGCACCCAGGATTTCCGGCTGATGGCGACAATGGCGCAGGAACCCGATGCGGCGGCCTCCGGCTTCCAGCTTGGGCCGCGCACGCTGGTGGCGAGGCAGGCGCTGGCGGACTCCGGCCTGCTAGCCCCCGGCACGCTGTTCACCGCGCGCTACCGCATGGCCCTGCCCGCGGGCACCGGACTGGACGCACTGCGCGCCGAGGCCGAAGCTGCACTCGCAGGCAGCGGCCTGCGCTGGCGCGATGCGCGCAACGGCGCGCCCGGGATCACCTCCTTTGTGGAGCGGCTCGGCTCCTTCCTGATCCTTGTCGGCCTCTCCGGCCTGGCGGTGGGCGGAGTTGGCGTTTCGGCGGCGGTGCGCGCCTATCTCGCCACCAAGACCGAGACCATCGCCACGCTGCGCACCCTCGGGGCGGAGCGGCAGACCATCTTCCTCACCTATTTCCTGCAGATCGGCGCGCTCACACTTCTGGGCGTGGTGCTGGGGCTGATCCTCGGCGGTCTGGTGCCGGTTCTGCTCGGGCCGCTGATCGCCGCCGCTCTGCCGTTCCCGGCGGTGTTCTCGCTCTACCCCGGCGCGCTGGCAGAGGCCGCGCTTTACGGGCTGCTTACGGCCTTTGTCTTTGCCCTCTGGCCACTCGCGCGGGCCGAGCGCATCCGCGCTGCATCGCTGTTCCGCGATGCCTTTTCCAGCCGCACCCGCCTGCCCGCGCCGCGCTACCTGCTGGCCACCGCCGCCGCGCTCTCCGCGCTGGTGGGGCTGGCGGCCTGGTTCAGCGGCTCTGCGCGGCTCACGCTCTGGACCGCGGGCGGGCTGATGGGGGCGCTCCTGGTGCTGCTGCTGGCGGCGCTGGCAATCGGCTTCCTCGCCCGCCGCGGCGCAGCGCGCGCCCGCGGCCTCCCGGCGCTCCGCTGGGCGCTGTCGGCCATCGGCAGTGCCCGCGATGGCGCCGTGCCCGCGGTGCTGGCACTTGGACTGGGCCTCACCGTTCTCGCCGCTATCGGCCAAATCGACGGAAACATGCGCCGCGCCATCGCGGGCAACCTGCCGGATGTGGCGCCGTCTTATTTCTTTGTCGACATCCAACGCAGCCAGATGCCCGCCTTCCTGGAGCGGGTCGAGGGCGACCCCGCCGTGAGCCAGGTCGAACACGCGCCTATGCTGCGCGGTATTGTCACCCATATCAACGGCACCCCGGCCGGTCAGGTCGCGCCCGACCACTGGGTGATTCGCGGCGACCGCGGCATCACCTATGCCGCCGCCCAGCCCGAGAGCACCACGGTCACCGCGGGCAAATGGTGGTCCGAGGATTACACTGGCGACCCGCAAATCAGCTTTGCCGCCGAGGAGGCCGAGGAGCTGGGGCTGAATCTCGGAGACACCATCACCCTCAACATCCTGGGCCGACCGATAACCGGCACCATCACCAGTTTCCGCGAGGTGGATTTCTCCACTGCCGGCATGGGCTTCGTGATCGTTCTCAACGAGGCCGCGCTGAAAGGCGCGCCGCACAGCTTCATCGCCACCGTCTATGCCGAGGACGCGGCCGAAGCGCAGATTCTGCGCGACCTGGCCCGCGCGATGCCCAACATCACCGCGATCCGGATGCGCGACGCCATCGACCGGGTGTCGGAAATCCTGAAGCAGCTCGCCGCCGCCACCGCCTATGGCGCGGGCGCCACGCTGCTTACCGGTTTCCTGGTGCTTCTCGGCACCGCTGCCGCAGGCGAGCCTGCCCGCCGCTACGAGGCTGCGCTCCTGAAGACGCTGGGCGCGCCGCGCCGCCAGATCCTGCTGAGCTTCGCCCTGCGCTCGGCGCTTCTGGGCGGGGCCGCCGGGCTGGTGGCGCTTGCCGCAGGCATCACTGGCGCCTGGGCCGTCAACGCCTATGTGTTCGAGACCGCTTATACGGTGATCTGGCCCAATGCGCTGGCGGTGGTGTCGGGCGGTGTGCTGATAACGCTCCTGGCGGGGCTCGCCTTTGCGCTGAAACCGCTTGCGGCCCGCCCGGCGCGCATCCTGCGGGCGCGGGAATAAACCTCATGCCGGCCGGCCCGAAGCGGCGTGCGGCGCCAGATGGCTTGACGGGTCAAGCCGCCTCAGGCCGCCGGGGAGCAGTTCACCGGCTGCAACAGCTGCATCAAGGCGTCGTTGCCGCAGATCAGCGCCGTCAGCGTGATATCGTCGAGCGAGGCATAAAACGCCTGCGCCGCATTGGCGAGCGCCTCCTTCAGGCGGCAGGCCTCGGTCAGCGGGCAGGTGTTGTCGGCATCGGCAAAGCACTCGACCATCGGCAGCCCGCCCTCCACGTCGCGGAACACGTCGCCGATCCGGATCTCCGCCGCCGCACGCCCCAGGCACATGCCGCCATTGCGGCCGCGCTGCGTCGTCAGGTAGCCGAGCTGGCTGAGCTGGTTGATCACCTGCGCCAGATGGTTTTCCGAGATGTTGCAACAGTCGGCGATTTCGGATTTGGTCACCAGGCGGTCACCGTTCGCGGCACAGTACATCAGCACCCGCACAGCGATATTGGTCCTTTTGGTAATGCGCATGGGCATGGCTCCCGCAGCTTCCTTGCCCGGCATATTGCACGATGGGAGAAAGAGCGGATTGACATACATCAATAGCAGGACAGGAGCCCCCGCCATGACAGCACCCTATTTCTTCGGCTACGGCAGCCTGGTCAACACCGCCACCCACACCTATGGCGATGCCCGCCCCGCGCGGCTGAGCGGCTGGCGCCGGGCCTGGGCGCACACAGACCTGCGCGACGTCGCCTTCCTCACAGCTGTGCCATGCGCGGACAGCGCCATCGACGGGCTGATCGCCGCGGTGCCGGGGGCCGACTGGGCGGCGCTGGACGAACGCGAATTCGCCTATGACCGCCTGCCCGCCAGCGATGCCGTGAGCCACAGCCTGGAGGGCACGCCCGAGATCTCGGTCTACGCGGTGCCGCAGGCGGCGCAGCGCCAGGGCTCGCAGCACCATCCGATCCTGCTCAGCTACCTGGACGTGGTGCTGCAGGGTTATTTGCAGGTCTTCGGCGAGCAGGGCGTGCAGAATTTCCTTGCCACCACCAGCGGCTGGGAGGCCCCGATCCTCGACGACCGCGCCGCGCCGCGCTACCCGCGCCACCAGCGGCTCGGCAACGAAGAACGCGCCTATTTCGACGACCTGATCGCCGCCACCGGCGCACCGCGCCTGGCTGCGGAGGAATGATCTCCCGCCCGCTCCTGATACTGCGGCGGATCACCCGCCAGCTGTGGTTCCGGGTGGTGCTGATCTCGCTGTTCTCGCTGGTCGCGCTGGCACTGGCGCCGCTTTTGGCGCCAGTGAGCCCCGGCGGCTTGGCCGAGCGCATCGGCCGCGACGCCGTGCTCCCGGTGCTGACCATTCTCGCCTCCAGCATGCTGGCCGTCACCACGTTTTCGCTCAACGTCATGGTCAGCGCCTACCGCACCGCCTCCTCGATGGCGACGCCGCGGGTCTACCGGCTGCTGCTCGAAGACACGGTGACGCACAGCGTGCTGGCAACGTTCACCGGCGGCTTCGTCTATGCGCTCAGCGCCATCATCCTGTTCCGCGCAGGCGTCTACACGCCTGAGGCCACCATCGTTGTCTTCGGCATTACCGTATTAGTGGTGGTGCTGATTGTCGCCGCAATTCTGCGCTGGATCGACCACCTCTCGAGCCTCGGCAGCATGGACCACACCCTGCGCCTGATCGAGGAACGCACCCGCGCCGCCCTCAGCGAGCGCGCCCGCAAGCCGTGCCTCGGCGGCCGCCGCGCCGAGGGCGGCCACCCCTCCGGTGCCCGCCCCATTCTTGCCCGCCAGAGCGGCTTTGTGCGCTTTGCCGATGTGGCCGCGCTGAATGAACTGGCCCGCGAGGCGGGCGCCGAGGTGGTGCTGCACCGCGGCGCAGGCGAATACGTGCTGCGCAACCGCGCCGTGGCTTGGGCCGCGGGCGGCGGCGAAGATTTCTGCACTGCAGCCTCCAAGCTGATCGACATCGGCGATGTGCGCAGCTTCGACCAGGACCCTTCCTTCGGGCTCACGCTCCTGTCCGAAACCGCGCTCAAGGCGCTGTCGCCCGGCATCAACGATCCCGGCACCGCAATCGAGGTGATGGGCCGCATCGAGCGGCTTCTGTGGGAGAACTTCCCCGATGACGGCGCCGGAGAGGACGAGGCGGACGGCACAGAGCCGGCCGCTGCGGCCACGCAATCCGGCACCGGGGGCGAAACACAGCGTCAGGCCGGGCAGGACCGGGACGGAGGTGGCGGCCCCGAGTTTCCAAGGATCCACGTGCCGCCGGTCACCGCTGCGCGGCTTCTCGACAGCGCCTTCCCGCCAATTGCCCGCTGCGGCGCGGAGGATCCCGAGGTCATGGCCTGGATGGACAAGGCCCTGCGCGCACTGGAAAGCCATCCCAACAGCCGCATGGCCGCCGCCGCGGGCAAGATGCGCCGCCGCCTGACCGCTCCGAAAAACTAGCCCCATGCGCCTGCGCCGCGCCCCGCGCGGCGCCCGGCCCAACGGGCGCGGGGGCATCTGCGATGCCTTCTCAACAGGCGGGAGCCGCCCGGCCCGAAGGGGTTGCGCCGCCAGCCTGTCCTGCGGCATGAAAGGACGGCGCTGGGGGCACCGCCTTTTTCAGTTCGTTGTGCAACTGGCTGGCAGAGTTTCATGGACTTGCGGCCCTGACGGATGGAAAGGCACGAGGGAACCCCCACGCGTTTCACATGCTGCCTAGCCGGGCTCCGTCCCGTTTCCGCGCCGCAAACGGAGCGGGCTTCAAGAAGCAGAGAAAAGCCACGCCCCGCTGACGCGCGCGGGGGCGATGTAACCGGTCATGGCTGGCAGCACTTCCCGGCCAAACCCGTGCTCGCCCTCGACGGAGCCACAGCCTCGGCCAAGCCGCCGCCGCGAGGCGGCGCGCCGGCGATGTGCGGCGGCCTGGCGGCCTTGTCCGGTACCGGGGAGGGCAATACCGGGCACACAGCAGTGATTGCCAGTCTGCGCGGGTCGATCATCCGGCCGCGCGGCAAACTGCAAAGGGCGGCGCCAGCGGCACCGCCCTTTGCTCAATCCTGCTATAACAGAGCCGCTACTTGCAGCCGGCTTCAGCCGCGGGCCCGGACCTTTTCCATCAGTGCCAGCAGCGCGGACATGTCGGGGCCGCGCTCCATGCCGGTGACGGCCTTCCTGAGCGGCATGAACAGGCCCTTGCCCTTGCGGCCCGTCGCTTCCTTCACCGCGGCGGTCCATTTGCCCCAGCTTTCGCTGTCGTAAGGACCCTCGGGCAGCAGCCCCATCGCCTCGGCGATGAAGTCCTTATCTTCATTCGCCACCAGCGGCTCGGCGCCATCTCGGCACAGCTTCCACCAGCCCGCGAGGTCCTTCAGTGTGGTGATGTTCTCCTTGGCCATGTCCCAGAACGCCGCCTGTTTTTCCGCCGGCACCCCCAGCGCGTCCACATGGGACTGCACCGCAGAAAGCGGCAGCGCCTGCAGGTGGCGGGCGGTCAGCGGGAACAGGTCCTGAACGTCAAACTTGGTCGGCGCGGCGCCAAAGCGGTTGATGTCGAAGCCCTCGATCAGCTCGGACATGTCAGAGCGCAGCTCCACCGGGTCGGAAGACCCAAGCCGCGCCATCAAGGACAGGAGCGCCATCGGCTGCACACCCTGTTCGCGCAGATCGCGCAGCGCCAGAGTGCCGAGCCGCTTCGACAGCGCCTCGCCCTGCGGGCCGGTCAGCAGCGAATGGTGCGCAAAGGAGGGCACGGTGCCGCCCAGCGCCTCGATGATCTGGATCTGGGTGGCGGTGTTGGTCACGTGGTCGGAACCGCGCACCACATCGGTCACGCCCATTTCGGTGTCATCCACCACCGAGGCCAGCGTGTAGAGGAACTGCCCGTCGCCGCGGATCAGCACCGGGTCGGAGACCGAGGCCGCATCGATGGAGATATCGCCCAGAATGCCATCGGCCCATTCGATGCGCTGATGGTCCAGCTTGAAGCGCCAGACGCCATCGCCGCGCTCGGCGCGCAGCTTGGCCTTTTCGTCGTCGGAGAGCGCAAGTGCGGCGCGGTCATAGACCGGCGGCTTGCCCATGTTGAGCTGCTTCTTGCGCTTGAGGTCCAGCTCGGTCGGGGTCTCAAACGCCTCGTAGAAGCGGCCGATCTCCCGCAGCTTGTCCGCCGCGGCGTGGTAGCGGTCCAGCCGCTCGGACTGGCGCTCCACCTTGTCCCATGTCAGGCCCAGCCATTCCAGGTCCTGCTTGATGGCATCGACATACTCTTCCTTGGACCGCTCCGGGTCGGTGTCGTCGATGCGCAGGATGAAGGTGCCGCCCGCCTTGCGGGCGATCAGGTAGTTCATCAGCGCGGTGCGCAGGTTGCCGACGTGGATATAGCCGGTCGGCGAAGGGGCAAAACGGGTGGTGGTCATCACATGTCTCCTGTTGCCGACGGCTTGTCACATGGGCGGGGCTTTGTCCAGTTTCGCCCCCGCGAACGCGCCTTTGGCGCGAGCCTCCGGCGGGAGTATTTTCCGCAAAGGTGAAGGGGCAAGTCAGGCCGGGTGCACCGGCCAGATCGCATCAAGATCCCTGAGACCCGACGCGATCAGCTCTGCCAGCACGTCAGTGTCGATATCGGCGAGCTTGTTCACATAGAGGCAGCTTCTGCCCAGCTTGTGCCTGCCGAGCCGCGCAAGAATGGCGCCATAGTCCTGATAGCCCGGCATGATGTAGATCGAGAAATTTGCCTTGCGCGGGGCAAAGCCGGTGGCCAGGAAATCGCCCTCGCGTCCGGTCTTGTAGCGGTAGTGGTAGCGCCCGTAGCCGACGATGGCGCTCCCCCACATCTGCGGAGCAATGCCCGTCGCCCGGCGGAACAGCGCGTCGAGCTCCTGCGCCTCCGCCGCCTTGCGGGGCGGCTCGACAGTGGCGAGAAAGTCTTCGACGCTGGCGCCCGTGGGCACCGTCTTGTTGCTGCTCATGTCCTGCCTCCCGATACGGTGGGGTGGGACCAGGGTAGCAGCCTCACGGGAATGTTAACAGCCGCCGCGCTGGCCCGGCCTAGTCTTCCCGGGGTCATCCGATAGCGAGGTTTTGCTCATGAGTGCCCCCCTCTCCCGCCGCGCCGCCCTGGCCGCCGCGGCCGCCCTGCCCGCCGCGGCCCTGCCCCTGACCGTTCCCGCAGCCCGGGCACAAGAGGCCGCTGCCGCGACCGGCCCCGCCGCGCCGCTGCGCCGCTTCCGGCTCGGCGATCTCACAGTCACCACGCTTTTGGACGGCAGCCTGCCGCGCGAGGGCGCCAAGGAAATTTTCGGCGGCGGTGCCACGGACGAGGCCTTTGCCGAAGTCTCCCGGGAGAACTTCATATCCCCCGACACCGCGCAGTTCTTCTTCACACCGACGCTGGTGGAGACCGGCGATGCCAGGATCCTGTTCGACACCGGGCTGGGCCAGGGCGGGTTGCAGGCGGCGCTCTCGGCAGCCGGGGTTGCGCCCGGGGACATCACGACCGTGGTCATCACCCACATGCATCCCGATCATATCGGCGGGCTGATGCAGGACGGCGCCCCCGTCTTTGCCAATGCTGCCTATGTGACCGGCCAGGCCGAATATGACTACTGGGCCGGGGTGGAGCCGGGCCACCGGGTGGGGGACCTATTTGCCAAGAACATGAAACCGCTGGCCGAGAAGACCAGCTTCCTCGATGATGGCGGCAGCGTGGCGCCGGGCATCACCGCGATGGCCTCCTTCGGCCACACGCCGGGCCACATGGGCTATCTTCTGGACAGCGGCGGCCAGCAGCTGCTCCTCACCGCGGATCTGGCCAACCACTACGTTTGGAGCTTCGCACACCCGGAGTGGGAGGTGCAATTCGACATGGACAAAGCCGCCGCCACCGTGTCCCGCCGCCGGGTGCTTGGAATGCTCGCCGCCGAGCGGATGCCGATGATCGGCTACCACATGCCCTTCCCCGCCGCAGGTTTTGTCGAGGCGCGCGGCGAGGGTTTCCGCTTTGTGCCTGTCGGCTACCAAATGATGGGCTAGGCCTTCGCGTTTTGAGCAAAATGCGCGGCATTTTGCAGTGACCGCACCTGCCTGTGTTCAGGAAGGGCTTACCTCCGTTATGCCAGCGTGAAACCTTGATGCAAGTAAGTGTGGGCACCGTCATGAATGATTTTTCTGCCTCCGGCAGCTGGCCCCTGCCGGAAGGCAGCGGGCCGGCAGGCCCCGATGCGGCGGCAGAACCCTCTTCAGCCCCGGGGTCAGTCCCCGGAGGTGCGGCCGCCCGCGCAAAGGACGCGTCTGCGGAGGACCCTGCCGCGAAGGGCAAGCGACTGCCGCCGCCCGAAGAGGCACGGCTGCGCGACATCCTGGACAAGCTGGAGCAGGGCATTATCGTCTGGAATGCAAAGGGCTGCTGCGAGATGTTCAATGCCCGCCTGCTCACCGTGCTGGAACTGCAGCCGGGGGACATCTACACCGGGCTGCCGCGCGCCGATTTCTTCAGTGCGGCGGTGGCGCGCGGCGATGTTACCGGGGCCAGCGCCGCCCAAGGACAAGCAGATTACGCCTCGAACAAGACCGCCTTCACCGCGCATCGCTACATGCCGTCGGGCCGCATCCTGGCAATCGAGTCACGGCGGCTGGCGGGCGGTGGCCATGTCACCAGCTACCGCGACGTGAGCCAGGCGCAGCGCGACGCCCGCGAGCTGACCGAGGCCAAGCAGAAGGCCGAGGAAGCCGAACTCACCGCGCTCAAGAGCCTCGCGGCGGAACAGGCCTGGCGCAAGGAGGCGCGGCTGCTGTCGGAGCTCGACGAATGGCTGCAATGCTGCAAGTCGCTGGAGGAACTCTACCAGATCGTCGCCGCCTTCATGCAGCAGATCCTGCCGGGCTCGCAGGGCGAGCTCTATATCTACTCGAACTCCCGCGATGTGCTGGACGGGGTCTGCAGCTGGTCGTCGCGCGCATTGCGGGACCACATCTTACCGGATTCTTGCTGGTCGCTCAGGCGCGGGCGGCAGTACCGTTACCGGATGGATGCGATCTCCTTTGCCTGCGCCCATGTCGGCCAAACGGGCAGCAGCGCACCGGAGAGCGAATATGTCTGCGTGCCGATCGTCGCGCATGGCAACACCGTGGGGCTGATGCATGTGAAGTTCGCGCCCGACACCAACCCCGAACGCAGCGCCGCGGCGCACCGGCTGGCAATGCAGTGCAGCGAGCATATCTCGCTGGCGGTGGCCAACGTGAAGCTGCGCGATGAACTGCACCATCAGTCCACCCGCGACCCGCTGACCGGGCTTTTCAACCGCCGCCATTTCCTGAACGCGATCCGCAGCGAGCTGACGCTGACCGGGCGGCGCATGGGCCAGGCGGCGCTGCTCAGCTTCGATGCGGACCGGTTCAAGGACTTCAACGACAGCCACGGCCATGACGCGGGCGATGTGGTGCTGCGCGGCATCGGCGACCTTCTTGGCGAACTGTTCCGGCACGGCGAGATCTGCTGCCGTTTCGGCGGCGAGGAGTTCGCCGTCTTTCTGCCCGACACCGACAACGAGCAGGCCCTGCACGCCGCCGAAGAGCTGCGCGCGGCGGTGAGCGGGCTGAAGCTGCGCTATGGCGCGGAGACGCTGCCGCGGGTCACGGTGTCGGTGGGCGTCGCGGGCTATCCCGAGGACGCAAACCTGCCGCAGGACCTGCTGACCGCGGCGGACCGGGCGCTTTACGCCGCCAAGGACGCGGGCCGGAACTGCGTGCGCGACGCGGCGGAGGGCGGCAGCGAGTAGCCCCGCAGCATCCGCTCAGTACCCGCTCTGCGGCCGCGGACGGCTGCCATCGCTGAAACGCGACAGGCGGAAGTCCTGCGGCGCCACAATGGGCGCATCCCCCGTCACCAGATCCGCCGCCAGCCGCCCAGCCGCCGGGCCGATGCCAAAGCCATGGCCGCTGAAGCCGGTGGCGATGAACAGCCCCGGCACGTCATCGGCCGGGGAAATCACCGGGAGGCCGTCCGGGGTGACGTCGATCATCCCGCCCCAGCTTTGCACTACATCGGCGCGCTCCAAGACCGGAAATGCCTTCTGCGCGGCCGCCCAGCCGCTCCGCAGCGCCTTCTGCGAGGGCGCCGGGTCCAGCACCGGGCACTCTTCGAAGGGCGTGGTCTGATGCGGCTGCCAGCGCCGCGCCTGTGCCGCCTCCTCGCGCCAGCGGCCCGTCAGGCGGAACTGCAGCGCCCGCCACTCGTGCCGCAGGCTCGGCAGGAACTGCCAGCCGAGGCGGAAGCTGTCGGGCACGATATCGACCATGTTCTCCAGCGCGTGGGAGACGGTGTAGCCGCCATCGGCCCGCCTGCGCAGGCCAAGCGCCCCGGTGCGCAGCGCCACCTCCGGCCCGCCCTGCACCGGCGAGGTGCGCAAGACCGAGTTCAGCAGCTTCAGCTGCGGCAGCGCGATGCCTGCATTGCCGAGGAACAGCCGCGACCAGGCGCCGCCTGCCACCACCACGGCCGAGCAGGCCACCCGTCCGCGCTCGGTCATCACGCCGCTGATCCGGCCCGCCGACGTCTCCACGCTGCGCACCGCGCATTCGGTCATCACCTTGGCGCCTGCGGCGCGGGCCGCATTGGCGATGGCATGTGTGGCCAGCTGCGGCTCGGCGCGCCCGTCCATCGGTGTATGAAGCGCCGCGGTTGTGCGGGTCCGGTGGCCCGGCAGAAGCGCCTCCAGCGCCTCGCCCCGCAACATCTGCGCGCCGAGGCCCAGGCCGTCGAGGTTCCCGAGCCAGCGCGCAAGCTCGGCCTCCCGCCGGGATGTTTCCGCCGCGTAGAGGATGCCCGACCGGGTGAACCCGGTGGCATGCCCGGTGCGCGCGTCCAAGCCCTCCCACAGGTCCAGCGCCGCGGCCATCAGCGGGATCTCCCGCGGGTCGCGGCAGGCGATCCGCACCCAGCCCCAATTGCGCGAGCTCTGCTCGCCCGCGATCTGGCCCTTCTCGCACAGAAGCACGGAATGGCCACGTTCCGCGAGCTCCAGCGCGGTGGCCGCGCCGATGATTCCGCCGCCGATTACCACGGCATCGACGGCCTTGGGCAAGGCCAGATCGGATTGGAAATGCGGCAGTTTCGGTCCCGGCATGACAGCCTCTATGCCCGCGCGGCGGCAGGCGGTCCAGCGCACATGCGGCACATGCTGCGGCACAAACGGAGAGTGTGGATTTGCCGCCGCAACAGCGGCGCCGGCGTGCGCCTCAGGTCGGGTCGCGCCAGCGGTTGACGATCGGGTAGCGGCGGTCGAGCCAGAACGCCCGCGGTGTCAGCCGGGCCCCCGGCGCCGACTGGAAGCGCTTGTATTCGCTGATGTAGAGCAGATGCTCGACCCGCTTGGCGGCTTCCCGGTCAAACCCCGCGGCGACGCAATCGGCAATCGAACCCTCGCCATCCACTAGGATCGTCAGGATCGCGTCCAGCTCGGGGTAGTCCGGCAGGCTGTCGCTGTCCTTCTGATCCTCGCGCAGCTCCGCGCTTGGCGGCTTGTCGATCACGTTGGGGCGGATCACCTCGCCCGCCGGGCCCTTCATCCAGGGGCGGTGGTTGGCGTTGCGCCAGCGGCAGGTCTCGAACACCCGGGTCTTGTAGAGATCCTTGAGCGGATTGTAGCCACCGTTCATGTCGCCATAGATGGTGGCATAGCCGACCGCGACCTCGGACTTGTTGCCGGTGGTGAGCAGCATCTCGCCGAACTTGTTCGACATCGCCATCAGCAGCAGCCCGCGCAGGCGGGACTGGATGTTTTCCTCGGTGATATCCGCATCGCGGCCCTGAAACAGCGGCGCGAGCGTATTGGTGATTGCGGCGCGGCCTTCGCTGATCGGCACGTAGTCGTAATGCACGCCGAGTGCCTTGGCGACGGCCTCGGCATCGTCAAGCGACTCCTGGCTGGTGTATTCCGAAGGCAGCATCACGCAGCGGACGTTTTCCGCCCCCAGCGCATCGACGGCAATTGCCGCAACGATCGCCGAGTCGACACCGCCCGACAGACCCAGCAGAGCCTTCTTGAAGCCTGTCTTGCCTATATAATCGCGCAAGGACTCCACCATCACACGGTAGTCCTGCTCCCACTCGTCCGGCATATGCGCCTTATCGCCCTCGGCCACGCGCCAGCCCTCATCGGTGCGGTTGAGATCCACATGGCTGATGCATTCGTCGAACACCGGCATCTGCACCGCCAGCGCGCCGCCGGGGTTCAGCACAAAGGAGCCGCCGTCGAACACCTGATCATCCTGCCCGCCCGCCATGTTGAGGTAGATCAGCGGCAGGTGCGTCTCAACCGAGCGCGCCACCATGTGGTTGAAGCGCACCTCCATCTTGTTGCGGAAGTAGGGCGAGCCATTGGGCACCAGCAGGAACTCGGCGCCGGTTTCGGCCAGGGTTTCGGCCACATCCTCGTGCCAGCTGTCCTCGCAGATCGGCGAGCCGATGCGCACGCCCTCCACCGCGAAAGGCCCGCCCAGGGGGCCGGAGGCAAACAGGCGCACCTCGTCAAACACGGTCTCGTTCGGCAGATGATGCTTGAGGCTGCGGGCGGCGATCTTGCCGCCTTTCAGGATCAGATAGGCGTTGTAGAGCCGGCCGCCCTCCACCCAAGGCCCGCCGATTGCCAGCGCCGGCCCGTCGGCGCAGTCCGCGGCCAGCTTCTGCACCTCGGCAATGGCCGACTGGTGGAACACCGGCTTCATCACCAGGTCCTGCGTGTTGTAGCCGGTGATGAACATCTCCGGCAACGCCACCAGGCCCGCACCCGCGGCGCGCGCCTCTTCCCAGGCGGCCCGGGCCTTGGCGGCGTTGCCCGCCAGATCGCCCACGGTCGGATTGAGCTGGGCGAGGGTCACCCGGAAATGATCTGCCATCTTGCGTTGGGCCTTCTGCAATTCGCTCCTACAGCCATTTACCAGATTGGCCGGCAAGGAAAAGACCACCGGGGCAAAAGACATTGCGGCGCCGGCCAGCGTGGCATAGTTTCCCCAGAAGCACCCGTATAGGCAGCCGCACCATTCCCCCCGGCAGGCAGAGGCTTTGATGACCCGTTTTGGCACCGCATTGGCATTCACTTCCCTCCTGGCGCTGGCCGCTCCGGCGCTGGCGCAGGCGCAAGCACAGGACGGCAAGGTGATCACCACCCAGGACGAGATCGGCGGCGTCTACGAAGGCACCTTCAAGGGCGGGCTGCAGCATGGCACCGGCACCTACACGCTGCCCAGCGGCTATGAATACACCGGCGACTGGGTCGAGGGCGAGATCCGCGGCCGCGGCGTTGCGCGCTTTCCCGACGGCTCGGTCTACGAAGGCGAGTTTGCCCGCGGCAAGCCGGAAGGCATGGGGCGGATCACCTTTGCCGACGGCGGCACCTACGAGGGCACGTGGAAAGACGGCGAGATCCACGGCGAAGGCGTCGCGGTCTATGCCAACGGCGTGCGTTATGAGGGCGGCTTTGCCGAGGGCGAACATCACGGCCAGGGCGTGATGGAGAACCCCAACGGCTATGTCTACGACGGCGCCTGGGTGAACGGCCGCAAGCAGGGCGAGGCCAGCATCACCTACCCCGACGGCTCCACCTACGAGGGCAGCGTCGCGGACGGCCAGCTCGAAGGCCAGGGCAAGCTGGTGATGCCGGACGGGCTGGTCTACGAGGGCGAATGGGGCGCCAACCAGATGCATGGCACCGGCAAGCTGGTGCAGCCCAACGGCGACATCTACGAAGGCACCCTGGCCGAGGGCCGCCGCGAGGGCGCAGGCAAGCAGACCCACGCCAATGGCGACGTCTACGAGGGCGCATTCGAGGACGACCTGCGCCACGGCACCGGCACCTTCACCAAGACCGACGGCTACAGCTACACCGGCGAATGGGCGGCCGGGCAGATCGAGGGTGAGGGCAAGGCCACCTACCCCGACGGCTCGGTCTACGAAGGCGCCTTCCGCGACGACCTCGCCGAGGGCGAGGGCAAGATCACCTATCCCGACGGCTCTACCTATGAAGGCAGCTGGGTGGCCGGGGTGATCGAGGGCGAAGGCACCGCCACCTACCCCAACGGCGTGGTCTACACCGGCGCGTTCAAGAACGCCCGCAACCACGGCCAGGGCGTAATGACCTATACCGACGGCTACCGCTACGAGGGCGGCTGGCTGGACGGCCAGCGCCACGGAGAGGCCAAGGTCACCTATTCCGACGGCTCGGTCTATACCGGCAGCTTTGCCAACAGCCAGCGCCACGGCCAGGGCCGGATCGAGATGCCCGACGGTTTCGTCTATGAAGGCGAATGGCAGGAAGGCAAGATCAGCGGCAACGGCGTGGCCACCTATGCCAATGGCGATGTCTACGAGGGCCAGTTCGTAAACGGCAAGCGCCAGGGTCCGGGCACGATGAAATACGCCACCGGCCAGAAAACCGAAGGCACCTGGGAGAACGGTGCCCTGGTCCGCGAAGGCGCCGCCGCCTCCGAAAGCGGCGCGGCAGAGACGGCAGAAACCGGGCAGCCCGGCAGCGACTGAGCCCCCCGCCTGAACAACCATCCTCGCCCGGCGCACGGGGCGGGCTCCCGCGCCCGCCGGACCCGCTGGCTTGCGCCAGCGCATCCGGACCGGCCTTGGGCCGGGCGCCGCGCGTGCGCGGCGCCCGGCTGTTTGCGGCCTGGGCTCCGCAGACCACGTCCGGCGCGCCCGGCTGCACAAGGGTGCTGGCACGCGCCGCCCCGGCGCTCTAGACTCCGCGCCATGGCGCATTTCGAACAACTGGTACTTTCCGGCGGCGGCTGCCGCTGTTTTTGGCAGGGCGGTTTCCTGGATGTTGTGCGGGACCGGTTGCCGCTGGCCCCGGCCCGCGTTGCTGGCGTTTCCGGCGGGGCGCTGACGCTTGCGGGGTTTCTCGCCCAGCGCGGACCGCGGGTGCTGGAGGAGATGAAGACCGCATTCCGCCGGACGGACAGCAACATCGACTGGCACACGCGCGGCGAGGGCGGCCTCACCCCGCACCAGCGCGTTTACGGCGAGGTGGTGGCCCGGGCGCTCGACGGGGACGCCATGCAGAAAGTCGCCCGCGGGCCGCAGGCGCAGATCTTGCTGGGGCATCCGCCTTCGCACCGCTGGGCACGGCTGAGCGGCACTTTCGCGACGCTGGCCTATGAGGCGGAGCTTCACCTGGTCGGTTCGCCGCATTTCAACTGGGCGGAGCGGCTGGGCGTGTCCTCCAGCCTGGTTGACGCGCGGGAGGCCGCGCAGAAGGGCACGCTCGCGGATCTCGTCTGCCACGCCGCCACCATCCCGCCGGTCTTCACCCCGCCGCGCTGGCAGGGCCGCGCGGTGATCGATGGCGGCATGGCGGATCAGGCGCCGATGCCGGAGCCGGACCGCGGCCCAACCCTGGTGGTGCTCACCCGCATCTACAAGCGCCTGCCGCAGGTCGAGGGGCGGCTCTACGTCTGGCCCGAGGACGATGTGCCCGCCGACAAGATCGATTTCACCGACCCAGGAAAGGTCCAGGCCACCTGGGATGCCGGGCGCAAGGCGGGCGAGGCCTTCCTGCGCCGCGGCGGCATCCGGGAGCGATCCGCCTAACCGGCTGTTTCCCAGTGGAATACCGCTTTACCGATGCCCTTGCCGAGAATAGTGTTCGCACAATGTTCTCAAGGGGAGGCGAAACATGCAAAGGGTGGCGCGCTGGTGTGACTGGCAGCGGCAGGGGCTGGAGCACTGTGTGCTCACCGAAACCGCCGACGGGCTGAGGCTGGAGGGCGTGGCGGCCGGATCTGATCCGGTGGCCTTCGGCGCGCATTACCGGGTGGGCACGGACGCGCAGTTCCACACGCGGGAGGTGCGGCTGAGCTTTGCCGGCGGGCACAGTCTGCATCTCGCCTCGGACGGCCGGGGCCAGTGGCGGGATGTGGCCCGCGGCACCGCCCTGCCCGCTCTGGAGGGCTGCCTCGACATCGATATTGGCATCACGCCCGCGACCAATACTTTGCCGATCCGTCGGCTTGGTCTAGCAGAAGGCGCAAGCGCGGAGATCCTCGCGGCCTTTGTGCCGCCGCCCGAGACCGGCGGCGCGGAGATTGCTCTCCGCATGGCACGCCAGCGCTACACCCGCCTGGGCGAAGACCGCTACCGCTACGAGGGGCTGGAGAGCGGCTTCACCGCCGACATAGAAGTAGATGCGGCGGGGCTGGTGCTGGACTACCCGGGGGTCTTCCGGCGGCTGGGTTAAGCTGCGGCCGGCGAAGCAAGGGCAACCTCCGAAGTCCTGCGGCAGTGCCTCCGGCTTCATGGGCTGATCCAGTTCCGCATGTCCCCAGCGCGGGACAAGGCCGTGAGGCCGCCGCGCATCGCCGGCGCGCCCCCACGCGGCGGCGATTTGGCCTTGGCTGGACGTGACCTCGAGAGGGTCTACGGACTTTGCCAGGATAAACTGCCAGTCAAATCCGTTCGGATCGCCCCCGCGCGCGCCGTCAATGCACGGCTTTGCGCCCGGTGCAAACGCGGGTGCCTTCGCCACGGCGAAACAATGCGATGGAAACCACCAAAGAAAAAACCGCCCCGGCGAACCGGGGCGGCCTCGTGTCTTCACCTCAAGCGCCTAGGCTCAGGTGTATTTCTTGATCTCGCCGGTGCGCAGGCGCGACATGTAGCTGTCCAGCTCGCGCTTGACGATCGGCATCAGGAAATAGAGCGCGATGATGTTGACCACCGCCATCGCGAAGATCGCCGCGTCGGAGAAGTCGATCACCGGGCCGAGGTTGGCGGCCGCGCCGATCACCACGAAGATGCAGAAGATCACCTTGAACACCAGCTCCTTGGTCTCGCCTTCGCCGAACAGGAAGGTCCAGGCCTTGAGGCCATAGTAGGACCAGCTGATCATGGTGGAGAAGGCAAACAGGATCACCGCGATCGCCAGCACGTACTGGAACCAGCCGAAGGCGGAGGAGAAGGCAGCCGAGGTCAGCGCCACGCCCTTGTTGCCGTCGATGGTCTGGATCGTGCTCGCGCCCTCGTCCAGCAGGTAGAGGCCGGTGGCCGGATCCTGCACCAGCTGGCCGGTGATGATGATCACCAGCGCGGTCATGGTGCAGATCACCACCGTGTCGATGAAGGGTTCCAGGAGCGACACGAAGCCTTCGGTGATCGGCTCCTTGGTGCGCACGGCAGAGTGGGCGATGGCAGCCGAGCCGACGCCCGCCTCGTTCGAGAACGCCGCCCGCTTGAAGCCTTGAATCAGCGCGCCGACCATGCCGCCGGCCACGCCGAGCCCGGTGAAGGCACCGTCAAAGATCTGGCCGAAGGCCCAGCCGATCTGATCCGCGTTCATCGCCAGGATCACCAGCGCCGCGGTCACATACATCACCCCCATGAAGGGCACGACCTTCTCGGTCACCCGGGCGATGGACTTGAGGCCGCCGACGATAACGGCAAAGACGATGGCCGCAAACACCACGCCGGTGATCCAGCCCGGGTAGTTGCCCACCACACTGGAAATCTGCGCATGCGCCTGGTTGGCCTGGAACATGTTGCCGCCGCCCAGCGCGCCGAGGATGCAGAAGACCGAGAACAGCACCGCGAGGAACTTGCCCATCGGCAGGCCGCGTTCGGCAAAACCCTTGGTCATGTAGTACATCGGGCCGCCGGAGACATGGCCGTCCGGGAACTCGTTGCGGTATTTGACGCCCAGCGTGCACTCGGTGAACTTCGAGGCCATCCCCATCAGGCCGGCCAGGATCATCCAGAATGTCGCCCCCGGCCCGCCGATGCCGACGGCAACCGCGACGCCCGCGATATTGCCAAGGCCGACGGTGCCCGAAAGCGCGGTTGCCAGCGCCTGGAAGTGGCTGACTTCGCCCGCGTCATTGGGGTCGGAATAGTCGCCCTTCACCAGCGCGATCGAATGCGGGAAGGCGCGGAACTGGATCAGACCGAAGTAAAAGGTGAAGACCGTTGCCGCGATTACCAGCCAGCCGACGATCCAGGGGAAGCTGGTGCCGGGGAAGTTGCTGAAGATCAGGCCGACGAACCAGCCGGTGGAATTGGCGAACAGGGTGTTGACCTGCTCGTCGAAGGATTGGGCCATTGCCGGCATGGGTGCCGCCAGCAGTGCCGCCACAGCGGCGGCCGAGATCGGATTTTTCATGACTGTCCCTGTACTGCTGGATTTCATGGAACGATGGTGACCGGCACCGGGGCCGCCTGGGCGAGACTGCCGGCAACCGAGCCGAACAGCCGCGAGGACAGCGCCGAATGGCCGGTGCGGCCGATGATCAGCTGCGATGCACCCGTGTCCGTCAGGATGGCGCAGAGCGTTTCGGCGATATGGCCGTATTTCAGCACCGTGGTGACAGTGATTCCCGATCCCTCCAGGCTCTTGCGCACCGGCGCGAGCAGTGCGTCTTCGGCACGCTTCAGCTCATCCTCTCGGCGTTTGTGCCGGTCCTCGATCTCCTCCGGCGTCAGAAAGGAATACGGCGACCATTCAAGCACATGCGCGATCACCAGCTCGGCGTTCTGCGCCTTGGCAAGGTCCGCGGCGAAGGCCAGCGCCGTCTTGGCGGCACGGCTGTCGTCATATCCCAGGACGATTTTGTTGTGTGACACTCTCTTCCTCCTCTTGGGGGCACCGGCACAGGCGGCCGCGCCCCGATCCGGCCCTTCAAGGCGAAGGCAGAAAATTTTGCAAGCGTCAATTCGCCGCCAGGCCACTCCCTTGACAGAGGCCGCGGCAGACCATGGGTGGCGCTATCTGCGGCTCCTGAAGCCCCTATCCTACCCGGAAAACGGCAAATTGTCTTTATCTCTGCTGCGCTTGCCACCCCGCTGCCCCCGCCGCCCGGCGCCTCCGGATTCAGGGCGGGAAGAAATTTCTTCCCATTCGCTTGCGCCTCTGTATAAATCGCAGCCATGAGCAGACGCGCAGATATCCCCGCCACCCAAGCCGCATTCCGCGGCGCGGCGTTCTGCGCCCTACTGGTCCTAGCCCGCCTCTGAGCGTGCCGGTCTGGCGCGCCCGCTCAGAGGATTGCTGCTCGCGCGCCAACAGGCAAAGACCACCTCCAAGTCCCTGACCCCGCAGATGCAGCCCGCTTGGGCGCAGGCCCGCAGGGTTCAGGACCAGACGGCTCAGGACAGAAACGAAAGATATCAGCCATGACCAAAGCATTCCCCGCCTCCGGCGACCCCGCCCGTGTATTGATCTTCGACACCACCCTGCGCGACGGCGAGCAGAGCCCCGGCGCCACCATGACCCATGAGGAGAAGCTGGAGATTGCCGGCCTTCTGGACGAAATGGGCGTGGACATCATCGAAGCGGGCTTCCCGATCGCCTCCGAAGGCGACTTCCGCGCGGTGTCCGAGATCGCCGAGCGGTCGCAGAACGCGGTGATCTGCGGCCTGGCGCGCGCCAACCTCAAGGACATCGACCGCTGCGCCGAAGCGGTGCGCAAGGCCGCGCGGCCGCGCATCCACACCTTCATCGGCACCTCGCCGCTGCACCGCGCCATCCCGAACCTCACGATGGACGAGATGGCCGACAAGATCCACGAAACTGTGACCCACGCCCGCAACCTGGTCGACGACGTGCAATGGTCGCCGATGGATGCCACGCGGACCGAGTGGGACTACCTCTGCCGGGTGATCGAGATCGCGATCAAGGCGGGCGCCACCACCATCAATATCCCCGATACCGTGGGCTATACCGCGCCGATGGAATCGGCCGACCTCATCAAGCGGCTGATCGCGACGGTTCCGGGCGCCGATGAGGTGGTCTTTGCCACCCATTGCCACAACGACCTCGGCATGGCGACGGCCAACGCGCTGGCGGCTGTCGAAGGCGGCGCGCGGCAGATCGAATGCACCATCAACGGGTTGGGCGAACGCGCGGGCAACACCGCTCTGGAAGAGGTGGTGATGGCGCTGAAGGTCAGGAACGACATCATGCCCTGGTCGACCGGCGTCGACACCACCAAGCTGATGCACATCTCCCGCAGGGTCTCCACCGTGTCGGGCTTCCCGGTGCAGTTCAACAAGGCGATCGTCGGCAAGAACGCCTTTGCGCATGAGTCCGGCATCCACCAGGACGGCATGCTGAAGAACAAGGAGACCTTCGAGATCATGCGCCCCGAGGACGTGGGCCTCTCCGGCACCTCGCTGCCCTTGGGCAAGCACTCGGGCCGCGCGGCGCTGCGCGACAAGCTGGAGCACCTCGGCTACGAGGTGGGCGACAACCAGCTGAAGGACGTCTTTGTCCGCTTCAAGGAGCTCGCCGACCGCAAGAAGGAAGTCTTCGACGACGACATCATCGCGCTGATGCGCTCGGGCGAGGATGCCGAGAACGACCATCTGCAGGTGGTTTCGATGAAGGTGATTTGCGGCACCGGCGGCCCGGCCGAAGCCACCATCGAGATGGAGATCGACGGCAAGGACGTCTCCGCAACCGAGACCGGCGACGGGCCGGTGGATGCCACCTTCAAGGCAATCCGCGCGATCTACCCCAACGCGGCGCACCTGCAGCTCTACCAGGTCCACGCGGTGACCGAGGGCACCGACGCCCAGGCCACGGTTTCGGTGCGCCTGGAGGAAGACGGCATCATCGCCACCGGCCAGTCCGCCAATACCGACACCGTGGTGGCCTCGGCCAAGGCCTATGTGAACGCGCTGAACCGGCTGATCGTGCGCCGCGGCAAGTTCGGTGAGGGCGCGGATGCCAAGGAAGTCTCCTACAAGGACCTCGCCTGACCGTCCGTCACCGTCCGCGTGAAGCGGGCGGTGCCACGCCTGCAAAACCAGCCTGGCGGATCTTCCAGTGCCGTAACACGGTGTAAACCTTGTTGCGGCATAAACTGCAGGGAATCCCGGTTAATCCCTGCAAGACTGGAGGCCCCAGTGAGCCTGCCCGCACAAATTTCTGCCAGCCTCCCCACTCCGGAAGCGCGCGCAAAGCCCATCGAGTTCCTGATGAAGACGGGGCAATACAGCCAAGCCCTGGGCCTCCTGCTCCCCAAGGTGCAGGCGGAACCGCCCGCTCTTGATGTGTTGCATGCGGTTGCGGATTGCTATTGGGGCATGGACATGACGGAGCGGTGCTTCCTCGTTCTTGACGCCGTCGCGGACACCTGGCCGGAACACCTTGAAACCTGGCACAAGATCGGGACGCGCAAGCTGGCCCTGGGCGACAGGGCAGCCGCCTCCGCTGCCTTTCACAAGATGCTGGATCTGGATCCGGTTTCAGCCATGGCGCTTTCGTCCCTGCACCTGGCAGACCCGCTGGCGGCGGACAGTGCGGAGGCTGCTAAACTGCGGCAGCTGGCCGGGTCTCCGTTGCTCAGCGTGGAAGAAACCGCCTGCGTCTGCAATGCCCTCGGACAGATTGAAGGCGCCGCCGGCAACACACGGCAGGCGATGCAGTATTTCCGCAAGTGCAAGGATGCCATTCCCGGCACCTACTCCCCAGCCGAGTTCGATCAAAGGATCGCGGAGCAGCGGGCGGCCTTCCATCCCGGCGCCACGCCAGAAGCCCTCACCGGTGACGGCGCTCCGCGCTTCGCGTTCGTGACAGGCCTGCCGCGCTCGGGCACGACCCTGCTGGACGTCATGCTCAGCCGCCATCCGGACATCGCTTCGATCGGCGAAAGCCCGGGGCTGGCCGACGCCCGTCTGGCCGCGCACAGCCTGATGAAGAAGCAGGCAGCAGATCCCGGATTCTGGCAGTGGTGCCAGGAAGCGCCGGTCGCGCTGCTGAGCGCGGTGCGCAACGCCTTCCTGCAAAACAACGTCCCGGCTGAACCTGCCGGCGCGTCTGTCATCGTCGACAAGATGCCGGCAAACGCGCTGGAAATGGGTTTTGCACGGATGATACTGCCGGAAGCCCGGTTCATTTTCATGATGCGGCACCCATTGGACGTTGGGCTGTCTTTGTTCACCAGGAATTTCGCCAACGGCCAGCTGTTCTCAAAGAGGCTGGAGTGGATCGGCCACATGATCCGCACGGTTTATGCATCGCTTGACGATTTCCAGCCCAAACTGGGCAGCAGGCTGCGGGTGCAATCCTACCGTGCCCTGGTCGAGGCCCCGGAGCCGCAGATGCGCGCGATCCTTGCGCATCTCGAAATGGACTGGAACCCGGCCTGCCTGTCCCCGGAGGCGTCGGATCAGGCGGTGAAAACCGCGTCCGTGATGCAGGTGCGCAAGGGCATCAACCGCAAGGGGCTGGACAAGTGGAAACCCTACGAGGCCGAGCTGGCGCCGCTGATCGCAGCGCTTGGCGGCTGGAAATGGATCCGCGAGTGGGAAGCCCGCGACGCAGCCGCAGCCGCAGCCGACGCATGAACCCGGCCTGCTGAGCCCCCCGGGAACCGGCACCGGGTGACACCAGACGGCACGGGGCGGCGGTCACCCCGACCGGAACAGCCGGCTGATCCGCGCCGCTTCTTCCTCTGCGCCAAAGGGCGCGTTCACCACGAACATGCCCGAGCCCGCCATCCGGTGGCCTTCGCGCACCGGCGGGAAGCGCACCTCGTGGCGCAGGGCGCCGGGCAGGTCCTGCGCGTCCAGTGCGGCCAGCATGTCCTTGTGCGCCCCATCGGTCAGGATCGGATACCACAGCGCGATCACGCCCACATTCCACTTGCGGTGCAGCTTGCCGATGATCCCCGGGATGCGCGTGTAATCCGCCTTCACCTCGTAGCTCGGGTCGATCAGGCAAAGCCCCCGGCGCGGCGTGGGCGGCGCCAGTGACAGCGCCAGCTCGAAACCGTCCTGCTTGTGCACCTTCGCCTTGTAAGGCGTGAGCGCCTCGGCCAGCGCGTTGTGCTCCTGCGGGTGCAACTCGGCAAAATGCAACGCATCGCCCGGGCGCAGCAATTCGGCCGCGATCAGCGGCGAGCCGGGATAGGCCGCGGCTCCGTGACGGGCGCGGACGGCCGAGATCGCGCGGTGCAGCGGGTGCGCGGCGTCCAGCGCCTGCGCCTGCAGGAGGCGGGTGATGCCCGCCTCCGCCTCGCCGGTCTTCACCGCTTCGGGCGCGTCAAGATGGTAGAGCCCGCGGCCCGCGTGCGTCTCGATATAGCTGAGCGGTTTGTCCTTGCGGGTCAGGTAGCCCAGCATCCATGCCAGCAGCGCGTGCTTCTGCACATCGGCCAGGTTCCCGGCGTGGTAGATATGTTGATAGGACAGCATGGCCCCTCCCCTAGCCGTATTCGCGGCCCGGCGGAAGAGGGTGCTGCACCGCGGTAAACGGAATCGCAACCCCCTCGTGCCAGTCTGCCCGCACCCTCCCGCCGGCAGAAAGCAGGTCCCGATGCCCCTCAGAACGAGCTCCCGTGCCTTCCCCCCGTTTGCCCTCTGCCTGGCGCTGCTGTTGCTGGCCGCGCCAGGCCCGGGCCGGGCCGGCGCCTATTCGCTGGTTGGAAACGGGTTCTTCCTGCATCAGGCCTCGACACCGAATCCGGATGCCCCTGCGGACGGCCCCCAGACGCCTGGCGCACTGCCCCAGCCCAACACCAGCCTGTTGCCTGACAGGCTGCCCGGTGCCGGCGCGGGCCGCGGAGCGGTGGCCCTGCGCCCCGGTGCAAGCAGCCTCTTCCGGGGGCGCAGCGGCAGCGGCTTGTTTGCCCGAGCCCCCGCCGCACCGCCGGACGCTCAGCAGTTGATGTCGCTGATCGCCAGCGCCGAGGCGGGCGGCGCGGGCTATGACGCGGTTCAGTACGGCGCCGCCCGCCGCCCTGCCAGGAAACCCACCAGCATGACCATCGGCGAAATCTACGCCTGGATCGACGCCACTCCCGGACAGCCGCACGCCATCGGCCGCTATCAGCTGATCCCGGCAACGCTGCGCCGCCTGGTGCGCCACCAGAGCGTCAGCCGCCAGGCCCGCTTCTCGCCCCAGTTGCAGGACCAGCTGGCGCACCAGCTTCTGGAGGAAGCGGGCTACAGCGATTTCCTGCAAGGAGATATGGGCCGCAAGACCTTCATGCATAACCTGGCCAAAATCTGGGCGGGCCTGCCGACAGCAAACGGCAAATCCTACTACCACGGGTATGCCGGCAACCGCGCCACCTTGACCTGGACCCGTTTCGACGCGGAGATGAAGCGGATTTTTTCGGGCTGACCAGGCGCTTGCCCCCCATGCCCAGCCATGGGCCGGGCGGAGCCTCGGAAACAAGCGGCCAGCGCAGGCGCAGTACACGCCGCCCCCCTGCGCCGTCCGGCCGCCCGGAACCCTGCCCGCCTGCGCGGCCGCACCCGGCTGGCATCTACCAATCACCAGCGCGGCGCTTGGCGGAAAGGCGCTGTTTCACCATAATACGCCCTTTCGCGGTCCTTCCGGGGCGCATATAAGGTTGGGGACTCCAGCGCAGGCGGAGTCGGTACGGTAAAAAACGGCAGCACTTACAGGATCCCGGCTTAATGGCGCTATTCGGAAATTTAGGCGGTCTGTTCACTTCGGACATGGCCATCGACCTCGGCACGGCAAACACGCTGGTCTATGTGAAGGGCCGCGGTGTGATCCTGTCCGAGCCTTCCGTAGTTGCCTATCACGTCAAGGACGGCGTCAAGAAGGTGCTGGCCGTGGGTGAGGATGCCAAGCTGATGCTGGGCCGCACCCCCGGCTCGATCGAGGCGATCCGGCCGATGCGCGAAGGCGTGATTGCCGACTTCGACACCGCCGAGGAGATGATCAAGCACTTCATCCGCAAGGTGCACAAGCGCTCGACCTTCTCCAAACCCAAGATCATCGTCTGCGTGCCGCATGGCGCCACCCCGGTCGAAAAGCGCGCGATCCGCCAGTCGGTGCTGTCGGCAGGCGCGCGCCGCGCGGGCCTGATTGCCGAGCCGATTGCCGCCGCCATCGGCGCGGGCATGCCGATCACCGATCCGACCGGCAACATGGTTGTCGACATTGGCGGCGGCACCACCGAGGTGGCGGTGCTGTCGCTGGGCGATATCGTCTATGCGCGCTCGGTCCGCGTCGGCGGCGACCGCATGGACGAGGCGATCATCTCCTACCTGCGGCGCCAGCAGAACCTCTTGGTGGGCGAGGCCACGGCTGAGCGTATCAAGACCTCGATCGGCACCGCCCGGATGCCCGACGACGGCCGCGGCCAGTCGATGCAGATCCGCGGCCGCGACCTGCTGAATGGCGTGCCGAAGGAGATCGAGATTTCCCAGGCCCAGGTTGCCGAAGCCCTGGCCGAGCCGGTGCAGCAGATCTGCGAGGCGGTGATGACCGCGCTGGAGACCACGCCGCCGGATCTGGCCGCCGACATCGTCGACCGCGGCGTGATGCTGACCGGCGGCGGCGCGCTTTTGGGCGATCTCGACCTCGCCTTGCGGGAGCAGACCGGGCTGGCGGTCTCCATCGCCGACGAAAGCCTCAACTGCGTGGCGCTTGGCACCGGCAAGGCGCTGGAATACGAAAAGCAGCTGGCCCACGCGATCGACTACGACAGCTAAGGCCAAAGACGGCCGCGCGCCGCTCCGCAGCCGGCCGGAAGGAGTCCCGTGGCAAAAGACCGCTCTCAGCGCGACGATTACACCGCTCCGCTGCGGCGCCTGCTGCTGGCGGTGCTGTGCCTGTGCCTGGCCGCGGTCTTCATCGTCTGGCGCATCGACAGCCCGCGGATGGAGCGGTTCCGGGCGCAGGTCGCGGACCGGGTGGTGCCCAACATGGACTGGGCGATGGTGCCGGTCACCGCCACCATCAACCTGTGGCGTGACTTCCAGAGCTATCAGCGCCTGGCCGAGCAGAACCGCGAGCTGCGCAGCGAGCTGCGCCAGATGCGGGCATGGAAGGAGGCGGCGCTGCAGCTCGAGCAGGAAAACGCCCGGCTGCTGGATCTCAACAACGTGCGGCTGGACCCGCAGCTCACCTATATCACCGGCGTGGTGATGGCCGACAGCGGCTCGCCGTTCCGCCAATCGGTGCTGCTGAATGTCGGCGCCCGCGACGGCGTGCATGACGGCTGGGCCGCGATGGACGGGATCGGCCTGGTGGGGCGCATTTCCGGCACCGGGCGCGACACCGCCCGGGTGATCCTGCTGACCGATGCCGCAAGTGCGGTGCCTGCCACCATCCAGCCCTCCGGCCAGACCGCGCTGGTCACCGGCGACAACAGCGCCGGACCTGTGCTGAGCTTCCTGGAGAACCCCGACCTGGTGCGCCCCGGCGACCGGGTGGTGACCTCGGGCGACGGCTCGGTGTTTCCAGCGGGGCTGCTGATCGGCCAGGTCGCCAAGGACCGCTCCGGCCGGATGCGGGTGCGGCTCTCGGCGGACTACGGCCGGCTCGAATACCTGCGCGTGCTGCGCCACCACGGCACCGAGGTGATCGAGGATCCCGGCGCGCTGGTTGGCCCCGCCCCGGGCGATCCGGTGCCGCAGGCCCGGCCCGAAAGCCTGGGCGCGGAAACGGATGCGGACAGCGGGGAGGAGGCCGCTACCAATGGCTAACCCCGCCCCCGCCAGGATCTGGGCCATGCGCGCCGCCTTCCCAGGCCTGGCGCTGGTGATCCTCTTCTTCCACCTCCTTCCGCTGGACACCGAGCCGCGCCGCTGGGCGCCGCCGGACTTCCTGCTGGCGCTGGCGATGGCCTGGTCGCTGCGGCGGCCCGACTACGTGCCTGCGCTGTCGATTGCGCTGGTGATGCTTCTGGCCGATCTTCTGTTTCAGCGCCCGCCCGGGCTGCTGGCGCTGCTTGCGGTGCTGGGCTGCGAGCTGCTGAAGGCGCGCGCCGCACCGCAGCGGGAAGCAACCTTTGCCGGCGAATGGCTGGCAGTGGCGCTAGTGCTCATTGGCATCGCCACGCTGGAGCGGCTGACGCTCGCCCTGTTCGGCGTGCCGCGCGCGCCGGTGAGCCTCTCGGTGATCCAGACGGTGATGACCATCCTCGCCTACCCGGCCGTGGTCTGGTTCAGCCAAAGCTTGATGGGCGTGCGCAAGCTCTCGCCCGCCGAAGCCGAAACCCTGGGAGGCCGCTGATGCGCCGCAGCCCCAAGGATACCGACGCCTCGCACCGCAAGATGTCCCGCCGCGCCCTGCTCCTGGGCGGCTTGCAGCTGGGCTTTGCCGGCGGGCTGGCGGCGCGGATGCGCTATCTGCAGGTCGATCAGGCCGATGAATTCCGCCTGCTGGCCGAGGAAAACCGTATTAACATCCGGCTGCTGCCCCCCGCGCGGGGCGAGATCTTCGACCGCAACGGCCGGATTATCGCCCAGAACTCGCCCTCCTACAGGATCACCGTGGTGCCGGAAGACGCAGGCGACGTGGAGGAGGTGATCGCCCGGCTCACCAAGCTCCTGCCGCTCGACCCGGAGGACCTGGAGCGCGCCCGCGCCGAAATGCGGCGCTCGCCGCCCTTCCTGCCGATAACGCTGGCCGACCGGATCGGCTGGCAGGACATCTCGAAGGTCGCGGTGAACGCCCCCGCCCTGCCCGGCATCACGCCGGAGGTGGGCCTGACCCGGGTCTATCCGCAGCTGGAGGACTTCGCTCATGTGGTCGGCTACGTGGGCCCGGTCTCCGACTATGACCTGTCGAAGCTGGAAGACCCCGAGCCGATCCTGCGCATCCCGCGCTTCCAGATCGGCAAGGTCGGCTTCGAGGCCCGGCGCGAGGACGTGCTGCGCGGCAAGGCGGGCGCCAAGCGGGTGGAGGTCAACGCCACCGGCCGGGTGATGCGCGAGCTGGACCGGCAGGAGGGGGTGGCGGGCGCCGACATGCAGCTGACCATCGACGCGGGCCTGCAAGCCTATGTGCAGGCGCGGCTTGGCAATGAAAGCGCTGCCGCTGTGGTGATCGACTGCGAAAAGGGCGACGTGCGCGCGATCTGCTCTTCGCCCAGCTTCGACCCCAACCTGTTTGTGCGCGGCATCTCGGTCGCCGACTACCGGATGCTGACCGGGGACCCCTACCGGCCGCTTGCCAACAAGACTGTGCAGGGCACCTACCCGCCCGGCTCAACCTTCAAGATGATCACCGCGCTTGCGGCGCTGGAGGCCGGGCTGATCGGGCCGGAGGAAACCGTCTGGTGCCCCGGCCATCTTGAGGTCTCCGGCCGCCGCTTCCACTGCTGGAAACGCGCAGGCCACGGCCATGTCGATCTCAACACCTCGCTGAAACGCTCCTGCGATGTCTATTATTACGATGTCGCCATCAAGGTCGGCATCGACAAGATCACCGAAATGGCCAACCGCTTCGGCCTCGGCGTGCGCCACGACCTGCCGATGTCTGCGGTGGCGCAGGGGCTGGCCCCGACCAAGGAGTGGAAGCGGCGCTCCTATGGCCAGGACTGGCTGGTCGGCGACACCGTGAACGTGTCGATCGGCCAGGGCTACATGCTGGCCTCGCCCCTGCAGCTGGCGGTGATGTCGGCCCGCATCGCCACCGGCCGCAGCGTGACGCCGCGGCTGTTGAAGTCGATCGACGGAGTGGAGCAGCCGGACGGCGCTGGCGAGCCGCTGGGCATCAGCGAGAACAACCTGCGCATGGTGCGCCGGGGCATGCATTCGGTCAGCAACGACCGCCGCGGCACCGCCTACCGCTCCCGCATCATCGCCGATGACATGCGCATGGCGGGCAAGACCGGCACCAGCCAGGTCCGCAACATCACCGCCGCCGAACGCGCGGCGGGCGTGATCCGCAACGAAGACCTGCCCTGGGAGCGCCGCGACCACGCGTTGTTTGTCTGCTTTGCCCCCTACGACAACCCGAAATACGCGGTTGCGGTGGTGGTCGAGCACGGCGGCGGCGGCTCCACCGCGGCGGCCCCGGTGGCGCGCGACGTGCTGTTGCAGGCGCTTTACGACGGCACCCCGCCGCTGGAAGCCTACCCCAAGGCCGACCGCAGCCGCATCAAGGCGCAGCAGGAACGGCTGGAGCGCGAGCGCGAGGAGCGCCGCCCGGCAGACAGCGCGAGGTCCAAGGCATGAGCTATCTCGCCTATCACGCACAGTCGACGCCCACCGGACTGCGCAAGATCCTCTACCTGAACTGGGGGCTGACGCTGCTTCTGGTGACCGTCGCGGGCGTCGGCTTCCTGATGCTGTACTCGGTGGCCGGCGGTTCGTTCTCCCCCTGGGTGGAGCCGCAGGTGAAACGCTTTGCCGTGGGCATGGCGGGCATGCTCCTGGTGGCGCTGATCCCGATCTGGTTCTGGCGCAATATCTCGGCGGCGGCCTATCTGGTCTCGCTGCTGCTGCTGGTCGCGGTGGAGCTGTTCGGCACCGTCGGCATGGGCGCGCAGCGCTGGATCGATCTTGGCTTCATGCGGCTGCAACCATCCGAGATGACCAAGATCACACTGGTGATGCTGCTCGCCGCCTATTACGACTGGCTGCCGTCGGAGCGCACCTCCCGGCCGCTCTGGGTGCTGATCCCGGTGGGGCTGATCCTGCTGCCCACTGCGCTGGTGCTGAAACAGCCCGACCTCGGCACCTCGATCCTGCTGATGGCAGCCGGCGGCGGGGTGATGTTCCTGGCCGGCGTGCACTGGGCCTATTTCGCCGCAGTGATCGCGGCCGGCGCAGGCCTGGTCACCGCCGTGTTCCAAAGCCGCGGCACCGAGTGGCAATTGCTGAAGGACTACCAGTTCCGCCGCATCGACACTTTCCTCGACCCCTCGCAGGACCCGCTGGGCGCAGGCTACCACATTACCCAGTCGAAGATCGCGCTCGGCTCCGGCGGCTGGTCGGGCCGGGGCTTCATGCAAGGGACGCAGTCGCGGCTGAACTTCCTGCCGGAGAAACACACCGACTTCATCTTCACCACCCTGGCCGAGGAGTTCGGCTTCATCGGCGGCTTCACCCTTCTGGGGCTCTACATGCTGATCATCGCCTTCTGCATCGCCACCGCGATAGCCACCAAGGACCGTTTCTCGTCGCTGGTGACCATGGGTATCGCAATCACCTTCTTTTTGTTCTTCGCGGTGAACATGTCGATGGTGATGGGGCTGGCGCCGGTGGTGGGGGTGCCGCTGCCGATGGTCTCCTACGGCGGCTCGGCGATGCTGGTGCTGCTCGGCGCCTTCGGCCTGGTGCAAAGCGCCCAAATCCACCGCCCCCGGCAAGCCGCACGCTAAGGAGCCCCGATGACCGTCAATGTACTTTTTGCGGGCCGTCCCGAGGCCTGGCCCGCCTACCAGCCGCTGCTCAAGGCGGAGCTGGACCGGCACGGCGTGGACGCGCAGCTGAGCGGCAGCTATGCCCCGCAGGACGTGGACTACATCGTCTACGCGCCGGATGGTCCGGTTAGCGATTTCACCGCCTTCACCCGGCTGAAGGCGGTGCTCAGCCTCTGGGCCGGGGTGGAGCGCATCGCCCCCAACAGGACCCTCACCGTGCCATTGACGCGGATGGCTGACAGCGGGCTGCAGGAGGGCATGACCGAATGGGTCGCAGGCCATGTGCTGCGCTACCATCTGGGAATGGATGCCCACATCCACGGGCTGAACGGGCGCTGGCACCGCCGCGTGCCGCCGCTGGCGCGCAACCGCAAGGTGACCGTGCTGGGCCTCGGCGCGCTGGGGTCCGCCGCCGCCCGCACGCTGGCCGGTCTGGGCTTCAACGTCACCGGCTGGAGCCGCAGCCCCAAGGACATCGAGGGCATTACCTGCCATAACGGATCCGAGGGTCTGAAGGCCGCGCTTTCGGAAGCAGAAATTCTTGTCCTCCTGCTGGCCGATACGCCGGAGACGGAAAACACCCTCAACGCCAAAACCCTCGCCTGGCTGCCGCGCGGCGCGCGCATCCTCAATCCGGGCCGCGGCCCGTTGATCGATGACGCGGCGCTGCTCAGGGCACTGGACAGCGGCGAGATCGGCCACGCCACGCTCGACGTCTTCCGTATGGAACCGCTGCCCGCCTCGCACCCCTATTGGCAACACCCGCAGGTGACCGTGACCCCGCACATCGCCTCGGAGACCCGGGATAGCACAGCCGCCGAACTCATCGCCGAAAACATCCGCCGCAGCGAGGCGGGCGAGCCGCTTCTGCATCTGGTGGACCGCCAGCGCGGCTACTGAGGCGGGGGGCTTGCCCCCCTGCGCCTTGCGGCGCATTTTCCCCAGGGTATTTCCGGCCAGAAAGTGGCGCAGGCGCCCGCTGCCACTTTCTGGCCGGAAATACCCCCGCCGGAGGCAGCGCCCGGCAGGGCGCTTTCTCAGCTTGGCACCAAACCGCGGCCCGTCAGCAAGGCGTCGACTCCGGGCAGGCGGCCGCGGAAGGCGGTGTAGAGTTCGGCCGGATCGCGCGAGCCGCCCGCTGACAGGATATGCTCCTCCAGCGCGGCGGCGCGCTCGGCGTCGAAGGGGCCGCCCGCTTCCTTGAAGGCGGCAAAGGCATCCGCGTCCATCACCTCAGACCACATGTAGCTGTAGTACCCCGAGGAATAGCCGTCTCCCGAGAACACATGCGCGAAATGCGGCGTCGCATGGCGCATGGTGATGGCATGCGGCAGGCCGATCCCCTCCAGCACCCGGGCCTGCTCCGCCATCGGATCGGCGGGCGCCGGGCCGTCGTGGAACGCGAGATCCACCAGCGCCGAGGCCACGTATTCCACGGTCTGGAACCCCATGTCGAAATTGGCCGCCCCCAGCACCTTCTGCAGCAGGTCTTCCGGCATCGGCGTGCCGGTCTCCGCATGGGTGGCGAACTCCTGCAGCACCTCCGGCACCTCCAGCCAGTGTTCGTAAAGCTGGCTCGGCAGTTCCACGAAATCGCGCGCCACCGAGGTGCCCGAGATGCTGTCATAGGTCACGTCCGACAGCATCTGATGCAGCGCGTGGCCGAATTCGTGGAACAGCGTGCCGGCATCGTCCCAGGACAGGAGCGCCGGGTCGCCCTTGGCGAAGTTGCAGACGTTGATCACCACAGGTGTCTGCCGCTCGGGGTGTTTCGCCTGGCTGCGCATCGCCGAGCACCAGGCACCGGAGCGTTTGGAGCCGCGGGCAAAATAGTCGCCGATGAAAACCGCAAGATGTTCGCCGTCGCGGGTCACCTCCCAGGCCCGGCAGTCCGGGTGGTAGAGCGGGATGTCCAGCGGCTTGAACGACAGCCCGAAGAGGCGCGTGGCGCAGGCGAAGGCGGCCTCGATCATCCGGTCGAGCTGCAGGTAGGGTTTCAGTTCCGCCTCATCGAGATCATGCTCGGCCTTGCGCCGCTTGGCCGCGTAGTAGCGCCAGTCCCAGGGCTCGAGATCGCCGTTGATGCCATCGGCGTGCATCATCTCTGTCAGCACCGCGGCATCTGCTTCGGCACGCGCCTTCGCCGGCCCCCAGACCTCCATCAGGAGGCTGCGCACCGCCTCGGGCGTTTTGGCCATTTCGGTTTCCAGCTTGTAGGCCGCAAAGCTGTCATATCCGAGCAGCCTGGCGCGCTCCTCGCGCAGCTGCAGGATCTCGGCAGCGATGCCGCGGTTGTCTGTCTCGCCGCCGCCGGCGCCGCGCGCAGCCCAGGCGGTGAAGGCTTTCTCGCGCAGGTCGCGGCGCGGCGAGAACTGCAGGAAGGGCACGATCAGCGAGCGCGACAGCGTGATGACCGGGCCACCGGCGCCCTTCTCTTCGCCTGCCGCGCGGGCCGAACGGACAATAAAATCCGGCAGCCCTTCGAGGTCCGCTTCGGCAAGCGGCAGAATCCGCTCCCGCTCATCCGCCAGCAGGTTCTGGGTGAACTGGGTGCCAAGTGCCGCAAGCCTGCCCTTGATCTCCTGCATGCGGACGTCCTCTGCCCCTTCCAGCGCCGCGCCGCCGCGCACGAAGCCGCGGTGGGTCAGCATCAGCACGCGCTGCTGCTCGTCCGTCAGCTCCAGGCTGTCGCGCTGCTCCCAGACCGCCTTCACCCGCGCATAAAGCGCCTTGTTCGCGGTGATGGCGGAGAAATGCGCCGCCAGCCGCGGCGAGAATTCCCGCTGCAGCTCCTGCCGCTTGGGATTGCTGTCGGCGCCCGCCACGGTGAAGAAGACCGAGAGCACCTGCTCCAGCTCGCGGCAGGGCGTTTCCAGCGCGCCGATCACATTTGCGAAGTCCGGCGGTGCGGGGTCGCTGGCGATGGCCGCGACCTGCGCATTGTGGGCCGTCAGCGCGGCATCCAGCGCCGGGGCAAAGTCCTTGTCGGAAATCTCCGCGAAGGGCGCGATCCCGAAGGGCGTGACCCATTGGGACAGAAGCGGGTTGGTCATGCTCGAAGCCTCCTTTGCGGGCAGGCTATGCGGGCAGGCCAGCGGCGTCCAGAGGCTGCGACGAACCTCTAGGACGCGCCCAATCCGCCGCAGACCGGGCAATCCGCCCGCGGCTTCAACGCGATGCGGCGGGTTTCGCCGTAAAGCGCGTCATAGATCAGCATCGCCCCGCGCAGAGGTACCCCGGCGCCAGTGATCTGCTTTACCGCCTCAACCGCCATCATCGACCCCATGACGCCCGGCAGGGGGCCGATCACGCCTGCCTCGGCGCAGCTGGGTGCGAGGCCGGGGGCGGGCGCCTCGGGGAAGATGCACTGGTAGCAGGGGCCGCCCGCGTCCGGGTGGAACAGCGAAAGCTGCCCCTCCCATTGCGACAGCGCGCCCGATATCAGGGGCTTGCCCAGTTTCACCGCGGCTCGGTTGGCGAGGTAGCGGGCGGCGAAGTTGTCGGTCCCATCGAGGATCAGATCATACTCGGCAAACAGCTCCTCCGCGATCTCTTCGCTCAGGCGGCGGTGATAGGGGCGCACGGTGACGTAGGGGTTCTGTGCCAGCATCGCGGCCTGGGCAGAAAACACCTTTGGCATGCCGATATCGGTATCCCGGTGGATCACCTGACGCTGCAGGTTGGCGTTTTCCACAATATCGAAGTCGATCACCCCGATAGTGCCGGTACCGGCCGCGGCGAGGTATTGCAGCGCGGGTGCGCCCAACCCGCCGGCGCCGATCACCAGCACCTTCGCTGCTTTCAGCTTCTTTTGCCCTGCGCCCCCCACCTCGCGCAGCACGATGTGGCGGGCATAGCGGTCCAGCTCGGTCTCGGAAAACGCCACCTGGCCGGCCTGAACGGCAGCCTCCGCTTCGCCCGCCTGCGCGCGCGCCTTCAGCCCGGCGACAACACGGCCGTACAGCGCTGCAAGAGCGCCAAAGCCTGCGAGCATCAGCCAGGGCGCCGGGGAGCCGCCGGTGGCCTCACGCAGCGGGCTGCCCGCGGGCAGGGTCAGCTGCACGGCAATCACCGCGGCGAACAGAAGCCCAAGCAGCGCCAGCCGCAAGGGCGTCTCCAGCCCGGCCAGGCGGCCGCCCCACCAGATCAGCCCGGCAATGCCCAGAACCGCCAGCATCAGCCGGTCCCGGTCGAACCGAAGCCACCGCGGCCGCGGGTGGTCTCGCTCAGGCCTTCGGCCAGCTCGAAACAAGCCTGCAGCACCGGTGCCACCACCATTTGCGCGATGCGGGCGCCGTGGGTGATTGAGAAGCTCTCCTGCCCCGCGTTCATCAGGATCACTCCGAGCGGCCCGCGGTAATCGCTGTCGATGGTGCCGGGGGTGTTGGGCAGGGTCAGCCCGTGTTTCAGAGCCAATCCAGAGCGCGGCCGGATCTGCACCTCGTAACCTTGCGGAATCTCGATCCTCAGGCCGGTGGGCACCAGCGCCCGCGCGCCGGGTGCCAAGCGGATCTCGCCGCGGTCCGGCAGATTGGCGCGCAGATCAGCGCCCGCAGCGCCCGCGGTCTCGTAGGACGGCAGCGGCACGCCGGTATCGGCGCCTTCGTCGTGGATCAGCCTTATGGTCACCATGACCGCCCCCTCGTCATCTTGCCGAAAATACTCACTTTCACCCGGCCAGCGCCGCCGCGATCCGCTCTGCCAGCTGGCGTGCGACCGCATCCTTGCCCATGCGCGGCCAGGCTTCCGGGCCCTGGTCCGAAATCAGCGTCACCGCGTTTTCGCTGCCGCCCATGATGCCGGTCGCGGGCGAGACATCATTGGCGACTATCCAGTCGCAGCCCTTGCGCAGCCGCTTGGCGGCGGCGTTTTCGACCACGTCGTTGGTCTCCGCAGCGAAACCGACCACCAGCGGCGGCCGCCCGGTCTCCATTTGCGACACCGTCTTCAGGATGTCGGGATTCTCGGCAAATTCCAGCGCGGGCAGGCCGTCCTTCGATTTCTTCAGCTTGCGGTCCGAGGCGCCCGCCACCCGCCAGTCCGCCACTGCCGCGGCAAAGACGCCGGCATCGGCAGGCAGCGCCGCCTCAACCGCGGCCGCCATTTCGCGCGCGGTTTCCACCGCCACCACCTGCACGCCCTCGGGGGGGCCGACCGCTGCCGGGCCCGTGATGAACACCACTTCCGCACCCAGGTCGCGCAGAGCACGGGCCACCGCCGCCCCCTGCGCACCCGAAGAGCGGTTGGCGATGTAGCGTACCGGGTCGATCGGTTCATGCGTCGGGCCGGAGGTGACGAGGATGCGCTTGCCGTGCAGCGGGCCTTCCGCGAACCGGGCCGCGATGGCCGCGACGATCTCATCGGGCTCCGCCATGCGGCCGGGGCCGTATTCGCCGCAGGCCATGCTGCCCTCGTTCGGGCCCACGGTGGCAACGCCATCCGCCTTCAGCGTGGCGAGGTTGCGCCGGGTGGCCGGGTGGTCCCACATGCGAACATTCATTGCAGGCGCCAGCAGCACCGGCGTGTCGGTCGCGAGCAGAAGGGTCGAGGCGAGGTCGTTGGCGTGGCCCTGCGCCATCTTCGCCATCAAATCGGCGGTGGCGGGTGCCACCACCAGGAGGCCGGCGCTGCGCGACAGCTGGATATGGCCCATCTCGGCTTCGGCAGTAAGGTCGAAGAGATCGCGGTGCACCGCCGCTCCCGCCAGCGCCGCAACCGACAGCGGGGTCACGAACTCCTCGCCCGCGCGGGTCAGCACCGGCGTCACCCGCGCGCCCTGGTCTTGCAGGCGGCGGATCAGCTCCAGCGATTTATAGGCCGCGATGCCGCCGCCGATGATCAGAAGAATATGTTTGCCAGCCAGCATCTGCGCGCCCCTGCCGTTGCACCGGCGCCGACTGTACCGTGCAGGGCCGCAAGAGGAAACGCCTTTTCCCCGTTCCCCCGCCCTGCCCGGCGCCCGCACCTGCGGAGCGCTCCCGCCCCCGCAGGCCCTCTCGGGCCTTGGCGGCGGTGGGCCGGGCGCCTTGCTGCGCAAGGCGGGGGCGTGTCACCGGAAGGCCGTGCAAGGATCGGACCGGGGTGCGGCGGGAGCGTCCAGCACCACGTCGAACCGGCCGTCGAGCCGGCCCGCTTCGGACTGCCCCAGGCTGAGGACCGTGGCCCCGGGGTTCAGCCGCGCCAGATAGACGGCGATGCCGCGGTCGCTCCGGGCATGGCCGTTGCCGGTGATCACCGCCACAGGGCCGCCGGTCTCTGCCAGGGCCCGCGCCGCCTCGGACGCCAGCCGGGCGTCGCGCAGGCGCTGGATCTCCACCATACCGGGCAGCATCTCTGCCGGCAGCGCGCCGCAATGAGCCGCCATCTGCTCCGCCTCGCGCGCTGCCTGTTCGGCTGGCGGCAGCGCCGCCAGCAGGCCCAGACCAGCGGCGTCCTCAGGGCCGAAATACCCCGCCGCCCCCCGCTCAAGCGCCGCCCGCGCCGCGGTGCGCGGCAGGAGCGCGCCGTAGTGGCGCGCGTCACCGGCGGCGGCGAAGACCGGCGCGTAGAGCGCAAAGTCCGGCCAGCCGGAAGCAGCCCAGTCCAGGCGGCGGGCCAGCGCGGCCGCATCCTGTATCAGGTCCGGCGTCAACCCGGCGGCCTGGGCGGGCGAGAGCATTTCCCAGACCACCGCCCGCGGCCTCAAGGCACGCAGCAGCGCCGCCTGGTTCAGATGATGCTGCGGATTGTCATGCACCTCGCCCAGAAGAACCGCATCGGCCGCCGAGAGCCGTGCGGCGGCTTGCTTCAGGTCTGCCGCCTCTGCCGTCCCTGCCGCCTCTTCCGCAACCACTCCGGACGCGGCCGGCCCAAACGCAACAAGCGCCGCCAGAACGGCGGCGCCCGTGAGAGCCTTCAGTGCCTGCAACGGGGCGGTCATGAAAGCAGTCTTTGCACCTCGCGCGACTGGCTTTCAAGGCATTTGCGCATCTTCTGGAAGGCCCCCGCCTCCAGCTGCCGCACCCGCTCCTTGGAGAGGCCCAGTTCGGTGCCGAGGCTTTCCAGCGTGCGCGGCCGCTCGCGCAGCTTGCGTTCGGTGATGATGAAGCGCTCGCGGTCATTCAGCGACTGCAGCGCCGACACCAGCCATTTGCGCAGCTGGCGGCGGTCGTGGCGGGCCTGCACCAGCTCGTCCGCCTGGGAGCTTTCGTCTTCCAGCGCATCGATCCACTCGCGGCCGTCCTCGTCGGAGGATTGCACCGCGTTGAGCGAGAAGTCCGCGCCCGAGAGCCGCCCCTCCATCATCTCGACGTCGCGCAGCGGCACGCCGATTTCGCTGGCGATCTTCTGGTGCAGCTGGTGCTGGTCCAGCCGCTCGCCCGAGGCGCGCGCCGCGCGTTCCAGCTGGGCCTGCACGCGGCGCATGTTGAAGAACAGCGATTTCTGCGAGGAGGTCGAGCCGGTGCGCACCATCGACCAGTTGCGCATCACGTAGTCCTGGATCGAGGCCTTGATCCACCACACCGCATAGGTGGAGAACCGCACGCCGCGGTCCGGGTCGAACTTGTCGGCGGCCTTCATCAGCCCCAGCCCCGCCTCCTGGATCAGGTCATTCATCGGCGCGCCGTAGCGCTTGAACTTGGCGGCCATGGAGATTGCCAGCCGCATGTAGGCGTTGATCAGGCGGTGCAGCGATTCCACATCGCGGTCGTCGCGCCAGGCATAGGCCAGGCGCAACTCGGTTTCGGCATCCAAAAGCTCGGCCTTCATCGCCTGTTTCGGCAACGGGTTTTCTGTCGCGTGATCAAGTGGCATGTTTCTCCCCCCGGAAACTGTTTAACAAACTACGTCCTGAGGCAGCGCTTGGATTACATTGGGCCCGGTACACCCATGTTCTGCAGCTGGCGCGGCGGACCTTGCCCCAAGCTGGCGGGGCACACATCCACGGGCCAAAAATATCTCGTGAAAATGATCTTTGGCCCTTTTACAGACCTCCCCGGCTTGACGAGTGGAACCCCGGGGGTGCTGCGGTCTCTTGTCTTAACCGGGCCCCGCGGTTACCCACAGGAACGGCTTCAGTACTTCAAGGGTAATAAAATTGCCGCTAAATGTCACATTTATTCTGGGCGGGGCCGCATCGGGAAAATCGGCCTATGCCGAGAGCCTTTGCGCAAGCAGCGGAAAAGACAGGGTTTATTGGGCAACTTCACAAGTCCTTGATGGTGAAATGGCGGCAAAAGTGTCACGCCACGTGAAACAAAGAGGCCCCGGGTGGACCACTGTTGAAGAGCCGCAGGATGCAGGCCGCGTTCTGGGCGCACTTGCGCCCGGCCAGATCTGCCTGATGGACTGCGCCACCATGTGGCTGACCAGCCACTTGCTGGCGGGCAACGGCCTTGCCGCAGCCCAGGAAGCGCTGCTCTCTGCAATTGAAGGTTGCGCCTCGGAGCTGGTGATCGTCTCTAACGAAACCGGGCTGGGCATCGTGCCGGAGAACCGGCTGGCGCGGCAGTTCCGCGAGGCGCAGGGCCGGCTCAACATCGCGCTGGCGGCACAGGCGGACCGTGTGGTGCAGGTGACCGCCGGGCTGCCGCTGGTGCTGAAGGGGCCGCCCGCATGAGCCGCGCGGAGACCCGGCTGTTCCTGGTGCGGCACGGGCCCACCCATGCCAAGGGCATGGTGGGCTGGACCGATCTCGCCGCCGACCTCTCGGATACCGCCGCGCTGCAGCGGCTGTCGGAGTATCTGCCCCCGGAGGCGCTGGTGGTGGCCTCGGACCTGCGCCGCGCGGGTGATACCGCCGCTGCGCTTGCGGGCGGCCGCCGCCGCCTGCCGGATCTGCATGGGCTGCGGGAGATCCATTTCGGCGCCTGGGAGATGCGCAGCTGGCAGGAGGTGGATGCCGAGGACCCGGCCCGCATCCGCGCCTATTGGGATGAGCCCGGCGACAGCACCCCGCCTGGCGGCGAAAGCTGGCATCAGACCTGCGCCCGGGTGAACGCTGCGGTGGACGGGCTCTTGGCCGCCCATGCCGGGCATGACCTGATCGTGGTTGGCCATTTCGGCCAGATCCTGACCCAGATCCAGCGCGCCGCGGGCCTCACGGCCTTGCAGGCATTTGGCCACAAGATCGACAACCTCTCGGTCACGGAGCTTGCCTCCGGCCCCGCGGGCTGGCGCTGCGGGCGGATCAATCACCGTCCGTGAGCCTCTGCATCACAAACATTCCGTTCTGAAAACCCCGCCGCCGCGCTAGCGTCACGGCATGACATATGACCTTTATATCGGCGATCGCATGTTCTCCAGCTGGTCCCTGCGCGGCTGGCTCATGCTCGAAAAATTCTCCCTGCCCCACCGGGTTCACATGGTGGGGCTTTACTCCGGCACGATGGCGCGGGACTTGGCGCATTTGGCGCCGGCCCGGCTGGTGCCCGCGCTGCGCACGCCCGAGGGCACGGTGGTGGGCGAAAGCCTCGCCATTGCCGAAACCCTGGCCGAGCGCCACCCGGAGGCCGGGCTCTGGCCTGCGGACCCTGCCGCCCGCGCAACCGCGCGCTGGCTGGCGGCGGAGATGGCGGCGGGTTTCGGTGCCCTGCGCAGCGCTTGCCCGATGCAGCTCGCGCATGTCTACGAGGGCTTTGACCCCGCCCCGGCGGTGCGCGGCGATCTTGCCCGGGTCGAGACGTTGTTTGCCCATGCCCGGGCCGTCTCGGGCGCTGCGGAGGGCTGGCTGTTCGGCGCCTATTCGCTGGCCGATGTCTTCTACACCCCGGTGGCGGCGCGGATTATCGGCTATGGGCTGCCGGTCTCTGACGCAACCCTTGCTTACTGCCGCGCGCTGCTGTCCGACCCGGCGGTCTTGCGGTGGCAGGCGCTGGCGCAGGAGGTGGAATATGACCCCGAGCCCTACAAGCTCGACCTGCCGCGCCGGCCTTGGTCTCTGAAGGCGACACTGGATTGAGACCGGGACGCCCGGGCCAAGCGGCAAGACTGCGTGAATTCGCGCGCTGCCGCCCGGCGCGTTAACCTTTCGGAAACCACGACTGCCGAGCATGGCTGCCCAGAACAAGGGAACAGGGAACCTGGGGAGCCATGATTTCACGCGCCTACACCGTTGCCTTCCAAGGGGTCGAGGCCCGGCTTGTCGAGGTGCAATGCGCGGTGGCCCCGGGCCTCCCCGCTTTCTCCGTCGTCGGCCTGCCTGACAAAGCGGTGAGCGAGGCGCGCGAGCGGGTGCGCGCAGCCTTTGCCGCCATGTCCATCGCCCTGCCCTCGCGCCGCATCACGGTGAACCTCTCGCCTGCCGACCTGCCCAAGGAGGGCAGCCACTTCGACCTGCCGATCGCCCTGGCACTGCTCGCCGCGATCGGCATCGTGCCGCCGGAAACCGCGGCGGAGACCATCGCGCTGGGGGAGCTGTCGCTTGATGGCACGCTGATGCCGGTGACCGGCGCGCTGCCTGCGGCGGTGACGGCGGCGGAAACGGACCGGATGCTCCTTTGCCCCAAAGCCTCCGGCGCGGAAGCTGCCTGGGTCGGCGCTGCGCGGGTCACGGGTGCTGCCTCCCTCACCGAGGCGGTGCAGCATTTCACCGGCCAGCGCCTGATCGAACCCGCCCGGCCGGGCGAGGTCACGTTGCCGGGCGGCGGCAAGGATCTGCGCGACGTGAAGGGCCAGGAACGGGCCAAGCGCGCGCTGGAGATCGCTGCCGCCGGGCGGCACCACTTCCTGATGACCGGCCCGCCGGGCTCGGGCAAGTCGATGCTGGCGGCGCGGCTGCCTTCGATCCTGCCGCCCCTCAGTGCGGCGGAGGCGCTGGAGACCTCGATGATCCATTCGCTCTGCGGGCTGATCGGCGACGGCGGCATCAGCCGCGCCCGCCCCTTCCGGGAGCCGCATCACACGGCCTCGATGGCGGCGATTGCGGGCGGCGGGAGGCGGGCGCAGCCGGGCGAGATCAGTCTCGCGCACAATGGCGTCCTGTTCCTCGACGAACTGCCGGAGTTCGCCCGCCCGGTGCTGGAGACGCTGCGCCAGCCGCTGGAGACCGGCGAAGTGATGGTGGCGCGGGCCAACGCGCATGTGAAATACCCCAGCCGCTTCATGCTGGCGGCGGCGGCAAACCCCTGCAAATGCGGCCACCTGGCCGATGCCTCGCGCGCCTGCGCCCGGGCGCCGCAATGCGGCGCGGACTACCTCGGCCGCCTGTCGGGGCCGCTGCTGGACCGCTTTGATTTGCGTATCGACGTGCCGCCTGTGAGCTTTGCCAGTCTCGACTTGCCGCCCGCCGCTGAAGGTTCAGCCGAGGTCGCCCAGCGCGTCGCCATCGCGCGGGAAATCCAGGCCGCGCGCTTCCGCGATCACCCCGGGCTGCGCCAGAACGCCGATGCCGAGGGCGCGCTCCTGGAAGAGGTGGCCGCGCCCTGCGGTGAGGGCCGCGACCTGCTGTTGCGCGCCGCCGAGCGCTTTGGACTGACCGCACGCGGTTATCACCGGGTCTTGCGGGTAGCGCGCACCATTGCAGACCTGGCGGCCTGTGAAAGGGTGGAACGTGCCCACATTGGCGAGGCGCTGAGCTTCCGGCTGCCCGCGTCAGGGCCGTAAGCCCGGCCGGAACTTCAGCGTGGCTTGGGAGGGCCGGGCGGCGCGCGCAGGAAGGCGCCTGCCTCGGACAGGGCAGCGCGGCCCTCGGGCAGATTGTCGGCCATGAACTGCCAGACATGCGGCACATCACGCCACAGGCTCAGCTTCACACGCCCGCCCGCCTGCCGCAGCCGGGCGGCGATGCGCTCCGCATCGGACAGGAGCACTTCGGTATCGCCCGCCTGGATCAGCACCGGTGGCGGGTCAGGGTAGCGGGCAAACAGCGGCGAGGCACGCGGGTCTTCCGGGGCGGCGCCATCGAGGTAGAGCGCGATCACCTCCCGCATCCGCGCCGCCGGGATCAGCACGTCGCGGGCGCGGTTTTTCTTTATGCTGGCCCCGCTCAGCGTGAGGTCGCACCAGGGGGAGAACACCGCCACAGCCCCAGGCCGCTCGCCGCGGCGCAAGAGCGCCGACAGAAGCGCCAGCGCCAGCCCGCCGCCCGCGCTGTCCCCCGCCAGCAGGATGCGCTCCGCCGGATATCCGCGCGCGCGCAGATACTGCCAGGCCGCAAGCGCATCCTCGAAGGCGGCCGGAAACGGCGCCTCCTGCAACAGGCGGTAATCCGGCGCGGCCACGACAGTCTCTGCCGCCCGTGACAGCCGCGACAGCAGGCCGATGTAGGAGCGCGCGCTGCCCGCGAGGAAGGCGCCGCCATGCAGGTAAAGGATCACCTCCCGCCGCCGCGTGCGCCCGGCGCTGACAAAGGACATGGGCACCGGCGCATTGGAGCGCTGGAGCAGCATCGTATGCGGCAGCGGCGGGCAGAAGACCGGCGCCAGGCACTCGAAACAGCAGCGCGCCAGCCCCGGGCTGCGGACCAGCCGCAATACCGGCTTCATTCCATAGCGGAAATAGCCGTTGAGCACCCGGCGCTGCCAGCTCATCAGCCGGTCTTGGCTTCGATCGCCTGCCAGATCTTCGCCGCGATGTTTGCGCCGTCGAAGCGTTCCAGTTCCTGGATGCCGGTGGGCGAGGTCACGTTGATTTCCGTGAGGTAGTCGCCGATCACGTCGATGCCGACAAAGATCTGCCCCTTTTCGCGCAGGAGCGGGCCGATGGCGGCGCAGATCTCGCGGTCGCGCGCGCTCAGGCCGATCTTCTCCGGGCGGCCGCCCACATGCATGTTGGAGCGGGTCTCGCCCTCGGCCGGGACGCGGTTGATCGCGCCCACCGGCTCGCCATCGACCAGGATGATGCGCTTGTCGCCTTGGCTCACCGCCGGCAGGAATTTCTGCACGATCAGGGGTTCGCGGCTGAACCCGGTGAACAGCTCGTGCAGCGCGGTGAGGTTGCGGTCGCCCGCATCGAGCCGGAACACGCCCGCGCCGCCGTTGCCGTAGAGCGGCTTCAGGATGATGTCGCCGTGCTTTTCCTTGAACGCCTTGATGGTCGCGAGGTCGCGCGCCACCGCGGTGGGCGGGGTCAGCCCGGGGAAGTCCAGCACCAGAAGCTTTTCGGGGTAGTTGCGAACCCAAAACGGGTCGTTCACCACCAGCGCCTTGCCCTTCAGCCGGTCCAGCAGGTGGGTCGAGGTGATGTAGTGCATGTCGAACGGCGGGTCCTGGCGCAGCCAGACCACGTCGAAATCCGCCAGGTCCACCTCGCGCTCGGGGCCGAGCTCGGCCGGGGCGCCAGCCACCCGCTGCACCCTCATGTCGTGGCCGCGGGCGGTGATGCGGCCTTCCTGATAGGCCAGATGGTCGGGGCCGTAGTAGAACAGCTCATGGCCGCGCGCCTGGGCTTCCTCGGCCAGGCGGAAGCTGCTGTCCGCGTTGATGTCCACGCCCATGACCGGGTCCATCTGAAAAGCGATTTTCATGGCAATATCCCTTGTAAGGTAGCAAATACATGGCCCAGCCTCCGCCCGGGTTCAATGCCCCATGACAGCGGCGCGGCACACGGGCGCGGCTCAGGCCCTGTCAATCGTGGCCAAAGGCATTTTCGATGATCTCCACCCGGCCCTGCCCGTCCACCAGCGCCACGTCAAAGCGCAGCGGGGTAAGCTGGCCGAGCGGTTCGTTTTCCAGGTACTGACCGGCACTGGCATAGATGCGGGCCGCCTGCTGCGGCGTGATCCGCAGGGCCGCGGAGCCTGCGGTGGAATGCTTGACCTCGGCAAAGACCAGCTCTTCCGGGCCGCGCAGGATCAGGTCGATCTCGCCGCCCGGGCCGCGCCAGCGCCGTTCCGCGACCTGGTAGCCGCGGCGCTCGTAGTGGCGCGCGGCGATCTCCTCGGCGGCGGCGCCTGCCAGATGCGCGCGGCGACCGCGCCGGCTGCGGGGCGCCGCCATGCGCCCCTAGCCTTCGTCCTTGGCCAGCTGCAACGCCAGCTGGTAGACCTTGCGCCGCGGCAGCCCGTGGGTCTCTGCCACGATGGCGGCGGCATCTTTCACGGAATTGGCGCCAAGCGCGGCGCGCAGATCGGCCTCGATATCGCCGTCGCTCGCCTCCGCCGCGGCCGCGCGGTCGACCAGCAGCACGATCTCTCCCTTCACAGGCGCCGTCTCCAGCCCGGTGGCGAGCTCTTCCAGCGGCGCGCGGCGCACCTCCTCGAACTTCTTGGTCAGCTCGCGCGCCAGCGCCGCCGGGCGGTTGCCCAGGACCGCCGCCATATCCGCAACCGAGGCCGCCACGCGCTTGGGGGATTCGTAGAAGACGAGCGTGCCCGGCACCTCCCGCAGCTCCTCAAGCCGCTTGCGGCGCGCGCCGGCGGCATTCGGCAGGAAGCCCGCAAAGAAGAAGGCATCGGTGGGCAGCCCCGCAAGCGTCAGCGCCGTCACCGCGGCGGTTGCACCGGGCGCGGCAGTGACCAGATGGCCCGCTTCGGACGCCGCGCGGCTGAGCCCGTAGCCCGGGTCGGCGATCAGCGGCATCCCGGCTTCGGAGGCATAGGCCAGCGATTTGCCTTCGGCCAGCGCCGCCATCAGCTTGGCGCGGGCGCCTTCGCCGCTGTGGTCGTGATAGGCGATGATGCGGCGGCCGCCCAAGGGCACGCCGTGGATCTCCATCAGCTTGCGCAGGGAGCGGGTATCCTCCGCCGCCAGCACCTCGGCCGAGGCCAGAACGTCCAGCGCGCGCAGGGTGATGTCGCGGGCGGTGCCGATCGGGGTGGCGACGAAGTAAAGGCCCGGGGCCAAATTGACATTCTTGAAATTCAACGCTGGACCCGCCTTTGTCGTTGTCTATTATCGGCTTCAAACCCACACGGCGCCGCGGCGCCGGGAGAACGGAGTTTCAAGTCCATTATGTTTGCTGTTTTTCGAAAAGCCCGCAAGGCGGCACTGGCCGCGGTTGCGGCGGTTTCCACAGTTGCGCTGGCGGCCTGCGATACGGTCCCGCTCAATACCGGCCCCAGCATCGACACTTCGAAACCCGTTCCGGTGGCGCTGCTGGTGCCGCGCGGCTCGGGCCAGCATGGCGACAGCGTGCTGGCGCAGAGCCTGGAGAACGCCGCCCGCCTGGCGATTGCCGACCTCGGCAACGTGCAGATCGACTTGCGCGTCTATGATACCGCGGGCAATCCGCAGGTTGCTGCTAATGTGGCCACCCAGGCGGTGAATGACGGTGCCCGCATCATTCTGGGCCCGCTCTATGCCGAAGCCGCCAACGCGGCCGGCATCGCCGCCGCGCAGAGCGGCGTGAACGTGCTGTCCTTCTCCAACAACACCGCGATTGCCGGCGGCAACGTCTTCATTCTCGGCCCGACATTTGAGAACACCGCCCGCAGGCTCACCCGCTATGCTGTGCGCCAAGGCAAGGGCAATATCCTGATCGCCAGCAGCAATGACGCCGCAGGCCGGGCCGGGCGCGAGGCGATAATGCGCGCCGCAAGCCAGTCCCGGGCGTCCGTGGTGGGCAACGTCGGCTTCGAGCTATCGCAGCAGGGCGTGATCAACGCGGTGCCGGCGATCCAGAGCGACCTGGCGCGGACCGGCGCCGACGCGTTGTTCCTGACCGCCAATACCGCAGGCGCGCTGCCGCTGCTGACCCAGCTGCTCCCGGAGGCGGGCGTCGACCCCGCAGTGACCCAGTACATCGGCCTCACCCGCTGGGACATCCCGCCCCAGACCTTGTCGCTGCCCGGCGTGCAGGGCGGCTGGTTTGCTTTGCCCGACCCGATCAAGGCGGAAAGCTTCCGTAATCGCTACCAGGCCGCCTATGGCGCCGCGCCGCATCCGATCGGCGGGCTGGCCTATGACGGCATCGCCGCGATTGGAGCTCTGGCCGGCGCCGGGCGCTCGAACGCGCTGACCGCCGCCGCGCTCACCCAGGGCGCGGGCTTCCAGGGCACCGGCGGCATCTTCCGCCTGCGGCCCGACGGCACCAACGAGCGCGGCCTTGCGGTCGCCACCATCCAGGCACAGAAAGTCGTCGTCATTGACCCAGCCCCAAGCAGCTTCACAGGCGCCGGCTTCTGATCCGGCCGCCGAACCGGCGGCCACCCGCGTCCCGGTCCCTCTGGGCCCGCTGATCTGCGATGCCGCGGCGATCTTCGATGCCGCCGCGGTGCGCGCCGAAATCCGCGCCCTGGCCGAAGGCGCCGATGCCGCCACCCTGCGGGCCGAGACGGTGAAACTGCTGCGCGCCGCCAACAAAGCGGGCCGCGCAGCAATTGCCGAGGCCTTTGCCGCGCAGCCCTTCGCGTCGCGCGAGCTGACCCGCTCCTACACTTTCCTGACCGACGGGCTGGTCACCACCGCGCTGTTCGTGGCTTCCGAGCTCCTGCACCCGCTCGCCACCCCCACGAGGGGCGAGCGCATCGCGGTGATCGCGGTCGGCGGCTACGGCCGCGGCGAGATGGCGCCGGCCTCGGACGTCGACCTGTTGTTTCTCACCCCCTACAAGATCACCGCCTGGGCCGAGAGCGTGATCGAGTCGATGCTCTACATCCTCTGGGACTTGCGGCTGAAGGTCGGACACGCCAGCCGCACCATCAAGGATTGCGTCCGGCTTGGCGGCGAGGATTACACAATCCGCACCGCGATGCTGGAGCAGCGCTATCTCGCGGGCCACGCGCCGCTGGCGCGGGAGCTTGCCAAGCGGCTGAAGGCCGAGCTGTTCTCGCAGGACGCCCAGGCTTTCATCGAGGCCAAGCTGGCCGAACGCGACGCCCGCCACCTGAAGCAGGGCCAGCGCTACGTGGTGGAGCCCAACGTCAAGGAGGGCAAGGGCGGCTTGCGCGACCTGCAATCGCTCTACTGGATCGCCAAGTACCTCTACCAGGTCAAGAGCGTGCGCGATCTGGTGCCGCTGGGCCTGTTCCGCCCGGAAGAGCTGGAGCTGTTTTCCAAGGCCGAGCGCTTCCTCTGGGCGGTGCGCGCGCATCTGCATCTGGTCACCGGGCGCGCCACCGAGCAGCTGACCTTCGACATGCAGGTCGAGGTCGCGAGCCGCATGGGCTACGAGGACAAGGCCGGGCGCCGCGGCGTCGAGGTCTTCATGCAGGAGTATTTCCGCCACGCCACCCGCGTCGGCGACGTCACCCGCATCTTCCTGACCAAGCTGGAGGCAAGCCAGCAGAAGGGCGCCCCGCTCCTGGAGCGCATCTTCCGCCGCCGCCCGCGCATCAAGCCCGGCTACCGGGTGGTGCACAACCGGCTCGACGTGGTCGATCCGGACGCTTTCCTGAAGGACAAGGTGAACCTCCTGCGCCTGTTCGAGGAGGCGCTGCGCACCGGCATGCTGATCCACCCCGATGCGATGCGGCTGGTCACCGCCAACCTGCACCTGATCGACGACAGCATGCGGGCTGACAAGGAGGCGCGGCGCATCTTCCTCGACCTGCTGCTGAAACACGGCAACCCTGAACGCGCGCTGCGGCGGATGAACGAGCTCGGCGTGCTCTCCGCCTTCCTGCCCGAGTTCGAGCCGATCGTCGCGATGATGCAGTTCAACATGTACCACTCCTACACGGTGGACGAACACACCATCCAGGTGATCGTCAACTTCGCCGCCATCGAGCGCGGCGATCTGGAAGACGAGCTGCCGCTGTCCTCGGAAGTGCTGCGCAAGGGGCTGAACCGCAAGGTGCTGATGGTGGCGATGCTGCTGCATGACATCGGCAAAGGCCGGGCGCAGGATCATTCCATCCTCGGCGCCCAGATCGCCCGCAAGGTCGCGCCCCGGCTCGGGCTGAAGCCTGTGGAATGCGAAACCGTAGAATGGCTGGTGCGCTATCACCTCCTGATGTCGGACATGGCGCAGAAACGCGACATTGCCGACCCGCGCACGGTGCGCGATTTTGCCAAGGCGGTGCAGACCGTCAAACGGCTCGACCTGTTGCTGCTGCTCACCGTCTGCGACATCCGCGGCGTCGGCCCGGACACCTGGAACAACTGGAAGGCCGCGCTCCTGCGCGCGCTCTACAACCAGACCCGTGCCGCGCTGGAAGGCGGGATGGAGGCGCTCAACCGCGAACACCGCGGCACCGCCGCCAAGAAGGCCCTGCGCAAGGCGCTGCCAGACTGGTCCAAGAGTGAGCTGAAGCTCGAGACTGCCCGCCACTACCCGCCCTACTGGCACGGGCTGCATCTCACCGCGCATCTGGATTTCGCCGGAATGCTGCGCGATCTCACCGCCAAGGACGACCCCGGCGAGGTGCTGATCCGCCTCACCCCGGACGAGGACCGCGACGCCACCCGCGCCTGTTTCGTGATGGTGGACCACCCCGGCATCTTTGCCCGGATTGTCGGCGCTCTGGCGCTGGTCGGCGCCAATGTGGTCGATGCGCGCTCCTACACCACCAAGGACGGCTACGTCACCGATGCCTTCTGGATCCAGGACAGCGAGGGCCACCCCTTCGACTCTGCCCGCCTGCCGCGGCTGAACGAGATGATCCAAAAGACCCTGCGCGGCGAGCTGATCACCCGCGACGCGCTGCAATCGCGCGACAAGATCAAGAAGCGCGAGCGCGCCTTCAACGTGCCGACCCACATCACCTTCGACAACGACGGCTCGGAGATCTACACCATCATCGAGGTCGACACCCGCGACCGCCCCGGCCTGCTCTATGACCTCGCGCGCACCCTGGCGGCGGCCAACGTCTATATTGCCAATGCGGTGATCGCCACTTATGGCGAGCAGGTGGTGGATGCCTTCTACGTCAAGGATATGTTCGGTTTGAAATACCATTCGCTCTCCAAGCAGAGATCGCTCGAGAAGAAGCTGCGCGAAGCCATCGCCGAAGGGGCGAGACGGGCCGGCACATGAAACCGATCAAATTGCTGACGGGGTTTCTGACCGTCGGGTTCTGGACGCTGGCGAGCCGGATTCTGGGCTTTGCCCGCGAGATCCTGATTGCCGCCTTCATCGGCCCCGGCCCGGTGCTCGACGCCTTTATCGCCGCCTTCCGCCTGCCCAACCTGTTCCGCCGGTTCTTTGCCGAGGGCGCCTTCAACGCCGCCTTCGTGCCGGCCTTCGCCAAGAAATACGAGGCCGGTGAGGACCCCCGCGCCTTTGCTCAGGATGCCTTCAACCTGCTCGCGGCAGCGGTGCTGACGCTGGTAGGCTTGGGGATGGTGTTCATGCCCGGGCTGGTCTGGCTCACTGCGGGCGGCTTCGTGGGCGATGCGCGGTTCGATATGGCGGTGGGCTATGGCCACATCGTCTTCCCCTATATCCTGTTCATGTCGCTGGCGGCGCTGTTCTCCGGCGTTCTGAACGCGACGGGCCGCTTTGCCGCCGCGGCAGCCGCGCCGGTGCTGCTCAACATCCTCACCTGTGCGGCGATGACCGCCGGTGCGCTGCTGGGCGGCGAGGTGATCACCTGGCTGGTCTGGACTGTGCCGCTTGCCGGCGTGGCGCAGCTGGCATTGGTCTGGGTGGCGGCGGCGCGCGCGGGCGTCACCCTGCGCCCCGGACGGCCGCGCTGGAACGGCGAGATGCGCCGGCTGGTGCAGGTAGCACTGCCCGCGGCGCTGGCCATGGGTGTAACCCAGATCAACCTGGTGGTCGGGCAATACGTGGCCTCGGACATTGAAAAGGCGGCCAGCTGGCTGTTCATCGCCGACCGGCTCTACCAGCTGCCGCTGGGCGTCGTCGGCATCGCCATCGGCATCGTGCTGCTGCCCGCGCTGTCGCGCCGCCTGCGGGCAGGGAACCATGCCGGCGCGCGCGATGCGCTGTCGCGCGCAGGCGAGTTCTCGTTGCTGCTCGCGGTGCCCTCGGCCGTGGCCTTCATCGCGGTGCCGGTGCCGCTGGTCTCGGTGCTCTACGAACGCGGCGCCACCGGACCGGAGGACGTGGCGGCGATTGCCCTGGCGGTCGCGGTCTACGGCGCGGGCCTGCCCGCCTTCATGCTGCAAAAGGTGCTGCAGCCGCTCTATTTCGCGCGCGAGGATACCCGCACCCCCTTCCGCTATGCGCTGGTGGCGATGCTGATCAACGCAGGCCTCGCCTTCGGGCTGAAGCCCGCCCTGGGCTGGATTGCGCCCGCCATCGCAACCTCGGCAGCGGGCTGGACGATGGTTCTGCTGCTCTGGCTCGGCGCCCGGGGCATGGGAGAAGCTGCGCAGTTCGACCGCCGCTTCAGGAGCCGCGCCTGGCGCATCCTCACGGCCTCTGCGGTGATGGGTGCGGCACTATATGGGGCGTCCGAGGCGGCGGAGTGGGCGTTCTACCTCGCCTACTGGCGCTATCTCGCCCTGCTCGGTCTGGTCGTGCTTGGCGGCGCGGTCTATTTCGGCGCGGGCCAGGCGCTTGGCGCCTTCCACCTGTCGGAGTTCCGCAGCGCCCTCAGCCGCCGCAAGCAGGCCTGACTGCAACACGCCCCCGGGCAGTCGCCGGGTCAAGGGCCGCGCCAGCGGCCGCGCGGCACGCGCGGTTTACCCTTGAGGCGGTCATTGCCGGTTGCAAAATGGCGATAGCGCCTACAGGGCAGACCTGCCCCTGAAGCGCTTCCCGGCAAAACAAAACAGCGCGCGCAAGCGCGCTGCCCGGCCCAACGGCCGATGATGGCCCCGCCAGGGGCCGTCACAGGCGGGCGGGAGCGCGCCCGTTCCGTTCAATCGTGGCGGATCTTGCTGCGGATGCGGGCCCAGCCGCCCGGGGCGAGGAAAAAGGACAGGCCGAACCCGGTGGCAAACCCCGTCAGGTCCGCCACCCAGTCGTTCTGACCGCCGAACAGCAGCCCAAACAGCAGCTGCACACCCATCAGAAAGGCAATCAGCGTGAACGCCCGGCTCTGCTGCGCCCCCACCGTCGCCAGCGAGCGCCAGAGCAGGAAGGTGAAGGCACCGATCAGCCCGTAGACCGCCGGGAAGCCGCCCGCCAGCGGATGGCCGCCGCCAACCGCCAACGCATAGCCCAGCGCGCCGCCCGCTCCCGACAAGAGGAAGATCAGCACCATCGCCAGATCGCCCATCACCTCGCCCACCATCTTGCCCATCGCCAGCACAAAGACGCAGACAAACAGCGCATGGGTGAAGCCGCCGTGCACAAAGATATAGGAAACAAAGCGCATCAGGTGTTCCGCCGGCCAGCGCCCGCTTTCCTGCATCCACCAGAACACCTCGCTGGAAAACGCATAGGATTGCAGTGCGGAGAGCCGCCAGCCAACCGCCTCCGGCCCGCCGAGGATGCCGCGCGCGCCAAGCGAGAATGCGGCCTCCACGCCGATGATCACCAGCACCAGCGCCACCACCGCGGCGGGCAGCGGGTTGATCGGGGCGCCGCCCGGCGCATGGCCCTCAGGCGGGCCTGCGAGCCTCCGGGGCGGGGTGTTCTGCGGGCTGCTCATCTAAGGCCTCCTAAAGTCTCGCGGGGGCGGCCGCGCCTGTTGACGGATCACGAGCCCATGGGTAAGGCACCGGGGTTGCTATTTCCAGACGGGAGTTACGCCCACATGAGCGAAACCACATTCACCCCGCGCGTGTTCTCGGGAATCCAGCCCTCCGGCAACCTGCACTTGGGCAACTACCTGGGGGCGCTGAAGCGGTTCGTCGACTGGCAGGCCAAGGATGTGGAAACCATCTATTGCATGGTGGACCTGCACGCAATCACCGTCTGGCAGGATCCCGCGGACCTGCGCAAATCCACCCGCGAGCTTTGCGCGGGCTTCATCGCGGCCGGCCTGGACCCGGAGAAATCCATCCTCATCAACCAGTCCCAGGTGCCCGAGCACGCCCAGCTGGCCTGGATCTTCAACTGCGTCGCCCGCATGGGCTGGATGCAGCGGATGACCCAGTTCAAGGATAAGGCCGGCAAGAATGCCCAGAACGCCTCGCTTGGCCTCTTTGCTTATCCGGCGCTGATGGCGGCGGACATCCTTACCTACCACGCCACTCATGTGCCGGTGGGCGAGGACCAGAAGCAGCACCTGGAGCTGACCCGCGACATTGCCGCCAAGTTCAACCACGACTATGGGGTGGACTTCTTCCCGCTGACCGAACCGGTGATCGAAGGCGCGGCAACGCGGGTGATGAGCTTGCGCGACGGCTCCAAAAAGATGTCGAAATCCGACCCTTCGGATGCCAGCCGCATCAACATGACCGATGACGCCGACGCCATCGCCAAGAAGATCCGCAAGGCCAAGACCGACCCCGAGGCGCTGCCCTCCGAGGCCGAGGGTCTGGACGAGCGTCCCGAGGCGCGCAACCTGGTGAACATCTACGCGGCACTCGCCGATCAGACGGTGGAGCAGGTGCTGGCCGAGACAGGCGGCAAGCAATTCTCCGAGTTCAAGCCGATGCTGGCCGATCTGGCAGTGGCCAAGCTCGCGCCGATCTCCGGTGAGATGGCGCGGCTGATGGATGAGCAGGCGGAGATCGACCGCATCCTGACCCGCGGCGCCGAGCGCGCCCGCGCGATCACTGCTCCGATTCTGCGGCAGACCTACGATATTGTCGGCATGGTACCGCCCGCCGAGGTCTGAACCGCCGCGCATGGCGCCCCAGATCATTCACTGCAAGGCCGCTCCCCCGGGGCGGCCTTTTTCTTTTCCCGGCCTCCGATGCAACTTTTCCGCCGCTGGCGAGTTGATCCGGCGCGGCCATGTGCCGGAACAAGGAAGGAACCGCTATGAAATCGGGAATTTTCAAATCGACCACGGCGCTGGCAGTGATGGTCTCGCTGGCTGCCCCGCTGCCCGCCCTGTCGCAGGGCCAGGGCGGCAAGCGTATCGACCTCACCCAGATGTCCGGTGCCGAGATCGGCGAACTGGTCGAGCGCTGCAGAAAGCGCGCCGAGCGGCGGCAGAAGAAATTGGACAGAGGCAAGGAAGTCGAAGAGAAATCCGGCCCAGTCGCCAAGTTCTGCGCGGATTACAGCGCTGGTGCCTTCGACAGCCAGCTGCCCGGCGAGCTGCAAGCGGCCACGGTGCTGGCCAGCGTTGCTGACATGACAGCAGAAGCGGAGGCAGGCGCAGAGGCGCAGGCGGAGGCAGAAGCTGAAACCCAGGCGGGCGCAGAGGCTGAAGCCGAAGCCGGAGCCCAGGCACAGGCCGAAGCTGACGCTCAGGCTGAAGCGGAAGCTCAGCTGAAGAAGCAGCTTCAGGCCGAAGAGGAAGCCGCTGCCGCTGCCGCGGCGCAGCAGCAGGCCGAACAAGAGGCCGCCGCCGAAGCGCAGCAGCAAGCCGAACAGGACACCGCGGCTGAGGAGCAGCCCGCTGCCGAAGCAGGCACCGCAGGTGCAACCGCCGAAGCCATTGCGCAGGATCTTGCCCAAGACCAGGAGCAGGCCGGCGCGGCGGCGCAGGATGAGGCCGCAGCCGAGGGCCAGCAGCAGGCCGGGCAAGACGCCGCTGCGGACGGCCAGGCTGAAGCTGGTGCCGAAGGCGCCACGGGCGAAGCCATCGCTCAGGACCTCGCCGGGGAGCAGGGTGAAGCACAGGCTGAGGGTCAGGTTGAGGCCGAGGCCGCTGCCGGAACCGAGGCCCAGGCCGACAATCCCGAACTGGTCGAGCAGGACAGCCAGGCCCAGGCCGATGCGCTTGCCGAGGCGGAAACCGGAACTGCTGCTGCCGCAGCCGCTGCGGCTGGCGAAGACGCCGCTGCCGAAGCCGAGGTGGTCGAAGAAACCGTGACTGAGGACACTTCCCGCAGCTCTGACGAGGAGTTCGAAACCCAAGTGGGCGAAACCGCGCCGGAGGCCGCGCAGGCGGAAGCTGGCGCCGAGGCGGGCGCGCAAGCTCCTGCCCCGCAGGCTAATGCCGCCGAAGATGACGACAGCGGCCTCTCCGACCGGCAGCGCCAGGCGCTGATCGGGCTCGGCGCGCTTGCCATCGGCTCGCTCCTGAACAACGGCGGCAAGGTGGTGGCCAACACCGGCGACCGCGCCATCGTGGAACAGGACGGCCAGTACCGCGTGCTGAAGGACGATGACGCGCTGCTGCGCCAGCCGGGCTCCAACGTGACCACCTACAAGTTCAAGGACGGCTCCACCCGCACCGTTGTTCTGCGCGAGAACGGCACCGAGGTGGAAACTATCCGGTCCGCCAACGGCCGCGTGCTGCGCCGCACCCGCACTCTGCCCGACGGGCGCACCGTGGTGCTGTTTGACGATACGCAGGAAGCCGAAAAGGTGGTGGTCAACGAGCTGCCGCAGGTGCAGCAGAACCGCCGGGCGATGATCGGCACGGATCAGGTTTCGGCCCAGGAGCTGGCCGCGGCGCTGGCGTCGCAGCAGGCGCCGGCCGTGAACCGCAGCTTCTCGCTGGCGCAGATCCGCAACATCGACGCGGTGCGCCGCCTGGTGCCGGAGATCAACGTCGATCAAGTCAACTTCGACACCGGTTCGTCCGTGATCCGTCCGCAGGAGGCCGAGGAGCTTGCGGATCTCGGCAACGCCCTGCGCGAGGTGATCGACAAGAACCCGGGCGAGGTCTTCCTGATCGAGGGCCACACCGATGCGGTGGGCGCTGCGACCTACAACCTCGCTCTGTCGGACCGCCGGGCGGAAACCGTGGCGCTGGCGCTGACCGAGTACTTCGACGTGCCGCCGGAAAACATGGTGGTGCAGGGCTATGGCGAAAGCGACCTCGCGGTGCAGACGCTGGACGCCGAACGCGCCAACCGCCGCGTCTCGGTCCGCCGCATCACCCCCCTGCTGGGTGCAGGCAGCTAAGCGCACACCCGCCTCGTGAACACAGAAATGCCCCGGCCAAAGCCGGGGCATTTTGCATTTGGCCCTGACCGCCGGCGTCAGCGGGCGGCGGGGTCTACAGCCCGCGCAGCCCGTTCAGCGTCAGGTTGGCGACCAGATCGGCGTAATCCTCCCGTGCCCCGGCCCCGGCGCCGGAATTCCACATGTAGTACCAATTCAACATGCCGAAAACCGACATGGTCGCGGCGCGCAGCTTCTCCGGGTGGCGGCCGAAGGTCTCAGGCGCGGCACCGGCCAGCGCGTCGCTCATGAATTGCACCATCTGCCGCTGGTAGCCGCGCAACAGCTTCTGCTGGTCTTCCGGCAGCGCCCCCATGGCGCTGATCTGCACCTGATGCTCGTTGTCGGCGCCCTGGTAGGCCATCAGGATCTCCGCCACGATGCGGCGCAGGCGCTCCTCGGGGCCGAAACCGTCCAGCTCCACCCCGCAAACCCGGTCGCGCAACTCGCTGAGATAGGTCTCAAGGAGGCCGAAAAGAACGGCATCCTTGCTGTCATAATAGTGGTAGATATTGGCCTTGGAGATGCCGCACTCGCGCGCAAGCTGGGTCATCGACGCGCGGTCATAGCCCGCATCCGCAAACACCTTGGCGGCGGATTTCAGGATCTGGGCGCGTTTCTGGTCGTGGTCCTTGGCGATCGTGCGGGCCAATGCTCTTGTCCTTCCCGCTCAGGTCTTGCCGCGGTTGTCGACGACGCGCTTGGCCTTGCCCTGGCTGCGCTCCACCGAGCCGGGATCGCCGACGATGATCTCGGTCGAGACACCCACCACGTCTTTGATCCGCTTGCTCAGCATCCGCGCAGCGGCGGTGCGGCTGAGTTCATCTGCCTTGTCCGGATCGGCCTCCACAAAGACCCGCATCGCATCCATGCGGCCGGATTTATACAGCTCGATCTGGTAGTGCGGCGCCAGCCCGCCGGTCGCCATCAGCTGCTCTTCGATCTGGCTGGGGAAGACGTTGACGCCGCGCAGGATGATCATATCGTCGCTGCGCCCGGTGATCTTCTCCATCCGCCGCATCGAGCGCGCGGTGCCGGGCAGCAGCCGCGTGAGGTCACGGGTGCGGTAGCGCACCATCGGCAGGCCTTCCTTGGTCAGCGTGGTGAAGACCAGCTCGCCCATCTCGCCATCGGGCAGCACTTCGCCGCTTTCCGGGTCGATGATCTCCGGTAGGAAGTGGTCCTCCCAGATCACCGGGCCGTCCTTGGTCTCCACACATTCATTGGCGACGCCCGGCCCCATGATCTCGCTGAGCCCGTAGATGTCGACCGCGTGCATGTCGAAAGCCGCCTCGACCTCCTTGCGCATCGCGTCGGTCCAGGGTTCGGCGCCGAACACACCGACCTTCAGGGAGCTGGCCCGCGGGTCCAGCCCCACCTTGTGGTACTGCTCCAGGATGTTGAGCATGTAGGAGGGCGTCACCATGATCCCGTCGGGCTTGAAATCGGTGATCAGGCCCACCTGCTTCTCGGTCTGCCCGCCGGACATTGGCACCACCGTCGCGCCCAGGCGTTCAATCCCGTAATGCGCGCCAAGCCCGCCGGTGAACAGCCCGTAGCCATAGGCATTGTGCACCATGTCGCCCTTGCGCAGGCCGGAGGCGCGCAAGCTGCGCGCGACCAGATCGGCCCAGTTGCTGATGTCATTCGCCGTATAGCCCACCACGGTCGGCTTGCCGGTGGTGCCGGAGGACGCATGCAGGCGGATGATCTGCGCACGCGGGACGGCAAACAGGCCAAAGGGGTAGTTGTCGCGCAGGTCGTTCTTGTAGGTGAAGGGGAACTTTGCGAGGTCCTTCAGCTCCTGCAGGTCGTCGGGGTGCACACCCGCCTCGTCGAACCGCTGTTTATACATCGGCACGTTGTCATAGGCATGGCGCAGCGACCACTTCAGCCGCTCAAGCTGCAGCGCGCGGATCTCGTCGATCGAGGCGATCTCGATCGGGTCCAGTTCGGCCCGGTTCGGGGTCAGGTCTTCCATGGCATCCTCCGCGCCTTATTCGTCGAACAACTGGCCTTTGACCGCCCGGGAGAAGCCCCGGAACTCGGCGATCTGCTGGCCGTCCTGGTTGGTCACTGTCACATCATAGATGCCGCTGCGTCCGTTGAGGGAGACCTCGCGGGCATTGGCAATCAGCGTGTCGCCCAGCCGCCCGGGCGCGGTGAAGCTGATCACGTTGTGCTGCGCCACGGTTGCCTGATTGCGGCTGTTGCAGGCAAAGGCAAAGGCGCTGTCGGCGAGCATGAAGGTGACGCCGCCGTGGCAGATGCCGTGGCCGTTGCAATGGTGCTGCGCGATGGTCAGCTCCAGTGTGGCGGCACCTTCATCCACATGGGTGATCTCCATCCCGGCCCACTTGGAGGCGTGATCGTCTGCCCACATTGCGGCGGCGGATTTCTCGGCGCGCTCTCTCGGGGTCATCCTCATTCCCCCTTGAAGACCGGCGCGCGTTTTTCCAGGAAGCTGGCGACGCCCTCGGCGTAATCCGCGCTTTCACCGCAGGTCTTCATCGCGTCGGCCTCGATCTCCAGCTGATCGGACAGCGTGTTGACCGCCGCGGCCTGGATCGTCTGCTTGGTGAGGCCCAGGCCCAGTGTCGGGCCGTTTGCGAACCTCTCTGCCATCGCGCGGGCCTCACCCATCAGCCCGCCGTCCGGCAGCGCTTTCCAGATCAGGCCCCAGTCCTCGGCCTTCTTGGCGGGCAGCGGCTCGGCAGTGAGTGCCAGTCCCTTGGCGCGCGCCTCGCCCAGCAGGCGCGGCAGGTGCCAGCTTCCGCCGGTGTCGGGGATCAGGCCAACTTTGGAGAAGGACTGGATGAACTTCGCACTTTCGCCCGCCAGCACCATGTCGCAGGCCAGCGCCAGATTGGCCCCTGCCCCGGCGGCAACGCCGTTCACCGCGCAGATCACCGGGAAATCCAGCGCGCGGATCAGCCGCACCAGCGGCGCGTAGAAAGTGCGCACGGTCTTGCTGAGGTCCGGCGGCCCGTCCATCTTGCGCGGATCACGGTCGCCCAGATCCTGCCCGGCGCAGAAACCGCGGCCCGCACCCGTCAGCAGCACGCAGCGCTTGCCGCCGTCGCGCGCCGCTTCCAAAGCTGCGCGCAAGGCGTGGTGCATTTCCTCGTTGAAGCTGTTCAGACGGTCCGGACGGTTCAGGGTGATCTCCACCCAGGCGCCGTGATCTTCGACCAGAATCGTATCCGACATATCGCTCGCCTTCTCCCTCTCTCCCTGCACCGCAGCCCTCCCCTCACGGTTTCAATCGCAAAGCTCAGACCGTGGTTTCGACAAATTTCTTGCATAAACCGACCGGACGGTCAATATATTCCAGCATCAGTTTCCAGCCCGCCGGCCGCTGCCGGCCCGTTGATAAGGACAGCATCATGAGCCTTCTTGAGATTTCCAGCTTCGCCGCCGGACAATGGGTCGCACCGGGCGCCGGTGCCCGCAATATCGCCAGCGCCATCACCGGCGAGGTCATGGCGAGCGCCGGCAATGACGCGCTGAATGTGCAGGCGATGCTGCACCACGCCCGCAGCGTTGGCGGTGCAAACCTGCGGAAGCTGACCTTCCACGACCGCGCCCGGATGCTTAAGGCGCTGGCGGGCCATCTGAACCAGCACAAGCAGGCGCTCTATGACCTCAGCTTTCACACCGGGGCCACCCAGTCCGACCACCTGATCGACATCGACGGCGGCATCGGCACCATGTTCGTCTTCGCCTCCAAGGGCCGCCGCGAGATGCCGGACGCGCATGTTTACCTCGACGGCGATGTGGAGCAACTGTCGCGTAACGGCACTTTCCTCGGCCAGCACATCTGCACCCCCCTGCGCGGCGTCGCGGTGCATATCAACGCCTTCAACTTCCCGGTCTGGGGGATGCTGGAGAAGCTGGCCCCCACCCTGCTGGCCGGCGTCCCCGCCATCGTTAAACCTGCGACCAACAGCTGCTATGTCACTGAACTGGCGGTGAAGCTGATGCTCGACTCAGGGATCCTGCCCGAAGGCGCGCTGCAACTGGTCTCCGGGGGCTTGGGCGACATGCTCGATCATCTCACCATGCAGGATGTGGTCAGCTTCACCGGCTCCGCCAGCACCGCGCTGAAACTGCGCGCCAACCCGGTGATCCTGGAAAACTCGGTGCGGTTTGTGGCCGAGCAGGACAGTCTCAACGCCTCGATCCTTGGCCCCGACGCACAGCCCGGCACGCCGGAATTCGACTTGTTTGTCAAGGAAGTCAGCCGCGAGATGACCACCAAGGCGGGCCAGAAATGCACCGCCATCCGTCGCATTATTGCACCTCAGGCGCAGGTGGATGCGGTGATCGAAGCCCTGTCCGGGCGGCTGGCCAAGACCACCATCGGCGACCCCCGGCTGGAAACCACGCGCATGGGCGCGCTGGTCTCGGGCGGGCAGAAGCGCGACGTGCTGGAGAAGGCGCGAATCCTGAGCGCCGAAGCCGAGCGGGTCTTTGGCGACCCGGACAACTTCACGGTCCACGGCGCCGATGCGGAAAAAGGCGCCTTTGTGCCACCGATGCTGTTCCACTGCACCGACCCTGACAAGGCCCAGCGCGTGCATGACACCGAGGCCTTCGGCCCTGTCTCCACCATCATGGGCTACCGCGACCTGGACCACGCGATCGACCTCGCCAATCGCGGTCAGGGCTCGCTGGTGGCCTCTGTCATCACCCGGGACCCCAGCGTCGCGCGGGAAGTGGCCATCGGCGCCGGTGCCTATCACGGCCGCCTCTACTTCAACAACCGCGACTCGATGAAGGAGTCGACCGGCCATGGCTCCCCCCTGCCCCACATGGTGCACGGCGGCCCCGGCCGCGCGGGCGGCGGCGAGGAAATGGGCGGCGTGCGCGGCGTCAAACACTACATGCAGCGCACCGCAATCCAGGGCTCTCCCGACATCCTGACCGCGATTGGCGAGAAATGGGTCCCTGGCGGCACCGAGACCGCAGGCCCCGCGCATCCCTTCACCCGCAAGTTCGGCGAGCTGCAACTGGGCGAGACCCTCAACACCGCGCCGCGCCAGGTGACGCTGGAGGATATCGAGACCTTCGCCCATTTCACCGGCGATACCTTTTATGCCCACATGGACGACGAAGCCGCGCAGCGGAACCCCTTCTTCCCGGGCCGGGTGGCGCATGGGTACCTGCTGATCAGCTTTGCAGCGGGCATGTTCGTGCAGCCGGACGAAGGCCCGGTCCTGGCCAACACCGGTCTCGACAATCTGCGCTTCATGAAGCCGGTTTCGGCAGGCGACAGCATCAAAGTGCGCCTCACGGTGAAGAAGAAGACCCCGCGCAACGAGGAGTATGGCGAGGTGCGCTGGCACGTGACGCTCACCAACCAGAACGATGAGATCGCGGCCGAGTACGAGCTGCTGACCATGAACGCCTACTGAGCCCTTCCGCGCTGCGGCCCGGGCGGCTGCGGCGCATGGCTTTCCTGCCGCCCGGGCTGGTCTATCCCGCCTGGGCGGCCTATTGTTTTACCTATGAACAACGCGCAAAACCTCTGGTTTGACAATGCCGTGCAGCGGCTGAACGATCCGCAGAACCAGCGGGTCTGGTCGGTGATCGTCTCGCTGTTCGGCGATCTCGCGCAAGAGAAGGGCAGCCGCATCAGCGGCAGCGCGCTCACCCGCATCATCACCCCGATGGGCATCAAGCCCGAGGCGATCCGCGTCGCCCTGCACCGGTTGCGCAAGGACGGCTGGATCGAAAGCGCGCGCGCAGGCCGCGCCTCGGTGCATTACCTCACCCGCTACGGCCGCAGCCAGTCTGCCGCCGTCACCCCCCGCATCTACGAGCGCAAGGCCGCAGCTCCCCGCGACTGGCACCTGCTGATCGCCGAGGACAGCGCCGGGCAGGCCACCCTGGAGGAGCTGCTGCTGCTGCCGAACTACATCGCGGTGAACCGCAACACCGCGCTGGGGCACGGCAGCATGCCGCGCAGCCTCGACGACTTGCTGGCAGCGGAGGTGAGCCGCATCTCGGTGCCCGGCTGGCTGAAGGCGCGGCTGTTCCCCCAAGATCTGGCCGCGGCCTGCGCCAGCCTGCAGGACGCGCTGGAGCAGACGCCGCTGCCGCCGCCCGGGCTGACTGCCGCCCAGACAGGTACCCTGCGCACCCTGATCGTGCACCGCTGGCGCCGGGTGGTGCTGCGCCACCCCGACCTGCCGCCGGACTTCCACCCGCCCGGCTGGTGCGGCGAGAGCTGCCGCGAGCGGGTGTTCCGCCTTCTCGACGAGCTGCCGCGCCCGGCCCTCACTACTCTGGACGACACCCGGGACTGACCGCCCCGCTTGCAGGCAGCACATCTGCCGTGGCACTCAAGCCGCGCTCCCGCGCCCGCCCCTTCGAGCAACGGCCGCCCCCGGCGCGGCCAATCCCTTGACACGGCTCGGTTTTCCACGGGGCCCCAAAAAAATCCGCCAAAATCCGCCCCGCGGCGGCTTTTCCCGCTTGACCCTGCCGCGCCCATTCCGTAAATCGCCTCCACACAGCGAGCGGCGGAGTAGCTCAGTTGGTTAGAGCAGCGGAATCATAATCCGCGTGTCGGGGGTTCAAGTCCCTCCTCCGCTACCACTTTTCCCAATGTTTTCGGCGACTTCCTTCCATATGGCTGATTTCCGCATTGCGGAAACCATTCCGGGGCGGCGCCGGGGTGGCGAAATCGCGCGGCTGCTGCCAAGCGCCCGGCTCCACGCATCCGATGATCCGCATGCGGGTCGGCCACAGCAACCTCTTGTAGCTGCCGGCGAGATGCGGAGAATTTTTCCCCGATACGGCCTGATGTGTTTTGGGTTGTCGAGACATGGACCGATCTCTCGTTCGCATACACCGCCGGTCTGACGGTGCGGGGCAATGCGCCATTGGTTCAAGCACAATGGCGAATGCCCATCTGCTTGATCTCTACGGTCTGAAGGTCCCGCCCGGCTGGATCAGCCGCGTCACCGGTGCGGCGCTGGACGAAGTCAGGGAATGGCAGAGCCGCGCCCTGAACCGAAGGAATCCCATCGGGGTCTTCAGCGCGCTGCGGGTGAAGATCCGTGATGCCAACAGCCGGACCGTCAGGCGCAAGGCCCTCTGCGCCGCTCCCGGCGTCACCCGTAATGGGAGCCGTGAGGTTCTGGGCCTGTGGAGCGCCGGGGACGAGCGCGCCAAATTCTGCCTCCCGGTGATGAACGAGCTGAAAAACCGGGGCGTCGAGGACGTCCTGACCGCCGTCGTGGACGGCTGAAGGGCTTTCCCGAGGCCATCACCGCCGCCTTCCCGGATGCCGTGGTCCAAACCTGCCCAGTGCATCTGGCGCGCCATGCCCTGAATTTCTGCTCCTGGAAGGACCGCAAGGCCGTGGCCGCCGGCCTGCGCCGGATTTACAGCGCCCCGACCGCCGATTTGACCGAGACCGGCACGATGCTTTCAAGGGGCTTTGTTGCGCAGTTACGGTGATGGGGAGACTTCCCCTTTCCCCGGACGGACTTATCCTACGGCCCCGGTGACAGGGATGCCAAGAGCTGTGTGCCGGTTCAGGACGGCGGCGCGGACTTGGATTTCCGCGGCCTGCCGGCCGAAGTCTCCGGCCATCGGGGATTGGCCAAGCAGCTTGATACAGTTCATCTTGCTCTCAACACGGCTCCGGCGATGGTATCCGCTCCATCGCCGCCAGAGGGCGCCGCCGAGGTGTCGCGAGGCATGGACCGCCCCGTTCCCGGCGATGGCGCCGGCACTTGCGGATTTTCAGGACTTGCCGTTCTTGCGCGGCGGGAGGACGGCATGAGCGCCGCGGGCCGCGATCGCGTCAAGGCATTTGCGCGTGCCGCAGGCCATCGGCGGTGACCGGTCCAATGTCCTGATCGGACGGGAGCTGGTTCAGCAGTCCGGGTAGCACGGGGGCAACACCGGCGGTGCTGGCGGTGACCTCGGCGGCGCGCACTTCCGGCGTTTCCGCGTCTGTGCCTATGTGCATCTCACGCCAGATGCGGCGTTTCGGGCCGCCGCGCTTGCCTGCGGTCCATTCCCCTTCGCCTTCGCCTTCGGCCTTGATACCGGTGCTGCCGATGCGGAGGGTCACCGGGCCAGTGCCGCCGCGATAGGGCAGGCTCACGTCCAAGGTCTACTGACGGCGGCACAGCGGGCTGAAATCCGGGACAGCCCAGTCCAACCCGGCCAACCGCAAAAGGCTCCGGACGAAACCCGCCGCCTGCCTCAACGGCATACCAAACAGCACCTTCATCGTCAGGCAGGTCTGGATCGCGGCGCCGCTGACCTGGCACTGGCGTCCACGCCTGCCGCCCGGCCGCGGCACCCGGATCATCTCCGGGTCAAACCAGATTGGCAGCAATCCGCGCTGTTCCAGCGCGTCATGGTAAGACGGCCAGTTCGCGGTCTTGTGCTTCGCAGGGGCCCAACTGCTCATGGCTTCCAGCTATCAGGCTGGATTCACGCAGTGAATCCCAAGGCGGATTTATGCAGCAAAGCCGGTTCAGATGGCACAAGAGGGTGTTGATGACGGCTGGCTTTACCCCCAGCTGCCCAAGAATGGCCGCCGTGGTCCGCCGGAGGACGTGGCGGTGCCATCCAGGTGTTCCGCCGGCGCGATTGATCGTGTCCTGTGTCCGGTCCCAGTTGCAGAGAGGGCCGCCGCCTGAGGACGGAAAGACAAGATCCACCGGCTGACCCTCGGCAATGCTTGGGCGGGAGAGCAGTTCGATCGCGGTGTCCGGCATGCTGGCGGACCAGCCTCCCACCATCGCCACGCAACTTGGCGCCGTTGCTGTCCGCTGACCGGCAGTGCATCACGCAGTGATGTCACGAGAGGGGATCAGGAGGTTCCGCGGCTGCGCGGAGGCGCGATACGGGATCTGCACAGCGATCCGCGCCTGGCGCCGGCACACCGTCGAAAAATCCGGCACCGGCCAGCCGGGCCGCCGCCATCCGGATCAGGCTCTCGGCCAGTCCGGCCGTCCGGCGCAGCGGCAGACCGGATAGCACATCACCGTAAGACATGCCTGGATTGCGGCATCGGAAAAAGTCTCGGGGCCTCCCCACTTGCCGCACGTCGCGGCATGCCAGACCATGTCAGGGCCGAACCAGACGGACAACGCGCCTCTATTGCGCGGCGCGGCGTTCTCGTCGAACCAGTTGGCCGTGCGGCAGCGGGCGGAGAAGGCTTCGGTACGTGCCTGACTTAACTGCCAGGATTCGCACAGTGGCCCCCCTTCAGCGGTATGTGCAACAACGTAGTGCAGAAGCCGCCCGGCCGCGCCGACAGCCCCAGCACCGCGCCGCTGGCGAGCCCGATCAGGGCCGCGATCACGGGTTCCTCCAGCCATTCCAGCATCTTGCCGTCCTCCCTCGCCCGCACCCGCGCCCTCCCCGGCGCAGCACCGTCAGTCCGGCTGGCAGAACAGGTCGTAGATCAGCTCCATGATCCGGCGCGGCCGCTCGTCGGCCAGACTGTAGTAGATCACCTTGCCCTCGCGGCGCGGGGTCACCAGCCCCTCCAGCCGCAGCCGCGCCAGCTGCTGCGAGACCGCCGCCTGGCGCGCCGACAGCAGCTGCTCCAGTTCGGTCACCGATTTCTCGCCCGAGACCAGGTGGCACAGGATCATCAGCCGGCCCTCATGGCCCAGCGCCTTGAGGAAATCCGCGGCCGCGCGCGCGTTGCGCATCATCAGGTCGCGGTCCTCGTCGCTCATTTTCTCGGTGATCTTGGGCAGCGCCATCTGCACATTCTCCGGTAGGGCGGACAGCCACCGCCTGATCTGTGGCCCGGGTCTACGCCGGCCATTTGTCTATTGCAATCCGGGTGCGCCATGCGGTCTCAGCCCAGCGGCGCCGGAACCGGGGCCGCGTGTCCGGCCAGCAGCTTCTGCAGCAGCCTCCGGAGGAAGGCCTCGCCCGGGCAGCTCTCGATACGGCCGGTCCCGATACCGTCTTCGGCCAGCCGGAAGGCGGGCGCGGCAAAGGTCAGGGCAAGCGCGGCGCCTGCGAGCCGTGATGCAATTCGGGCAATAGGCCTCCCGGGGATGCGGCGCCGATGGGCGGCTCGGCTTTCTCATATGGTAGTATTGCAATGTAACGCATGCAAGCGCCAGGGCCCTTTAGGAGCCCGTTTGCACAGGGAAATGCCGGTACTGAAGCGGGCGCCGGGTGCAGGCGGGACAGGTCTCCACCCATCGTACTCACAAAATCAAATGTGTTATCGCCTGAAACAATTCTCCCCTGCTAGCATCCCTGCGGAGGACAACGCTTTTTAGGGAGGACACATGTCGCGACAACTGACCTTTCGCCTGCGCGCTGGCGCTGGCAGGCGCGGCCGCCGAGGCTCACGTGGTGGCGCCGCAAAGCGCCGCCTGCGGAGATTATGACGCCATCGGACATCCCTCACCGGCCAGCCCGTCGAACCGGAGGCAGGTGCTCCTGATTTATTCGGGCAGGCGGTGCCTTCACCGGCGATGCCGCCGATACAAGGCAACCGGCCATCATTTCCCGCCGCCATTTCCTTCTGGCGGGCCGTGCCGCCTCCGCCCTACGGGGGCGCTTCGGGCATTGGCATCCGGTCGCGGCTTGCAGCCCGGCAAAGGCTCACCCAGGAGGGTCTGATCGGCGGCGGCGGCAAGGGCGCGCTGACGCTGACCCATATCACCGGCACTCACGCCCAGCCCCAGCCGCTGTGATTCTGCGAGCCGGAGATCGACCTCGGCGTTGGTGCCGCGCAGGGCAAGGTGCCGCATGTAACCGGCGCCAGCTTCCGAAAGCTAACGGGATCGAGGACGGGTCGGCGCCGGACTAAGTGCTGACCTATGAAGACTTTGTGGCGCTTGGGAGGGCCTGCGGCAAGATCGGCGGCCTTGACCGCACTGCCACGGTGGTGAAGGCGATCCGGGCCGAGCGTCCCGATGCGATCCTGTTCGATGGCGGCGACACCTGGCGGGCTCCCTGCCCGCGTCGCGCAGCGAAGGTGTCGGCATGGTGCGCCTGCTCGATGCGCACGGAACCGAGGCGATGACCTCGCATTAGGCATTCACCCCCGGCATCGGCCGCGTGAACGAGATCATCGAGAAGGAGCTTGACCCCGCCTTCCCCGGCGCCAGCATCTTCGACGCCATCTGGGACGAGCCGGCCTAAGGGCCGATGAAGATGTTCGAACGCGGCGGCGCAAAAGTCGGGGTGATCGGCCAGACCTTCCCCTATCTGCCGATTGCCAACCCGTCCTGGATATTCCCCGGTCTCAGCCTCGGCGTGCGCCAGGCGCGGACGGCGGCGGTGGTGCGGCAGGCCCGCGATGCCGGTGCCGAGGTGGTCGTGGTGCTGTCCCACAATGGTTTTGGCGCCGACCGCAAGATAGCCGCCGAAGTGCCCGGCATCGATGTAAGGCTGGCACCAATTGGCATCAGGCCCGGATGCCGGGGCCGCGCTTGGGCAAGACCATGCACCGGTTCTATTTCGAGTTCGGCTGGGACGTCAAACCGCTGCTCTTGCAAAGCCGTGTGCATGATTCCACCGGTTACGTGCAGCATACGAAGCAGGCTCTGCAAGAGCAGCGGCGAGAATTCGTTCTGCCGCAACAACGGCCTCCAGACCTGGCATGTCTACGCACGGTGTGAGGCGGAAAATGCCGGCGTATCTTGGGGTTGCGAGCCCAACAGCCCTTGGCCCCGCCCCGGCGCTGGCACTGTTTCAGGTACTGGCGGCAAGCGTCCTGCCCGCCAGTGCCGCAAATACCGCCGCCGCGGATGGCACTGGCCTGCCGCCGGGCGCGGGCGATGTCTTGACCAAGGAGGAGGTCTTTGCCGCCAAATGCGCTTCCTGCCACGTCGATTTCGGCGCGGCGGCCGGGCGCTGGCCGGTGCTGAACGGTGCTGGCGGGCGCCCCGGACCCGCTCGACCCCAAGGATCCGGTCAAGACCATCGGCTCCTGCTGGCCGTATCTCTCCACCGTCTGGGATTACGTCAACCGCACCATGCCCTTTGGCGGTGCGCAGTCGCCGGAGCCGGACGAAGTCTATGCGGTCGCCGCCTGACTGCTCTATCTCAACAACGTGGCGGACGACGATTTCGAACTGCCGCGGGAGAGTTTCGCAGACGTCACCCTGCCGAACGAAGGCGGCTTCAAGCCCGACGTTCGGGCGCAAACCGAGCTCCCCGCGTTCGCGGCGAGGCCTGCATGGAGGGCTGCTGGGACAGCGTCGAGATCACCATGCGCACGGCGGTGCTGAACGTGTCACCGGAGACCCGGGAGAGCGACGCAGAGGCGGCGCCAGCAACGGAGACGGAGGAACAGGCCGCCGCAGAGGACGCAGGCACCGGGGCTTGCCTGTCACCTGCCCGGCCAAGCCCCCTCGCCTGCTCTCAGCGCGCGCAATAGAGCCGGTGCAGCGTCTCCAGCACAGCCGCCGCCTCGGGGCTGTTGACCCGGCAGTAGATGGTCTGCCCGTCGCGCCGGGCCGCCGCCAGTCCGGCCCCCTTCAGCCGCTTCAGCTGCTGCGACATGGAGGGCTGCGGCATCGCGCAGAGCCGCGCCAGTTCCCCCCCCGAACGCTCCCGCCCGCCCGCCAGGCGGCACAGGATCTGAAGCCGCGCCTCCGACGCCAGCATGCCCATCAGCGCCGCAGCGCCCGTGATGTCTCCGTCGAGGAAATCGCCGGCCTGAATATCTTCAGCTTCCCGCATATTAGCCCTATTGAATATGCGAAAATAGGAATATATGCATAGCATGGAACGATGGAAAGCACGGCGGCGTTGTCTGCCTGAATACGGAGTGCTGACATGGAAACTGAGTTCACCCCCTTGGCCTCGCTCGCGGGCGGCGCGCTGATTGGCGTCTCCGCGGTGCTCTTGATGGCCACCAATGGCCGCATCGCCGGGATCAGCGGTCTTACCTCGCGCATCTTCGCGCGGTCCACCGATGGCGAGGCGCGCGGCGTCTCGGCGATGTTCGTGCTGGGGCTGTTGCTGGCGGCACCGCTCTGGGCGCTCGCCTCCGGCGGCTGGCCGCAGCAATGGGTGCCCTCCAGCCCGCTCCTGATGGCAGCGGCCGGGCTCCTGGTGGGCTTTGGCGCGGTCTTCGGCAGCGGCTGCACCTCGGGCCATGGCGTTTGCGGCATCTCCCGCGGCTCGATGCGGTCGATCCTGGCGACAGTCACCTTCATGGCGACGGCGTTTGTGACCGTGCTGGTCGTCCGTCACGGGTTCGGAGGCTGACGTGAAACAGATTTTTGCGCTTCTCTCCGGCCTGATCTTCGGCCTCGGCCTCATTCTCTCGGGTATGGCAAACCCGGCCAAGGTTCTGAACTTCCTCGATCTCTTCGGCTCGTGGGACCCCTCGCTCGCCTTCGTAATGGGCGGCGCCATTGCGGTCACCGCACCGGGCTTCGCACTGCTGACCAACCGCCTGCAAAAGCCGCTGTTCGACAATGAGTTCCGCATCCCCACCCGCACCGACCCCAAACTCCTCACTGGCGCAGCACTGTTCGGTGTCGGCTGGGGGCTCGGCGGCTTCTGCCCCGGCCCGGCGCTCACCGCGCTGCCGATTGGCGCCACCGGCACGCTGATCTTTGTGCCCTTCATGCTTGCGGGCATGTGGCTTGCCCGCAATGCAGGCAACCTCCCCACCCTGTTTTCGAAAGGAGCAGCCCAATGAGCGATCCCCTGGAAACCCCTGTCGTGCGCTTTTCCCCCGCCACCGGCCCGGGCAGCCCCGATGTCTGGGGCATCTACGAACCCGATACCGGCTCGATCCAGTACATCTGCGCCGACCCGGAGACGAAAAAGGCGGCGCTGATCGACGTGGTGTGGAATTTCGACCACCGCAGCGGCACGTTCTCTACCGAGAGTCTGGAGCAGGTGCTGGGCCTGGTCGAGGAAAACGGGCTGGAGGTGGTCTGGGTGCTCGACACCCATCCGCATGCCGACCACGTGATGGCCTCGGCGCAGCTGAAGGAGCGCACCGGCGCGCCCAATGCCATCGGCGCGCTGGTGCAGGAGATCGCCAAAATCTGGGCGGACCTCTACAACCTGCCGAATGCCTTCGACCCCAAGCGCGACTTCGACCGTCTGTTCCAGGAGGGCGAGACTTTCGAGATCGGCAACCTCGGCGTCAGGGTCATGCTGTCGCCGGGCCATACGCTTGGTTCGATCACCTATGTCTGCGGCGATGCGGCTTTCGTGCACGACACGCTGATGCAGCCGGACGTGGGCACCTCGCGGTCAGACTTCCCGGGGGGCGACACGGGCGAGCTGTGGGAGACGATCCAGGCCATCCTGTCCCTGCCCCCGGAGACCCGCCTTTTCATCGGCCACGACTACGGCGCGCCGGGGCGGGACGAGCCGAGGTGGGAGGCGACCGTGGCCGAACACAAGGCGGAGAACAAACATGTGAAGGAGGGCACCACGCGGGAGGACTATATCAAGCGCCGGCAGGAGCGCGATGCGACCTTGGCGCTGCCCGACCGCATCCTGGCCGCGCTTCAGGTGAACTTGCGCGGCGGCCGCCTGCCCAAGGCCGAGGATGACGGCCACCATTACCTGAAACTGCCCGCCAACCGCTTCCGCTGAACGGGCGCACCGCCCCATCCCCTTAAAACGGTTCCCGCGATGTCCCTGCGCCCGCTGACGCAATACCTGCCCATCCTCGACTGGGGCCGCCGCTATGGCCGCGCTGAATTCACCGGCGATGCGGTGGCGGCGGTGATCGTGACTATCATGCTGATCCCGCAGTCCCTGGCCTATGCGCTGCTGGCCGGTCTGCCGCCCGAGGCCGGGATCTATGCCTCGATCGTGCCGATCCTGCTTTATGCGGTCTTCGGCACCTCGCGCTCGCTGGCGGTGGGACCGGTGGCCGTGGTGTCACTTATGACCGCGGCTGCCGTGGGTGAGGCGGCGCAGAGCGGCACGGCAGGATACGCAGCGGCGGCGCTGACGCTGGCGGGGCTCTCGGGAGCAATGCTTCTGGCGCTGGGGCTTCTGCGGCTTGGGTTTCTGGCCAACTTCCTGTCGCACCCCGTGATCGCGGGCTTCATCACCGCCAGCGGCTTGCTGATCGCCGCCAGCCAGCTGCGCCACATCCTTGGCGTGGAAGGCGGCGGCCACACGCTGCCGGAGATCCTTGCGGGCCTGTCGGAGAACCTCGGCAGCACGAATGTCATCACGCTGCTTATCGGTGTTTCGGCAACCGCCTTCCTGTTTTGGGTGCGCGGCGGGCTGAAACCGCTTTTGCGCCGGATCGGGCTCGGCCCGCGGCTCGCTGATCTGGGCGCCAAGGCCGGGCCGGTGCTTGCCATTGCTGCCGCGACGCTTGCGGTGCGGGCTTTCGGGCTGGAGGCGCGCGGCGTTGCCATCGTCGGCGACGTGCCGCAAAGCCTGCCTCCGCTGACCCTCCCGTCCTTCTCACCAGCGCTGATTTCGCAGCTGGCGCTTCCCGCGCTGCTGATCTCCATCATCGGCTTTGTCGAAAGCATCTCCGTCGCGCAGACACTTGCCGCAAAAAAGCGCCAGCGCATCGACCCCGATCAGGAGCTGATCGGGCTTGGCGCAGCAAACCTCGGCGCGGCTTTCAGCGGCGGCTTCCCTGTCACGGGCGGCTTCTCCCGCTCGGTGGTGAACCATGATGCCGGCGCCGAGACCCCCGCCGCGGGCGCCTTCACCGCGCTTGGGCTGGCGCTGGCCGCGCTGTACCTCACACCGCTGATCCACTACTTGCCGAAGGCGGTGCTTGCCGCGACTATCATCACCGCAGTGCTGAGCCTGGTCGACTTTTCAATCCTGAAACGCGCCTGGGCCTTCAGCCGCGCCGACTTTGCCGCCGTCGCCATCACCATCGCGCTCACCCTGCTGGCCGGGGTGGAGGCCGGTGTGTCGGCTGGTGTGCTGACGTCGATCCTCGTGCATCTCTACAAGACCTCGCGCCCGCATATGGCGGTGGTCGGCCGCGTGCCCGGCACTGAGCATTTCCGCAACGTGCTGCGCCATCGGGTGGAAACCCAGCCGCATGTGCTGTCGCTGAGAGTGGACGAAAGCCTCTACTTCCCGAACGCCCGCTACCTGGAGGACCAGCTTGCCGCTTATGCCGCCGCCAAGCCCGAACTGACCGACGTGGTGCTGATGTTCCCGGCCGTGAACGAGATCGACCTCTCGGCGCTCGAATCGCTGGAGACAATCAACACCCGCCTGCGGGAAGCGGGCATCCGGCTGCATCTGAGCGAGGTGAAAGGCCCGGTGATGGACCGGCTGAAGCGCAGCCATTTCCTGGAGGATCTGACCGGTGAGGTGTTCCTGAGCCAGCACGAAGCCGCTTGCACCCTGGCCAAACCGGAACCCGGTGGAGCCCCCCGTGCGGCGGAAACCGCAGCAATTTCCTCCAAATGCGGCGCTTAGCGGTAAATTAACGCCTGCGCTGTCTTCTGCCTGCCGAGATTCCGCGCAGCCCTCCGGCTCGCGCGGCAGGGGAGGACGACATGAAAGCACTTTCATCTCTGAAGATCGCCTACAAGCTGCCGCTCTTCGTGGTCGGCTTCGGCATTCTGATCACCGCCTTCATGGTGGTGACCAGCACGGTGAATTTTCAGAACCGGGCCATCAAACAGGCGAACGAACAGTTCGAGGCGATGGTGACCAGCCGCAAGACCGCGCTGGAGACGCTGATCGGCGCGATCAACGCCGACCTGCGGACGCTGGCCGGCACGCCCTCCACTGCCACCGCGCTGCAGCGCCTCTCGGCCGCCTGGGGCAGCCTGGGCGCCGATGCGGGCAGCCAGATGCGCGAGACCTTCATCACCGCCAACCCGCACCCGCCGGGCGAACGGCACCTGCTGGACCGCGGCCAGAAGACGATCCCCTACAACATCCACCATTCGAAATTCCACCATTCCTTCCGCACCCTGCTGACCGCCAAGGGCTATACCGACGCCTTCCTCGTGAGCGTGCCGGGAGAGGTGATCTACACCGTCTTCAAGCGCGACGAATACGGCACCAACCTGGTGAGCGGGCCCTACAAGGACAGCGACGCCGCAAAACTGTTCCAGGCCGCGCTGGAAGCCGAGGACGGCGCGGTGCTGTTCTCCGACATTGCGCCTTATGCGGCTGACGGCGGCGCGCCGGCCGCCTTTGTGGCCACCAAGGTGGGCACGGATGCCGGTTCCACCGCGGGCGTGCTGGTGCTGCGGGTGCCGGTGGACATGATGAACACCATCATGAACGACGCCAAGGGCATCGGCGAGACCGCCGAGGTCTACCTGATCGGTCAGGACCTGCGGGCGCGCTCCAACTCGCGCTTCGGCGGCGGCCATGCGGCGCTCGAAACCCTGCCCGGCGGCCCCCATATCGCGGCGGCGCTGGACGGAACCGCGGGATTCTTTGCCGAAACCACCGGCCTCAGCGGCCAGAGCGTGGCGGCTTATGCCGCACCGGTACCGATGCTCAACACCACCTGGGCCATCGCAATCGAGCAGGACCGCGCCGAGCTGCTGGCGCCGGTGGCGCGCGACCGCAACATCCAGATCCTGATCTCGCTTGCTGGAGCGGCGCTGCTGTCGGTCTTCGGCTGGCTCTTTGCCCGCTCGATCACCCGGCCGCTCGATGGCATCTGCAACAGCATGGAGGCGGTCTCGGGCGGCAATTTCGACACCGAAGTGGCCGAGGCCCGGCGCGGCGACGAAATCGGCAAGATCGGCAAGACCCTGGTGAGCCTGCAGGACGACCTGCGAGAGGGCCGCGCCGCGGAGGAGAAGCGCGCCCAGCAGCAGCAGGAACAGGAGGCGGTGGTTGCAAGCCTCAGCGCGGGGCTGGTGCGCCTCGCGGGCGGCGACTTCTCGCAGCCGATCAAGGCGCCCTTCCCGGCCGGCCACGAACAGCTGCGGCACGACTTCAACATGACCGTCAAGACGCTGCACAGCACCATCGCACAGGTGATCGAGGCCGCGAGCAGCATCCGCAGCGGCGCGGGCGAGATCAGCCAGTCCTCCGATGACCTGTCGCGCCGCACCGAAACCCAGGCCGCAACGCTGGAGGAAACCGCCGCGGCGCTCGATGAGCTGACCGCCAGCGTCAAATCCGCCGCCGAAGGCGCGCGCTCGGTGGAAAGCACCATGGGCGAAGCCCGCAGCGAGGCCGAGGCCAGCAGCGGCGTGGTCCGCGACGCGGTGGCCGCAATGACCGAGATCGAACAGTCCTCCACGCATATCTCGCAGATCATCAGCGTGATCGACGACATCGCCTTCCAGACCAACCTGCTTGCCCTGAATGCAGGTGTCGAGGCCGCGCGCGCGGGCGAAGCGGGCAAGGGCTTTGCCGTGGTCGCAAGCGAAGTCCGCGCGCTCGCACAGCGCTCGTCGGATGCGGCGATGGAGATCAAGACGCTGATCGGCGACAGTTCGAAACACGTGGCGCGCGGCGTCGACCTTGTCGGCAAGACCGGCGAGGCGCTGAGCGGGATCGTCAGCCGGGTGAGCCATATCGCCGGGCTGGTCTCGGGTATCGCCGAGGGCGCGGCGGAACAGTCCACTGGCCTGGCCGAGATTAACACCGGTGTCAGCCAGCTCGACGAGGTGACCCAGCAGAACGCTGCCATGGTCGAAGAGGCCACCGCGGCCGGCCACATGCTGAACTCGGATGCGTCGAAGCTGGCCGAACTCGTCTCACACTTCAACCTCGGTCCCGGCGCCGCCGCCAAGGCCGCAGCCCCTGCCCAGGCGCCGTCCGCTGCGCCCCCGCAAGCCGCGGCGCCGCAGGCCGCCTCGGCCCATGGCCGCGGCTGGCACGCGGACGCGCAGCCGCCCAAACCCGCCAAGGCAGCGCTGGAAGGCAATGCGGCAAAGGATCTCTGGCAGGATTTCTGAGCCCGGCCGGACCGCCAGGCCACGGGGCACCGACAGGCGGAGGCGCCCCCTCCTCTGCCCGCTCTTAGTCCGCGGCGCTGCCCGGCCCGCCCAGCAGCAGCTTGTCCACTTCGCTTCCGGGCATCGCGTCAAGCAGGCGGGAGAAATCGCCCTCCCCCAGAATGCCGCGGGCGGCCTCGATCAGCGTCGTCTGGGTGAGCCGCGCCAGCGCCGAGCCGAGCGAGATCCGCGCCGCCCCGGTCCGCGCAAACTCCGCCCGCGGTACACCGGCGTAAGGACCTGCCGCCAGCACGTTCACCGGCTTTTCGGTGGCTTCGCAAACCCGTTGCAGATCCGCCATCGCAGCCGGCAGCGGCACATAGAGGCAGTCCGCTCCGGCTGCATCGAAGGCGCGCAGGCGCCGCAGCGCCTCTTCGATATCGTAGACGCCGTTCATGATGCCATCGGCCCGCGCCACCAGCACGAAATCCTGCGGCAGCGCGCGGGCGGCAGCGGCGGCGGCGCGGATGCGCTCCACCGCCAGATCAAAGCCATAGGCGCCGCCATCAGCCATGTCGGTGTCCTCGATCGAACAGCCCGCAAGCCCCGCCTCCGCTGCCAGCCGCACCGTTTCGGCCACGGTCCCGGGCGCATCGCCATAGCCGTTTTCGAAATCGCCCGAGACCGGCAGCGGCGTCGCCGCAACCAAGTCCTGCGCATGGGCCAGCGCCTCGTCCCGGGTGACATGGCCCATGTCGGGCCGCCCCAGCGTGAAGGCATGGCCGCTCGACGTGCTGCCGATCGCCTGAGCGCCCAGCGCCGCCAGGACCTTGGCGCTGCCCGCGTCCCAAGCGTTGGCCAGGATAAAGGGGTTGCCCCGCTGATGCAGCGCGCGGAATGTCTCGCCGATGGTCATGTCTTGTCCCTCCCCGCGGGCCCGGCCCGCCCTTCGGCCGCGATCATGAGCCAGCCGGGGCGAAAGCACAATGCGCAGCATGTCAGGGCCTGTATCAGGGCCGCGCGCGGGTCAGAGCGGCTGCAGGTTTAACGCCTGGCCGTCCAAGCGTCCGGTCGCCACGGCCCCGGCGACGAGAACTTTCAGGCTCACGATCATCTCGTTTTCAGGCGCGGCGCGGTGCCCCGCACCGGGTTAATTCGGCGGGGCCATCGGGCCTGCGGCCTCGGCCGCGGCGATGTATCCGGGCTGCTGCTGCAGCGCCCGCCAATAGGCCGCGACCTTGGGATGCCCGCCCATCAGTCCGAAATGATCCAGCAGCGCCAGCAGGTAAGACATCTGGATATCCGCCAGCATCAGCTGGCTGCCAAACAGCATCGGCCCCTCGCCCAGCTCGCCGCTGATGTAACTCAGGTGCTTGTTCAGCGCCGCTCTCGCCTGCTCCGGCGCCGCCTTGCCGCGGAAAGCGGGCAGGATCACCGGCAGTGCCGCCTCGGCAAAGGAGGACTCGACGTAATCCAGCAGCGACTCGTGGCGCCAGAATGCCTCCGTCCCGGCCTCCGGCTGGTGGCTGGTATCGCCGAACTTGGCCGCCAGGTAGCGCAGGATCGACGCGGATTCGGCGATCATCTGCCCCCCGTCCTCGATCACCGGCGACTTGCCGAGGGGGTGCACCCCGGACAGCGCCTCCGGCGCGCGGAATTCGGCGGTGCGCTCGTAGTCGATGCGCTCGCAGGGCTGGTCCAGATCGGCCAGCAGCCACAGAACGCGGGTTGCGCGGGAGTATTTCAGTGCGTGCAGAGTAATCATGGGAGATAGATCGCCTTTATGTTTACGAATTTCTCATGCCAAAGCCGCCGGGCTCGCGGCCGCAGCCCGAGTCCTTGACGCCGCCGAGGGGCATGTTCGGGTCCGCCGCCCCGAAGGAGTTGACGCGGATCATGCCGGTGCCGAGGTGACGCCGCCCAAGTTCCAAGGCCCGTTGCCCGTCCTGCGGGAAGATACCGGCGCCCAGGCCACAGCGGCTCTCATTGGCAAGCCGCATCGCGTCTGCATCGTCCTTGGCCCGGATAGTCGAGACGACGGTGCCGAGCATCTGGTCATCACAAGCGGGCATCCCGGGTTTCAGCCCGGCAAGAACGGCGGCCGGATAATTGGCGCCCCCGCCCGTGGGCACTTCATCGCCGCAGAGCATCTTGGCCCCGAGTCCGGCACTTTTCTCCACCAGTTTCTTCACGGTGCCGAACTGCTCCTGGCTGGAGAGCGGGCCGGGCTGGCTGTCCTTCTTCATCGGGTCGCCCATGCGGATCTCTTGCCTCTGATCCACGAACGCCGCGGTGAAGGCGTCATAGGCCATATCCGTGACGATGAGGCACTTGGCCGGCACGCAGGTCTCGCCGTTGTTGTAGAGCCGACCCGTCACCGAGTATTTCACGGCTGTTTCGAAGCCGCCATCCTCCGGCACCGGATAGGCGTCCTTGGAGCCCAGCTCCAGCACCGTCTTTATCAGCGCCTTCGCGGCGGTGGCGTCGATGTGGCGGTCGGCGGCATCGCTGCCGGTCATGGTGACGCCGCGCACCTTGGAGTGCCCCATCAGCATGTCGCTCACGTCGTGGCCGATCAGGATCACCTGGACCAGGTCCACGGGCAGCCCCGGCTCGATACACAGTCCGCGCAGCTGCAGGTCCGATCCGGTGCAGGTGCCGGCAGGTTTCAGGGTGCAGCCATTACCCGCGATCAGGTCGGCCGCCAGCACACGTGCCGGCCGGCGGAGCGGGAAATCCCACGGCTGGATCAAGCAGATCACGCCGGTCGGCTGATAGGTGACAGCGCCGCCCTTGCCGCCGCGGCCACTAGTCCGCTCTTTGGTAATGGCCGCCATGGCGCTCCCTCTGGTCCTGTGAACACAACCGGCCAGAGCAGGCGCCGGTTCCAAGCAGCCGGGCAAACCGCCCCTGCCATTTTGCCGCACCGGCTGACCGGGGCTGCCCGGGCCGCTCCGGGCCGGACTGGAAATGGGCTGTAAAATTTTCCGCGCGTCAACTATGGTTGCAGGCAGACTTCCGGCACCGCCGCCTCGGCAGTGCCCTGCGGACAGAAGGCAAGGCGGACAGCGGTATGGACGGCAAGAAGATAAGGAATATGGAGGAATTTGCCGCGGTCAGCGGGATTTCCCGCCCGACACTGTCGAAATTCTTCAACGACCCGGACAGCGTCCGCGCCTCGACCCGGCAGCGCATCGAAGCCGCGCTGGAGCGCTACGACTTCCGCCCGAACCTCTATGCGATGAACCAGAACCGGCGGCTGACCAAGACAATCGGCATCGTGGTGCCCAATCTGGCCGACCCGTTCTTTGCCAAGATCGCGGGCACCATCGAGGATCATATCCTGGGCACAAGCTACCGGCCCGTGCTGCTGGGCTCGCATGGCAGCACGGAGCAGGAGATCGCCAACCTCGAAAACCTGCGGCTCCTGAAACCCGCAGGCGTGCTGCTGGCGCCGCTTGGCCGGACCTCCGACCGGGACTACATCAAAGCCTTCTGCGAGGAAGTGCCGGCGGTGATGTTCGACGCCAGCATCGAGGACGCAGGGGCCGGATTTGTCGGCTCAGACAACAGCCAAAGCGTTGGTCTCATTGTCGATTACCTCTGCCGCACGGGCGAGCCGCCCGCCTTTTTCGAGATGAAGGCACCCACCAATCCGAACGCCCACAAGCGGCGCAACGCCTATCTCGCCGCGATGGAGCGGCTGGGGCACAAGCCGCATCTGATCCAGGCCGAAGGCGACGGCTGGGAGTTCGAGGAGATCGGCTTCCGCGAGGCCACCCGGGTGGTACGCGACCGGAACCTGCCCACAGACACGATCCTGTGCAGTAACGACCGCCTTGCGATCGGGGTCTTGTCAGCGGCTTATGAGGCCGGACTGCGCGTCGGGCTGGACCCGGGCTGCGCGCTGCGCGTGGCGGGTCACGATGACCACCCGTTCTCGCGCTACACCTGCCCGGGCCTGACCACCGTGTCGCAGGATTACGAATCCATCGCCCGGCAGAGCGTGGAAACCGTGATGGCGCTGATCGAGGCCGGAACCCCCGCCGATTCGCGGCAGGAAACCCTGTTTGACGGGCGGCTGGTGATGCGGGGTTCTGCCTAAGGTGCTGATTTCTTCCGGCAAAGGTAAAAACTTTACGCGCGTAAATTTTTAAATTGACGCAAACGGAGCCACGGCGCTACCCTTACGGCAGACATCTCAACAGGGAGGTAGAGGATGTTTGTTAAAAAGGCGCTTTATGCGGCCACTGCTCTTTCGCTAATCGCGGCGGGCGGCGCATCTGCCGAAACCATCACCATCGCGACCGTGAACAACGGCGACATGATCCGGATGCAGGGTCTGACCGATGAGTTCACCGCCAAGACCGGCCATGAGGTCGAATGGGTGACGCTGGAGGAGAACGTCCTGCGCCAGCGGGTGACCACCGACATCACCACCAAGGGCGGCCAGTTCGACATCATGACGATCGGCATGTACGAAACCCCGATCTGGGGGGCGAACGGATGGCTTGTCCCGCTCGACGATCTGTCGGAGGAATACGACGCCGAGGACATCCTGCCCGCCATGCGCGCCGGTCTGAGCCATGACGGGACGCTCTACGCGGCGCCCTTCTATGGCGAAAGCTCGATGATCATGTACCGCACCGACCTGATGGAGAAGGCCGGTCTGGAAATGCCCGATGCGCCAACCTGGGAGTTCATCCGCGAAGCTGCGGCAGCGATGGATGATCCGGAAGCCGACATCAACGGCATCTGTCTGCGCGGCAAGGCCGGCTGGGGTGAAGGCGGCGCCTTCATCACCGTGACCGCCAACTCCTTCGGCGCGCGCTGGTTCGACGAGGACTGGAACGCCCAGTTCGACCAGCCCGAGTGGAAAGAGGCGCTGGAGTTCTACGTCAGCCTGATGAACGACTACGGTCCGGCAGGCTACGCCACCAACGGCTTCAACGAAAACCTGTCGCTGTTCCAGCAGGGTAAGTGCGGCATGTGGATCGACGCCACCGTGGCGGCTTCCTTCGTGACCAATTCCGATGAGTCGCAGGTCGCTGACAAGGTGGGCTTCGCGCTTGCGCCCAACAAGGACGGCGTAAGCAAGCGCGCCAACTGGCTCTGGGCCTGGGCGCTGGGGATTCCGGCGGGCACCCAGAAGGCCGATGTGGCCAAGGAGTTCATCGAGTGGGCGACCTCGAAGGAGTATATCGAGCTGGTCGCGGCCAAGGAAGGCTGGGCCAACGTTCCGCCCGGTGCGCGCATCTCGCTCTACGAGAACGCCAACTACCAGGAAGTGCCCTTTGCAGGCATGACGCTCGAGTCGATCAAGGCCTCCGACCCGGAGAACCCGACGGAGAAGCCGGTGCCCTATGTCGGCATCCAGTTCGTCGCCATTCCGGAGTTTGCCGGCATCGCAACCGAAGTGAGCCAGGAATTCTCCGCCGCCTACGCAGGCCAGCAGTCGATCGACGAGGCGCTTGAGAAGGCGCAGGCCATCACCAACGAAGCGATGGAAGCCGCCGGCTACCGCTGACGCTTTCGCTCAAGACCGGGGCGGGCGGCACGCCGCCGCCCCGGCACCCCAAAAAGCGCATGATCGTCCAAGGCGGCCTCTGCCGCCAAGGGAGGAGGAACACCCAATGGCAACGCAACACTCCCAACCCGCGGACCGGCTCGGTATGGCCACACCCGCGCCGGAAACCGGAGCGGCAACCCCGCCCGCCCCGGCAGACCACAGGGCCGGCTCCCGGCACGCCCGCGCCGCCGCCCGGCTGATGCTGGCCCCCGCAGTGGTGCTGCTCCTGGGCTGGATGCTGGTGCCGCTGACCATGACGCTTTATTTCTCCTTCAAGAAATACCTGCCGCTGCGCGGCGGCGACCTCGGCTGGGTCGGTTTTGACAACTACGTCCGCTTCGTCTCTTCCAGCGCCTTCTGGCCCAGCGTGCAGGCGACGCTGGTGATCGTCGGCGGTGTGCTGGTGATCACCGTGGTGCTGGGGGTGCTGCTGGCGCTGCTGCTCAATCAGCCGATGTGGGGCCGCGGCATCGTGCGCATCCTGGTGATCGCGCCGTTCTTCGTGATGCCCACCGTGTCCGCCCTGGTCTGGAAGAACGTCTTTATGGACCCGGTGAACGGCCTTCTGGCGCATCTGTGGCGCGCCTTCGGTGCCGACCCGCTGGTCTGGCTGACCGAGGCCTCCACCCAGTCGATCATCCTGATCGTCAGCTGGCAGTGGCTGCCCTTCGCCACGCTGATCCTTCTGACCGCGATCCAGTCGCTGGACAGCGAACAGCTGGAGGCCGCCGAGATGGACGGCGCCCCGCCGGTGAAGCGCTTTGCTTTCATCACCCTGCCCCACCTGTCGCGGGCGATCACCGTGGTGGTGCTGATCCAGACCATCTTCCTGTTGTCGATCTTTGCCGAGATCTTCGTCACCACCCAAGGCGCCTTCGGCACCCGCACCCTCACCTACCTGATCTTCCAGCGCGTGCTGGAGAGCCAGAACGTCGGGCTCGGCTCGGCCGGCGGGGTCTACGCCATCATCCTCGCCAACATCGTTGCCATCTTCCTGATGCGCATCGTCGGCAAGAACCTGGACGCGTAAGGAGGCTCTCATGGCACGCGCAACAACACCGCACCGCAAAGCCCTCAACACCGCCGTCGCATGGGGAGTGGGCCTCCTGATCTTCTTCCCGATCCTCTGGACCGCGCTGACCAGCTTCAAGACCGAGGCTCAGGCCATCGCCGACCCGCCGATCTTCCTGTTCTTCGACTGGACGCTGGAGAACTACGCCGTCGTGCAGGAGCGCTCCAACTACGGCCGCTTCCTGTGGAACTCGATCATCATCGCGGGCGGCTCCACCATCCTCGGCATCATCATCGCGGTGCCCGCCGCCTGGTCGATGGCCTTTGTGCCGACGAAGCGGACCAAGGACATCCTCCTTTGGATGCTGTCGACCAAGATGCTGCCGGCGGTTGGCGTGCTCTACCCGATCTACCTGATCTTCATCAAGATGGGGCTGCTGGACACCCGCACCGGCCTGGTCATCGTGCTGATGCTCATCAACCTGCCGATCATCGTGTGGATGCTCTACACCTACTTCAAGGAGATCCCGGGCGAGATCCTGGAAGCGGCGCGGATGGATGGCGCCACCCTACGCGAAGAAGTGCTCTATATCCTCACCCCGATGGCCATTCCCGGCATCGCCTCGACGCTGCTGCTCAACGTGATCCTGGCCTGGAATGAAGCCTTCTGGACGCTGAACCTCACTGCGGCCAAGGCAGCCCCGCTCACCGCCTTCATCGCCAGCTATTCCAGCCCCGAAGGCCTGTTCTACGCCAAGCTGAGCGCGGCCTCCACCATGGCCATCGCCCCGATCCTGATCCTCGGCTGGTTCAGCCAGAAACAACTCGTCAGCGGCCTCACCTTCGGCGCCGTGAAATAAGGAGACACGCTTATGGGACGCATTACTCTGGACAAGGTCTCCAAAAGCTTTGGCGACGTGCAAGTCATCCCGCCCCTGGACCTGACCATCGAAGATGGCGAGTTCACCGTCTTTGTCGGCCCCTCGGGCTGCGGCAAATCCACCCTGCTGCGGCTGATCGCCGGGCTGGAGGACGTAAGCTCGGGCCAGATCCGCATCGACAAGCAGGACGCCACCCATGTGCCCCCCGCCAAACGCGGCCTCGCCATGGTGTTCCAGTCCTACGCGCTTTACCCGCATATGTCGGTGCGCAAGAACATCGCCTTCCCGATGCGCATGGCCAAGGTCCCGACCGAGGAGCAGGACCGGCGCATCGAGGCCGCCGCCAGGGCGCTGAACCTCACCGATTACCTGGACCGCCGCCCCGGCCAGCTTTCGGGCGGCCAGCGCCAGCGGGTGGCGATCGGCCGCGCCATCGTGCGCGAACCTTCCGCCTTCCTGTTCGACGAGCCGCTGTCGAACCTCGACGCGGCACTGCGGGTGGGGATGCGACTGGAAATCTCCGAGCTGCACGAACGGCTGGAGACCACGATGATCTACGTGACCCACGACCAGGTCGAAGCGATGACCATGGCCGACAAGATCGTAGTGCTTCATGCCGGTGTGATCGAACAGGTCGGCTCGCCGCTCGAGCTCTACCACACGCCGCGCAACAAGTTCGTGGCGGGCTTCATCGGCTCCCCCAAGATGAATTTCATCGAAGGCCCCGAGGCCGACAAATACGGCGCCCGCACCATCGGTATCCGTCCCGAGCATATCGACGTCTCGGGCGAGGACGGCGTCTGGTCGGGCACGGTCAGCGTCTCGGAGCACTTGGGCTCGGACACCTTCTTCCATGTCCACGGCACCGGGCTGGCGGAAACCATGACCGTGCGCGCCAGCGGCGAAGTGAGCTTCCGCCACGGCGACCGCATCTTCATGACCCCGCGGGCCGATGTGATCCACAAGTTTGATGCCGAAGGACTGCGGATCGCATGAGCCCGCGCGAACCGGACTGCAGGACAGGTGAACAATGGAGGGGCTGATGGAACGGCACACGGAAAACCCCGCGCCCGTAAAACTGAGCGAGGCAGCGTTGCAGAGCCTGCCCGCAGGCATCCCGGGCCCAAGTTATGACCGCCGCGCCCTGACGCCCGGCATCATCCACATCGGGCTCGGCAACTTCCACCGCGCGCATCAGGCCTGGTATCTGCACCGGCTGATGCAGCAGGGGCTGGCGCAGGACTGGGCCATCCTCGGCGCCGGGGTGCGGCCCTATGATGCCGCCATGCGGCAGAAGCTGCTGGCGCAGGACTGCCTGACCACGCTGATCGAGCTTTCCCCCGAAGGCGTGGCGGCCGAGGTCACCGGCGCGATGACCGGCTACCTGCCGATCGAGGCAGGCAACGGTGCGCTGATCCGCGCCATGGCCGATCCAGAGATCCGCATCGTGTCGCTCACCGTGACCGAGGGCGGCTATTACCTCGACCCGGCAACCGGCGGGCTGGACGCCGCTCACCCGGACATCCACCATGACGTGGAAAACCCGGACCATCCGGACACCGTCTTTGGCGCCATCGTGGCGGCGCTGAAGCTGCGCCGCGATGATGGATCCGGCCCCTTCACCGTGCAGAGCTGCGACAACCTGCGCGGCAACGGCCGCATCAGCCGCCAGGCGGTGGTCTCGCTCGCGGGCCTCTCCGACCCGGCGCTGGCAGAGTGGATCGATGCCAACTGCAGCTTCCCGGACTCCATGGTCGACTGCATCGTGCCCGCGACCGGCCCGGAGGAAATCGCCCTTGCCCGCAAGCTGGGCATCGACGATGCCGCCCCCGTCACCCATGAAAACTACCGCCAGTGGGTGATCGAGGATGACTTCTGCGCCGGCCGGCCCGACTGGGACAATGCCGGAGCGGTGTTCACGCCGTCGGTGCATGACTACGAGACGATGAAGATCCGCATCCTCAACGCAGGCCACCAGGTGCTGGCCAACGCAGGTGAGCTGCTGGGGCTGGAAACCATCGCCGATTGCATCACGCACCCGCTGCTCTCCGGCCTGTTCCGCAAGGTCCAGCGGCAGGAGATCGCGCCCTATGTGGACGCGGTGCCGGGGATGGCGGCCGAAGACTACGTGCAGCTGATCGAACGCCGCTTCTCCAACCCCGCGATCCGCGACACCACCCGGCGCGTGGCTTTCGACGGCGCGTCGCGGCACCCGGGTTTCGTGCTGCCGGTCCTGCGCGACGCGCTGGCGGCCGGCGGCCCGGTGGCGGGGCTGAGCCTGGTGGAGGCGCTTTGGGCCCGGATGTGCGCAGGAACGCGCATGGATGGCAGCGCGATCGAGCCCAACGACCCGCAATGGGACAGCCTGCACGCCGCCGCCCAGGCGGCCCGGCTGCGCCCTCAGGCCTGGCTGGAACAGCGCCACATCTACGGGACACTGGCGGAGGATGACGGCTTTGCCGCCGAATTCGCCCGCTGGCTCACTCTGATCTGGGATCAGGGCTGCGAAGCCGCGCTGCGCGCCTATGTTGCACAGGACCAGCCCCTGGACGGGGCGCAAGACAGCCAAAGGAAACCCGCCCCATGATCCTCTGCTGCGGCGAAGCCCTCATCGACATGATCCCTGCCCCGACCGTGCGAGGCCCCGAGGGCTTCGTCCCCCATGCCGGCGGCGCGGTCTTCAACACCGCCATCGCGCTCGGCCGCCTGGGGGCGCGGGCGGGGATGCTGACCGGCCTTTCCACCGACATGTTCGGCCGCCAGCTGCTTGAGGCGCTGGAGGCCAGCCACGTGGACACCGCGCTGGTGCTCGAATCCAGCCGCCCCACCACCCTCGCTTTCGTCCGGCTGGTGGACGGCCACGCCAGCTACAGCTTCTTTGACGAAAACTCGGCCGGGCGGATGCTGGAGCCCGCAGCGATGCCGGAGTTGCCCACCGAGGTCTCGGCCCTGTTCTTCGGCGGTATCAGCCTCGCCTCCGAACCCTGCGCCGATGCCTACGCCGCGCTCTTGGAACGCGAGGGCGCAGGCCGCGCGGTGATGCTCGACCCGAACATCCGCCCCCGCTTCATCGCGGACGAGGCCCGCTACCGCGCCCGGCTGGAGCGGATGCTGGCGCAAGCAGATATTGTGAAGGTCTCCGACGAGGACCTGAACTGGCTGCTGCCCGATCCTCTCTCCCTGCAGCAGAAGGCCGCCGCCCTCTTGGAACGCGGGCCTTCCGTGGTGATCCTGACCCGTGGCGGCGAGGGCGCCACCGGTTATCTGGCAAGCGGGGCCAAGGTCCGGGTCCCCGCCGTGCGGGCCGAGATTGCCGATACCGTCGGCGCGGGCGACACCTTCAACGCAGGCGTGCTGGCCAAACTTTCCGGGCTGGGACAGCTCACCAAACCCGCGCTCGCCGCCCTGCCGCCCGAAACCCTCGAACAGGCGTTGGAGCACGGCGCGCGGGTTGCGGCAGTGACTGTCTCCCGCCCCGGCGCCAACCCGCCCTGGGCCGCGGAGCTGTAACCGCGGCTCCCAAGCGCCGCTGTTGCGTTGTGTCCGGTGCCAGTCAAACCGGCCGACCCAGCGTATAGCAGCGTATAAAAGCCAAGCCCGCCGCCCGGCCAACGCGCCCGGGCTTGGCCGGGCTGAGACATCATGGTTTTTGATACTTATTCCGGCGGCCTGCTGCGGCCCGGCCCTCGGCTTGGCGTGCGGACCCTCTGACTTTGCGGATTCACATATTCAGAATCAAACGTGCGGGGTTCGGGTGCCCCTTTTTACCTGACACGCCATTTGCGGGTGTACACCTGGATGTGAATGCAAGCCCCGAACAAGTTGCCGGTGGGGCTTGTTGGTTCAACGGTTCAGAATGGACCAGTTTCCCAAATGCAGGAGCGAGCTTTCTTGCCGGGTGTCTCGGCGTTGATGCCTCGGAAAGCACTAGGGTCAGGACTCATAGCCAGTAAATGACGAGTGCGGCGAGGGCGATGGCTGAGAGGAAGACCTTCGGGCATCTGTCGTATCGGGTCGCCACACGCCGCCAATCCTTCAGCCTGCCGAACATGAT
>NZ_JBMERR010000017.1:0-110825 GCF_048820915.1 Cribrihabitans pelagius | reverse complement strand
TTGCCCCATCAGAACTTCAACCTGCCTTAACTTCACGACAATCTCTTCAGGCTTGGGTCGCTTCGTTGCCATCTATGGTCCTCCGTTTCCTAATCATAGGGGCGGACCACTTCTTTGGGGGAGGCTCACTGCCTCAAAGGCCTGTTTTATGGCATTTTGAGAGAGCATTGAGAGTTTGCAATCGGAACTGGCCCAGATTTGCCTTCAGGTGCCATACCGGCCATTTTGCCGAGTACTGAAGGACAAACGCTCTGGGCCGAGCCATCAGGACTTGATTGCCCAAAGCCCCTCTTGTTTATGGCTCCATCCGAGTTCTTCCGGGTTCATCCGACCTCTTCCGGTTACTGCAATATGAAGTGTCCCCTAACAGGCGGCGTGCCGGCAGATAAACTCAATTTCAACCAAATTCTGGCAAGCAACGGGCAAGCAGAATGTGTAAACAGCGAGGCCGAACGATGCCAGCCCCCAAAAGCGCGCCCTTTGCGCTGCAACCCGCCAAACCCGCGGCCGCCGATTTCAAGATGGGCCTTGCCACGGCGCCGCCTGTTGCTGCGGCGTTTGCGCCGGGCCCGCAGGCACAGGCAGGCACTGACCGGGGGCAGGCGGATGCCGCGGCGGAGGTGCAGCGGCTGGTGGACGAAGGCCAGAGGCTTTTCCTGCTGCAGAACTACGGTGAGGCGGAGGCTTTGCTGCGAAAAGCGGTGCGGCAGATGCCGCGATCCGCACCGGCACAGCTGATGTATGCTATGCTTTTGCAAAACCTTGGCCGCATTGGCGAAGCCATCGACCATTTCAAGGCGGCGATCCAGGCCGATCCGAAGAATGCGCAGGCTTTCACCGCGCTGGCCGGATTGCTGTGGGGGGCAGGGGAATACACCGATGCCCAGGCGCTGTTTGCCCACGCGCTGACCTGTGACCCTGGCCATGCCATTGCCCGGGCGCGGCTGCTGCATGCAGACGGCCATCTGGCGGATTGGAGCCGCTTTGCCGCGCGGCCCGACGATGTGGAGCTTCTGCGCACCGCCAGTGCAAACGTCGAACCCTTTGCTGTCCTGCCGCTTGCGGATGACCCGTTTTTCCAGCGCACGGTGGCCGAACGCTATGCCCGGCTGATCCATGCGGGCCGTCAGGAAGTCCCGCTGGAGCCGCAGGTGCCGCGGGCGGGCGGCAAAATCCGGATCGGCTATTTCTCCAACGATTTCTTCAGCCACGCGACGATGTTCCTGATCGGCGAGCTGTTCTCGCTGCATGACCGGGACCGCTTCGAAGTGGTGCTCTATGATTACGGATCCCGCGCGCAGGACGAACAGCACACCCGCGCCCGCACCTCCTGCGACCTGTTCCGTGACGTGGCCGACCTGGACGACCGCGCTATCGCCATGCAAGCGCGCGCGGACGGAATCGACGTGGCGATCGACTTGAAGGGCTACACCGAAAAGGGCCGCACCGGGATCTTTGCGGTGCGCGCAGCGCCGGTGCAGGTTTCTTTCCTTGGCTATCCCGGCACGCTGGGCATGCCGGAGATGGACTATATCCTCGCCGACCCCATCGTGATCCCCCCGGAAATGCGCGACGGCTGCACCGAAAAGGTGCTGGCGATGCCGCAGTGCTATCAGGTCAACGACAGTACCCGTGAAGTTCCGGCTGAGGCGCCCTCGCGCGCGGAGCTGGGGCTGCCGGAGGACGCCTTTGTCTTTTGCTCCTTCAACAACACCTACAAGGTGAGCTTGAGTGAATTCGGTATCTGGATGCGGCTGTTGCAGCGGGTGCCGGGCAGTGTGCTGTGGTGTTTTGCGGCCCATGCGGCGGCGGAGGCCAACCTGCGCGCCGAGGCGGAGAAGCGGGGTGTGGCTGCGGACCGGATCATCTTTGCCAAGCGCGTCCCGCATGAGGACCACATGGCCCGGCACCGGCAGGCGGACCTGTTCCTCGATACCTTTGCGGTGAACGCCCATACCACCGCCAGCGATGCGCTTTTGGCGGGGGTGCCGGTGGTGACCAAGCTGGGCCGCCAGTTCGCCGCGCGGGTGGCGGGCAGCATTCTGAAGGCGGCCGGCATGAGTGAGCTGGTGACGGAAACCGAGGCGGAGTACGAGGCGCTGGCGCTGCGGCTGGCGCGGGACCCGGAGGAGCTTGGCCATCTGCGTGTGCAGTTGCAGCAGGGGCTGCGGCAAAGCCCGCTCTACGACACTGCTCAGTTTGCCCGCGATCTGGAAACGGGATTGGAAATGGTGGTCGCGCGCCAGCGCAGCGGCGCAGCGCCGCAGCATCTGCAAATCGGTGCCTGAGCGGCGCCTTTCCAACGGAATACGGGCGGCGGTTGGATGACCGCCGCCCGCGCTGTTGGATAGTCAGGCCAGAGGGATGAGGCCAAAGAAATCAGGCCAGTCGGATCAGAGCAGGCGGACCTGGGTGCCGATCTGCACCATCTCGTACAGCTCTTCCACGTGCTGGTTGAAAAGGCCGATACAGCCCGAGGAGCTCTGCCGCCCGATCTTGCGGGTGTCATGGGTGCCGTGCACCAGGTAGGCGGGCCAGCTCAGATACATCGCACGGGTGCCCAGCGGGTTGCCGGGTGCGCCGCCCTCGATCCGCTCCGGCAGCGAGGGGTCGCGCTCGCGCATGTTCGCGGTGGGCGTCCAGCTTGGGTTCTCGGCCTTGCGCACCACTTCGGTATAGCCGCGCTTGGTCAGCTCCTCGGTCATCGGCACGGAGGAGGGGAACAGGCGGTAGGTCTCCCCGTCCGCGCCCCAGTAATGCAGCGCGCGCGAGCTGATGTCGGCCAGCAGGCAGCCGGCCCCCAGCGTGTCGAAATGGTCCTGCCAGTCCTGCTGTTCGAAGGCGGAGACATTGCGCTCAACCGGCACCTGGTCGCGGATCGCCGGTTCGTCCTGCGGGAAAGCATCGGTGGACTGCGCTCGCAGGAGGGCCGGAGTGGCCAGAGTGGCGCCAAGCCCCATCAGCGTAGCACGGCGGGTGATGCGGAAGTTGCTCATGACTGTCCTCTTGCGGTTTGCTCTTATTCTCCGGGGGAAAATAGATATCGCGGCGGATTTTCCTAGGGGCCGCGGGGGCTTTCTGTCCAGCCTCACACGGATGTGTTGTCCCGCGGCGGCGGATCTTTGCCGCCCGGTCAGAAGTAAGGGGGATTGACGGTTGGGTCAGATTTCATTAGTTAGTCATCCTAACTTGTGGAGCAGCCGATGCAACTGGCCCGATTCCTGGAGCTGATTCACCGCAGCGCGCACCGGCAATGGGCCCGGAGCGCGGGGGAAGCGGGCGTCACCTACAGCGAATTCGAGTACCTGAGCGCGATCAGGGATCAGGAAGCTCGGCAGACCAGCAAGGAGGACCACGGACAGCACCTGCAGGATGTTGTCGATGACATGGGCGTGCGCAAGGCCTCGGCCAGTGCGATGGTGGTGAAGCTGGAGGGGCGCGGCTGGGTGCATCGCGTCCCGTGCCGCTATGATGCCCGCGCCCAGCACATCCTGCTCACCGAAGAAGGCGCGGCGCAGCTGGCCAAGGGGCGGGAGATCTATCTGGCCGTGGCCCGGGATCTGCTCGGCCGGCTGGAGGACTCGGACCGGCAGGCCGTCGCGGTGTTGCTGGAGTCTTTGGAGCAGGGGGCGTGAGCCCTCATTTGAGCCATAAAGTATGGCAGACTAACTAACATAAGGATCCTGAAATGACCTTCGAACTCGTTCTGATCGCCACCGCGGTGCATATATTGGTCTGGGAGAAGCTGCCGGAGTGGGGCAGCTGGTTCAACACGCTGATCGCGGCGCTGCCGCGGCCGCTGCGCACGCTCTACCACCAGTGGCATTGCCCGTTCTGCGCGGGCTTCTGGATTGCGCTGGTGCTGCACGGGCTGACCGGCCTCTGGACCGTCCCGGCGCTGGCGGATCTGCCGGCCTTCCTCGGCGCAGCGGCACCGGTGGCGGGCTGGGGGCTGGACGCGCTGGCCTCGGCGGTGCTGATCTATGCCGCGGTCATCGGGCTCAAGGCCATCGGCCTGCCCGCGATGAAGGGGGAGCTGATGAAGGAGGAGTTCATGCGCGCAAAGTTCGGCTCCCCGGAGGCGGAGCCTGCCGCCTGAGCCTTCCGCTCCCTAACCAGACGGCAAAAGGCCCCGGATCAAACCAGGGCCTTTATTGTTCTAAGTCACGATTTTAGTCCATCGGCCTAAAGTTGAACTCGCCACCGTCCTTGATGCCCGAGGGCCAGCGCGAGGTGATGGTCTTGGTGCGCGTGTAGAATTTGAACGCATCCGGGCCGTGCTGGTTCAGGTCACCAAAAGCCGACTTCTTCCAGCCGCCGAAGGTGTGGTAGGCCAGCGGCACCGGGATCGGCACGTTGATGCCCACCATGCCGATGTTGATCCGGTTGGCGAAGTCGCGCGCGGCGTCGCCATCGCGGGTATAGATCGCGGTGCCGTTGCCGTACTCGTGATCCATCGCCAGCTTGATCGCTTCCTCATAGGAGCCTGCGCGCACGGTGCAGAGCACGGGGCCGAAGATTTCCTTCTTGTAGATATCCATGTCCGGGGTCACGTTGTCGAACAGGTGCGGGCCGACAAAGAAGCCGTCCTCATAGCCCTGCAGCGAGAAGCCGCGGCCGTCGACCACCAGTTTTGCGCCCTGCTCAACGCCGGATTCGACCAGACCCAGGATGTTCTCCTTCGCCGCGGCGGTCACCACCGGGCCGTAGTCCACGTCGTCGCCGGCGGTGTAGGGGCCGACCTTCAGCTTCTCGATGCGCGGCACCAGCTTTTCGATCAGGCGGTCGGCGGTTTCGTCACCGACCGGAACCGCAACCGAGATCGCCATGCAGCGTTCGCCCGCCGCGCCGTAGCCTGCGCCGACCAGCGCGTCGGCGGCCTGGTCCATGTCGGCGTCGGGCATGATGATCATGTGGTTCTTGGCGCCGCCGAAGCACTGCACGCGCTTGCCCTGGGCACAGCCGGTGCCATAGATGTACTCGGCGATCGGGGTCGAGCCGACAAAGCCGACCGACTGGATGGTGTCGTTGTACAGGATCGCGTCGACCGCTTCCTTGTCGCCGTTCACCACCTGGATGATGCCCTTGGGCAGGCCGGCTTCTTCCAGCAGCTCCGCCAGCATCAGCGGCACCGAGGGATCACGCTCCGACGGCTTCAGGATGAAGGCGTTGCCGCAGGCGATGGCGGGGGCAAACATCCACATCGGGATCATCGCGGGGAAGTTGAACGGGGTGATGCCCGCGGTCACGCCCAAGGCTTGGCGCATCGAGTACATGTCGATGCCGGGGCCTGCGCTGTCGGTGAACTCGCCCTTCAGCATCTGCGGCGCACCGATGCAGTATTCCACCACTTCCAGGCCGCGCTGAATGTCGCCCTTGGCGTCCGGTACGGTCTTGCCGTGCTCGCGGCTCAGGGTCTCGGCCAGCTTGTCCATGTCGCGGTTCAAGAGGTCGACGAATTTCATCATCACCCGGGCGCGGCGCTGCGGGTTCACTTTTTCCCAGGCCGGCTGCGCCTTGGCGGCGATGGCCACCGCGTGCTCCATCTCCTCATTGGAGGCCAGCGGCACCCGGGCCTGCACCTCACCGGTGGCCGGGTTGAAGACATCGGCAAACCGGCCCGAAGTGCCCTTCACGTGTTCGCCGTTAATGTAGTGGGTCAGTTCCTGCATAGGATCCTCCTCTTTTCCGTTGGGACAATCCTAGGCTTGCAAAAAACACTGGAAAAGAGGAAAGATTTCAAAGAGGCTTTGCAGTAACGCAAATGGTTAACGACAAGTTGACAGGAGCAGGGAGGACCCCGGGCCGATGGAACCCCAGTGGGATGATATGAAAGTGTTTTTGGCGGTGGCCCGGGAGGCGAGCCTGTCCGGCGCCGGGCGGATCCTGAAGATGGACCCCGCCACCGTAGGCCGCCGCATTGCCCGGTTCGAGCAGGCGCTGGACACGCCGCTGTTCGTGAAATCGCCCCAGGGATACGCGCTGAGTGCCGCCGGGGACCGGCTCCTGGTGCATGCGGAAGCCGCCGAGCAGGCGATGCGCGCGGGCGCCGAGGCGCTGACGGGCCCGAGCGACACGCTGTCGGGCCAGATCCGCATCGGCGCGCCGGACGGGGCCGCCAACTACCTGCTGCCGCAGGTCTGCGCCGAGATATCGGAAAAGAACCCCGACCTCGACATCCAGATCGTGGCGCTGCCGCGGATGATCAACCTCAGCCGCCGCGAGGCCGACATGGCGGTCACCGTCTCTGCGCCCTCCGCCGGGCAGCTGGTGGTGCAGAAGATCACCGACTACAAGCTGCATATGGTTGCCTCGCGCCATTACCTGAAGGACCACGGGCCGATCGGCCGGCTGCAGGACCTGAAAGATCGCAAGATGATCGGCTATATCCCCGACATGATTTTCGACCGCGAACTCGACTACCTCAACGAGATCGGGGTGGAGCGGGTGGCGCTGGCCTCCAACTCGGTTTCGGTGCAGATCCGGCTGGCGGCGGAAGGCACCGCGCTGTGCGTGGCGCATGATTTCACGCTGCCGTCGCACCGGATGCTGCGCAAGGTGCTGACCGGAGAGATCAGCCTGACGCGCAGTTTCTACCTCGTCCGCCACCAGGGCGATCAGCGCAGCGAGCGGCTGAACCGCTTTGCGCAGGCGTTGTCAAAAGGCCTCCGTGACGAGGTGCTGCGGCTGGAAGCCTTGACTTGATGCGGTGTTGCGACAAACCTCAATAGAAAGGCGGCAACATATTTTCGGAGATCTGCGGGATGCTTGTTCAAGAAATTCTCAAGTCCAAGGCCGGCACTGGGGTGGTGACGATCAAGCCCGAGGCCAGCGTGGCGGAAGCGGCGCGGATGATGTCGGAGAACCAGATTGGCACCGTCGTGGTGTCTCCCGACGGCGAGGCCGCCGAGGGCATCCTTTCGGAGCGCGACATCGTGCGGGAGCTGAGCAAGGTCGGGCCCGGCTGTCTCGACAAGCCGGTCAGCAGCTACATGACCCGCAAGCTGATCACCTGCACCCGCCAGTCCAGCGTGGATCAAGTGCTGCAGCAGATGACCGAGGGTCGGTTCCGCCACATGCCGGTGATCGAGAATGACAAGCTCGCGGGCATCGTGACCCTGGGCGACGTGGTGAAGGCGCAGCTGTCGGAGGTGGCGATGGAGAAGGACGCGCTTCAGGACATGATCATGGGGCACTGACTTATGGCGCGCTGAGCGCGGCGCGGGTCACCGCCGGGCGCTCCTGCCAGGCTCCCGCGATGCGTATTTCTGCGCACTTGCATTTGCGGGCGCAAATGTGCTTGCCTGCGCGAAAATTTTGACATGGCAGGAGGCCGCCCATGCGCGTGGGTCTTTATCCCGGCACGTTTGACCCGATCACCATCGGACATGCCGACATCATCCGCCGGGCCTGCGCCCTGGTCGATAAGCTGGTCATCGGGGTTGCAATCAACCGCGACAAGGGGCCCTTGTTCCCGCTTGAGGAGCGGCTTGCGATGATCGAGGCGGAATGCGCTAAGCTGAGCGCCGAGACCGGCACCGAGATCGTGCCGCATCCCTTCGAGAACCTGCTGATCGACTGCGCGCGCGACGTCGGCGCCCAGATCATCGTGCGCGGCCTGCGCGCTGTTGCCGATTTCGAGTATGAATTCCAGATGGTCGGCATGAACCGTGTGCTCGACAGCTCGATCGAGACGGTATTCCTGATGGCCGAAGCGCGGCACCAGGCGATAGCCTCCAAGCTGGTGAAGGAAATCGCGCGGCTGGGCGGCGATGTGTCGAAATTCGTGAGCCCTGAGGTGAACGAGGCACTGAAAGCGCGGTTCGCAGTTTAGTGTTGGTCGTGTGAATTGAGCAAAGCCGGGGCCTGGCGGCTCCGGCTTTGCGCTTCTCTGGCGCGCGCGCTTCGCGCGCGGCGCCGGGGCGGACGTCCCGGCTCTTTCCGGGAAGTCGCGCCATACGCTTCCGGTCCGCCGCGACGATCTGTCCGCCACGGTCCTTGAGCCGCAAGCCGCACATCGCTGCCGCGGGAGGGCGCGCCGGCGATGCGCGGCGGCCTCTCGGCCTTGTCCCGCGCTGGGGATGATTTGGGTAAAGGCGGCTTCGCTCCAGCCGAAGCCCGATCCTTGGTCTAGCGCCAGAAGGCGGTCCAGTGAATCAGCGCGAAAAGTCGTTTGCCGAGAAACACCAGGTGGCGGTCGCCGAACAGCAACACGTCAATGGAGGCGGCCGCGGCCAGGAGCAGCGCCAGGGTCAGGGCGATCCGGTTGGTCATCGAGGCTCCGCCGCAGGGAAAAACACCCGCCCAGATAACCTGAGCGGGCGTGCAGTCTCAAGGGGCAGGGCGTGCGTCAGCCCAGCTTGCCCATGGCAACGGCCACATCGGCCATGCGCACCGAGAAGCCCCATTCGTTGTCGTACCAAGCCAGCACCCGCACCATGCGGCCGTCCACGACGCGGGTCTGGTCCGGTGCGAAGATCGAGCTTTCGCTGCTGTGGTTGAAATCGGTCGAGACCAGCGGTGCGGGCTCGTAGCCCAGCACGCCCTTCATTGCGCCGTCTGCGGCTTCCTTCATCGCGGCGTTGATCTGGTCGGTGGTGACGTCGCGCGCGGCGCGGAAGGTGAGATCCACGGCGGAGACATTCGGCGTCGGAACCCGGATCGCGGAGCCGTCGAGGCGGCCTTTCAGGTTCGGCAGCACTTCGCCCAGGGCCTGGGCGGCGCCGGTGGTCGTCGGGATCATCGACATGGCAGCGGCACGGGCGCGGTAGAGGTCGTCGTGACGGCGGTCCAGCGTCGGCTGATCGCCGGTGTAGGCGTGGATCGTGGTCATGATGCCGTGCTCGATGCCGAAGGCCTCGTCCAGCACCTTGGCCAGGGGTGCCAGACAGTTGGTGGTGCAGGAGCCGTTGGAGATCATCCGGCCCGAGGCGCGCAGCTCGCTGTCGTTGACGCCGAAGACGATGGTTTTGTCGACGTTCTTGCCGGGGGCGGACAGCAGCACCTTCTTCGCACCGCGCTGCAGATGGGCTATGGCCTTCTCGCCGTCGTTGAACTTGCCGGTGCATTCCAGCACCACGTCGCAGCCCGACCAGTCCAGAGCGTCCATGTCGTAGGTGGAGAACATCTGCATGTCGCCGCGGCCGAGGTTCATAGTGCCCTCGCCGATGGAGACCTCGCCCGGGAACCGGCCATGCACGGAGTCGTATTTGATCAGATGCGCGGCGGTTTCCAGCGGGCCGGTCGCGTTCACCTTGATCACTTCGATGTCCTCGCGGCCCGAAGCGGCGATGTGCGACAGGGTGCAGCGGCCGATGCGGCCGAAACCGTTGATCCCGACTTTGATGGTCATGAGCTGGTCTCCAAGCGAGCAATTCCTTTGCCGCCATATAGCCCGCTGCCCATGCGGTCTAAAGAGGAAAAAGCGCCACTATATGAGACTGTTAGCGCAAAAAGTTGACGGTGGCGCTAACGATTCCGGGCGGTGGCGATAACGGGATATTGCGGTGGCGCTAACGCTTGTGCCCGGCGCCGGAAGCAGGCAGGGTGCGGGAAACACGGGCCAAGAGACGGGACGGGATGATGAGCGGTTTGCTGGCGCTTCTGGATGATGTGGCTGGGATTGCCAAGGTGGCAGCGGCCTCGGTCGACGATGTGGCGGCGGCGGCGGGCAAGGCCGGGGCCAAGACAGCCGGGGTGATCATCGACGATGCGGCGGTAACACCGAAATACGTGCAGGGCTTTGCGCCCGCGCGGGAGCTGCCGATCATCTGGCGCATCGCGCGCGGTTCATTTTTCAACAAGCTGGTGCTCTTGCTGCCCGTTGCCATGCTGCTGGCCAATTTCGCGCCCTGGCTGATCACGCCGCTTCTGATGCTGGGCGGCGCCTACCTGTGTTTCGAAGGGGCGGAGAAGATCTTCCACGTGCTGTTCCCGCATGCCAGCCACGCCATCGACGAGGACATGAGCGTGAAGGACCCGGGCCACCTGGAGGAGCAGAAGGTGAAGGGCGCGATCAAGACCGACTTCATCCTCTCGGCCGAGATCATGACCATCTCCCTCGCCGCGATCGAGGCGCCGAACGTCTGGATGCAGGCAGCGACGCTGGCCGTGGTGGGCATTGGGGTGACGGTGGCGGTTTATGGATCGGTGGCGCTGATCGTGAAGATGGACGATGTGGGGCTGTTTCTGAGCGGTAACGCCTATACGGCGGCCGGCCGGGGTCTGGGGCGCGGGCTGGTGAAGTTCATGCCGGTGCTGATGAAGATCCTGTCGGTGGTCGGCACCGCGGCGATGCTCTGGGTTGGCGGCTCGATCATCATTCACGGGCTTGAAGTGCTGGGCTTTGGCTGGCTGGGGCATCACATCCACGACTGGGCTTATGCCGTGGGCCACGCGGTGCCTGCAGGCTGGACAGGGGTTGTCGAATGGGCCGCCAAGGCGGTGATGGACGGGGTGTTCGGCGTGGCGCTGGGGCTGCTGCTGATCCCGGTGGCAACCAGGGTGATCGGGCCGTTGATTGCGAAATTCTCCGGAAAAGCTGCGGAACATTGATCCGGCCGGGCAGGCCGCCTTTGGCAACCGTGTGAGACCGTATCCCCTGGTTCTTCCTCCAATGTGCGCAAGTCACTGATCTGTGATATACTTGCCTTGCTCGTGCCGTCCGGCAAACAGGCAGTTTGGACTCGTGTGGGCTTAGCGCATCACAAAGTCGAGGAGGAACACATGGCACTGTTCATGTGGCTGGCCCGGTATACGCCGCAGGCTGTGAAAAGCATTGTGGAAAGCGGATCGAACCGGGAGGAAATGGCCCGCAAAACTGTCGAGGCTGCAGGCGGAAAGCTGCTGGGGTTTTATGGGCTGATCGGTCAGGAGCATCATATCGCCCTGATCTGCGACGTCCCCAAGCAAAGCGACTTTATCGGAATCGTGCTGAGGGCAAACCTTGGCGGGGCGATCGAAAGTTTCAAGACGGTGCCACTGTTTGACTGGCCGGAATTCGAGGATGCCCTGAAGACCTATAGCAGCCTGAGCGGGGTCTATACCCCGCCAAGCTGAACGGGCCCGAGACACAAAAACGCCGGCAGCGTCTGGCTGCCGGCGTTTGGCTTTCAGATCGGCGGTAGCTTTAACCCAGCAGCTCTTTCACCTTGGCAACGGTGCCCTCGGCGGTGATGCCGAAGCGCTCGAACAGCTCGCCCGCGGGGGCGGAGGCGCCGAAGCGGTCCATGCCGACGAAGCCGGCTTTCTTCTCCTGGCCGCGCTCGCCCAAGAGCCAACGGTCCCAGCCGCCGTCGCGGACAGCTGCCTCGATGCCGACGCGCACGGGGCCCGCGGGCAGGACCTTGCGGCGGTAGGCTTCGTCCTGCGCGGCAAACAGCTCCATGCAGGGCATAGAGACCACGCGGGTGCCGATGCCTTCACCTTCCAGCTTGGTCTTGGCTTCCATCGCGACGGAGACCTCGGAGCCGGTGGCAATCAGGATCACCTGGCGCTTGCCCTCGGCCTCGGCCAGCACATAGGCGCCTTTTTCGACCATGTTGTTGAGCTTGTGCTCGGTCCGCACGGTGGGCAGGTTCTGCCGGGTCAGCGCCAGCACCGAGGGGGTCTCTTTGGCGGTTAGGGCAATTTCCCAGGCTTCCGCAGTCTCGACGGTGTCGGCGGGGCGGAACACATAAGTGTTCGGGGTCGCGCGGCAGATCGCCAAATGCTCAACCGGCTGGTGGGTCGGGCCGTCTTCGCCGACGCCGATGGAATCGTGGGTCATCACGAACACGGTCGGGATCTTGGACAGCGCGGCCAGGCGCATCGCCGGGCGGGCATAGTCGGTGAAGCAGAAGAAGGTGCCGCCGTAAGCGCGCACGCCGCCATGCAGCACCATGCCGTTCATCGCCGCGGCCATGCCGTGCTCGCGGATGCCCCAGTAGATGTAGCGGCCCTTACGATTGTCGGTGTCGAAGACGCCGAGATCGCCGGTCTTGGTGTTGTTGGAGCCGGTGAGGTCGGCTGAGCCGCCCACGGTTTCCGGCATGATCGGGTTGATCACTTCCAGCGCCATTTCCGAGGATTTGCGGGTCGCGACCTTGGGCTGCGTCTCGGAAACCTGCTTTTTCAGCGCCTTGATGGTGGCGGACAGTTTCCTGGGCGCCTCCAGCGCATAAGCGCGGTTGAAGCGGTCCTGCTTCTGCTGCGAGAGTTCCGCAAAGCGGGTTTCCCAGGCTTCGCGCTCGGACTTGCCGCGGGCGCCGATCTCTTCCCACTGGGACTTGATGTCCGCCGGCACCTCGAACGCACCGCCGGTCCAGCCGTAGGCGTCCTTGGCCGCTTGCAGCTGGTCCTTGTCGGTCAGCGCGCCGTGGCCCTTGGAGGTGTCCTGCGCGGCATGGCCCAGGGCGATGTGGGTCTTGCAGGCGATCATGGACGGCTTCTTGGTTTTCTTCGCCGCTTCAATGGCCTCGTCGATGGCCTTGGGGTCATGGCCGTCGATTTCCTGCACGTGCCAGCCCGAGGCCTTGAAACGCTGCACCTGGTTGGTGCGGTCGCTGAGTTCAACGCTGCCGTCGATGGTGATGTTGTTGTTGTCCCAGAACACGACCAGCTTGCCCAGCTGGTGGCGGCCGGCCAGGCCGATGGCCTCCTGGCTGATGCCTTCCATCAGGCAGCCGTCGCCGGCGATCACATAGGTGTGGTGGTCGACGACCTTCTTGCCGTAATGCGCGCGCTGCATCTCCTCGGCCATGGCAAAGCCCACGGCATTGGCGACGCCCTGGCCGAGCGGGCCGGTGGTGGTTTCCACCGCGTCGATCAGGAAGTTCTCCGGGTGGCCCGCGGTGATCGCGCCGGTCTGGCGGAAGTTCTTGATCTGATCGAGTGTGACCTGCTTGTCGCCCGCGAGGTACAAGAGCGCGTAGATCAGCATCGAGCCGTGGCCGGCCGACAGGATGAACCGGTCACGGTCCGGCCAGGCGGGGTTGGATGCATCGAATTTGAGGTGCTTTTCAAACAGCACCGTGGCGACATCGGCCATGCCGATCGGCATGCCGGTATGCCCGGAATTGGCGGCAGCAACGGCGTCCAGCGCCAGAGCGCGGATGGCGGCGGCCTTGTTCCAATGGTCGGGGTTTGCGGTGCGCAGGGCGGTCAGGTCCACGGGGAATATCCTTTGGCGTTTCTGGCGATCGGTTAGGGCGGTAGCGCCTTCGCTGCGCTGAATACCAGCGGTGCCGCAAAGATCAAGCACTGCTGCGCCAATCCTTGCGATACCGCGCGAAGGACCGCGGGCAAGTGGTTGAAAGGCAAGGATGGGTGTTTTACTCCTGAAACAGCGCCCCGGACCGGACCCGGTCGGGGGCTTGCGATTCGCAAAGACCGGCTGGAACAGGCAACGCGGGAAGAGGCGGACGGGTGAGGGACAGGCATGAACCAGATTGAAGAGTTGCAAGGCCGCATCCAGGCCGCGCTGGAGCGGATCGGCGCCGGCACCAGGGCGATGGAGGCCGCGCGCGAAGCCGGCATCGCCCGCGCGGCGGAAGCCGCCGCCAGCAGCGGCGCGGGCAATGCCGCGCTTGAGCAGGAGCTGGAAGAGGAACGTCTCGCCAATGCTCAGCTAGAGGAACGGCTGAAGGCCCTGCATGCCCGCCTGAAAGAGGCGGAAAGCCAGGCCGGCCCCAACAGCGACATGTCGGCGATGCAGGCTGAACTGGAGCTCTTGCGCAACGAGGCCGGCGACCCGGCCGAGAAACAGGCGCTGAGGGCCGAAGCAAAGCGGCTGAAAGCCGAGCTGGAAGCCGCCGCCAATGGCGCCGCTAGCCAGCGCGAGGCGCTGGAGGATCGGCTGGCCGAGGCCCAGGCGGCAAATTCCGGATTGAAACGGGAGCTTGAAGAGCTTTCCCCGGGCGGGGACGGCGGTGCAGTGGAGGCCGAGATTGCGGCGCTGCGCGAACAGCTGGAAACCGCGCAAGCCGCCGTGGCCGAGGCGCAGCAGCAGGTGCAGCAGGCCGAACTGGAGCAGGCGCAGGCCGCCGAGGCTGCGGGTGCGGCCGCGCCCGCGTCGCAAGACGTGAGCGCCGAGCTGGCCCGCCAGAACGAAATGCTGATCCGGCTCGACAGTGAATTGCAGCAGCTGCGCCGGGCCAATGAGGAACTGCGCGCCTCCAACACAGCGCTGCGCGCTGCCAATGCCGAAGGCGTCGGCGATGCCAGCCTGATCAACGCCGCGATGGAAGCGGAAATCGAGGGGCTGCGCGCGGCCCAAGCCAGCGACCAAGCCCAGGTCAACGTCGTGCTGGCCAAGCTGGAGCCGCTTCTTGCCGATGCGCGCAGCCTGCCCGAAGGAGAGGAAGTCTGATGCCGGAAGTCACCATTCACATCGGCGGCCGCGGCTTTGAGGTCTCCTGCCAGGAGGGCGAGGAGAGCTATCTGCACTCCGCCGCCAAGATGCTGGACGATGAGGCGCAGGTGCTGTCTGACCAGATCGGCCGCATGCCCGAAGCGCGGATGCTGCTGATGGCGGGGCTGATGCTGGCGGACAAAACCACCGCGGTGGAGGAACGCAACAAGGAGCTGGAGGCCGTTCTGGCCGAGCGCGAGCAGGAGCTGGCCGCACTGCGCGCCGCGCCTGCACCGGAGCCGGAACGGATCGAAGTGCCGGTGGTGCCGCCGCTGGTCACCGAAACCCTGGCCGAACTCGCCGCCCGCACCGAGGCGCTGGCCCAGGAGATCGAGGAAAAGGCAGCGCAGCCTGAGTAGGCCGCGCGCTATCCCCGCAGGCAAAGAAGGGCGCTCACCCGGCCAGCCCTTCGCAAGTCCGAGGCAGCAGAATGATCTGCACGCGCCGGGCGGCATTAACCGCCGAGAACCCGGTACTGGCTGTCCCCGGCATCGGACACAAGGCCGAAGGCCGCCGCGTGTCGCCCGCGCGGCACGGCTTTCCGGTTGCCGCCTGCGATTGCCGCTGCGGGGGGACGCTATCCGGCGTGGGTAGCCAACACGGTTTGCGGAAGTCCAAATGAAAAAGGCGCCCGATCGGGCGCCTTTCCTGTCTGCTCCGGCCTGCGGCCCAGCTCAGCCGTTGGCTTCGCGGATCTTGTCGGCAGCGTCTTTGTCGAAGGCTATGCCGTTCTGCTCGAACATGCCGTCCAGCTCGCCCGACAGGGTCATCTCGGTGATGATGTCGCAGCCGCCGACAAATTCGCCCTTCACATAAAGCTGCGGGATGGTCGGCCAGTCGGAATATTCCTTGATGCCTGCGCGGATTTCCTCATCCGCCAGCACGTTCACATCGGTGTAGTCCACGCCGATGTAGTTCAGCACGCCCGCCACGCGCGAGGAGAAGCCGCACTGCGGCATTTCCTTGGTGCCCTTCATGTAGAGCACCACGTCGTTGGCTTTGACGGTTTCGTCGATGCGGGTCTTTGCGTCGGTCATGGTCCGGTGTCCTTTTCGTCGTGCAGGCGCATGATGGCCGGCAGAAGGTGTTCGAGAGCGAGATAAGCCACAATGGGCGGCAAGAAAAGGCCGCGGGCGCAGGAAATCGCGCTGGCGGCGGCCAGGGGCTGCCGCCGCGGGCGGTTACTCCGGCGCCTTAGTGGTGAGCGCCAGCGCGTGCAGCTCGCCGTCGGAGCCGTCCATCTTGCCTTTCAGCGCGGCATAGACGGCGCGCTGCTGCTGAACGCGGTTCTTGCCGCGGAAGCTTTCGTCGATCACCATCGCGGACATGTGCACCCCGTCGGTGCCGCCGACCTGGATCTTGGCCTCGGGAAAGGCTTCGCGCAGCAATTCTTCGATTTCGTGGGCTTGCATAGGCATGCGGGGAAGTCCTTTGTCTGTTTCCAAAAATGTAAGGGGAGGCCGGGAGCTCTGCAAGCAGGATCAGGAGGCGTCTGGCGCGTAAGGCGCAACCGCCTCGACGAAGTCCGGCACACTGGCGAGTGCCTCCTGCACGGCGTCTTCCTCGAAATCCCAGACCGAGGTGGTGCCTTCGGGGCAGAGCGCCCGGATCAGCGCCGCGCAGCGGGTTTGCAGCGTGGCGGGCAAGGGCAGGGACGCGGCTTCCTGCAAGACGAGAAGCGCCTCGTGGATCGGGCGCAGGACGCGCAAGGCGCGGGTCATATGCGGCAGCAGGTCCTCGTCGTCGCGCCAGGTCTCACCGCTGAACAGCTCCTGCGTCACCCGCTGGCCGGCGCCCGCGCAGGAATAGGCAACGCAGCCGCCAAAGCCGCAGGCGGCGAGGTCATCGTGGATGGTGCAGCGGAAGTCTTCGCCCAGGTTGGGGCAAGGGGTGTCCGCGTCCTTGAGGAGACCGAAGTCTTCGTGTGCTTCAAAAGGATAGGCAAGGCAGCAGAGGGCCGCGCAGCGGCTGCAATCCTCTGTCAGCCCGGGAAGGTTCCGGTCCGTGCCGGAGACGCCCGTATCGGGAAATCCTGTGCGCGCGGGGGATGTCAACGCCTAAGCACCTTCGGGCAATGCGGGCGGGGAGGCCATGCCATCCCGCCCGTTAGTTTAATGCGGCCAGCGCCCGTCAGGCGACGGCGGCGGCGAAGCTGGAGCGGAAGATCTCCGACAGTTCGGCCAGCGGCGCTTCGGAGCCGCCGATCCTCACCGTGTCGCCGCCAAACTTGCCGACTGTGGCAATCGGCACTCCGGCCTGGCCCGCGGCCAGCATCAGCCCCTCGGCTTGGTCGAAGTTGCAGGCCACCAGATAGCGGGCCTGATCCTCGCCGAACACCGTCGGGGTATCGCCCGCGTCGATCTGCACGCCGACGCCCGCTTCCTCGGCCAGCTCGAAGGCTGCGAGTGCAAGGCCGCCGTCGCCGAGGTCGGTGCAGGCCTTGATCAACTCGCGGTTGGCGCGGATGAACTCGCCGTTGCGCTTCTCCGCTACCAAGTCGACGTGCGGCGCATCGCCGTCCTCCCGGTTGAAGACCTCGGCGAGCAGTGCGGACTGGCCCAGGTGGCCCTGCGTCTCGCCGATGAGCAGCGCGACATGGCCGTCGCGGACCTCGCCGATGATCGGCTCCTCTCCGGCGGCAATGAGGCCGACCGCGCCGATGGTGGGGGTGGGCAGGATCGCCTGGCCGTCGGTCTCATTATAGAGCGAGACGTTGCCGGAGACGATCGGCATGTCCAGTGCCGCCACGGCGGCGCCGATGCCCTTGATGGCGCCGACGAACTGGCCCATGATCTCCGGCTTCTCGGGGTTGCCGAAGTTGAGATTATCAGTGCTTGCCAAGGGCTTGGCGCCCACAGCCGAAAGATTGCGGTAGGCTTCCGCCACCGCCTGCTTGCCGCCCTCGAAGGGGTTTGCCTTGACGTAGCGCGGGGTCACGTCGGAGGTGAAGGCGAGCTTTTTCTCCGTGCCGTGCACCCGGATGATGCCGGAGCCCGCACCGGGGCGGCGGGCGGTGTCGCCCATCACGGTGGTGTCATATTGCTCGTAGACCCACTGCTTGCCGGCGTAGTTCGGCGAGGCGATCAGCGCTTTCAGCCCGTCCACGGGATCGATGGTGGGCACGTCCTCATCCGCGAGCGCCTCGGGGGGAGTGACCTCCTGCCAGGGGCGGTCGTATTCCGGCGCGGTCGACGACAGTTTCGACAGCACCAGGTCCGCCTTCACTTCGCCGTTGTGCAGGATCAGGAAGCGGTCTTCGGCGATGGTCTCGCCCACGATGGCGAAGTCGAGGTCCCATTTCTCGAACACCGCCTTGGCCTCGGCCTCCAGCTCGGGCTTCAACACCATCAGCATGCGCTCCTGGGATTCGGACAGCATCATTTCGTAGGCGGTCATGTTCTCTTCGCGCTGCGGCACCTTTTCGAGGTCGAGCCGCACGCCGAGGCCGCCCTTGTCGCCCATTTCCACCGCAGAGCAGGTGAGGCCCGCGGCTCCCATGTCCTGGATCGAGATCACCGCACCGGTCTGCATCAGCTCCAGCGTCGCCTCCATCAGGCGCTTCTCGGTGAAGGGGTCGCCAACCTGCACGGTGGGGCGCTTTTCCTCGATGGTGTCGTCGAACTCGGCCGAGGCCATAGTGGCGCCGCCAACCCCGTCGCGGCCGGTCTTGGCGCCGAGGTAGACCACCGGCATGCCAATGCCCGAGGCGGCGGAGTAGAAGATACCGTCCGTGCGCGCGAGACCCGCGGCAAATGCGTTGACCAGGCAATTGCCGTTATACGCGGGGTGGAAGCGCACTTCGCCGCCGACGCAGGGCACGCCGAAGCAGTTGCCGTAGCCGCCGATGCCTTCGACCACGCCGTTGACCAGCTGCCGGGTCTTGTGGTGCGCGGGCTCGCCGAAAGAGAGCGCGTTCATCGAGGCGATGGGGCGCGCGCCCATGGTGAAGACATCACGCAAAATGCCGCCAACACCGGTGGCGGCACCTTGATAGGGCTCGATGTAGGAGGGGTGGTTGTGGCTTTCCATCTTGAAGACAACCGCGTCGCCGTCGCCGATGTCCACTATCCCTGCGTTCTCGCCGGGGCCGCAGATCACCTGCGGGCCTTCGGTGGGCAGGGTGCGCAGCCATTTCTTGGAGGACTTGTAGGAGCAGTGCTCGTTCCACATCGCCGAGAAAATGCCCAGCTCGGTGAAACTCGGCTCCCGGCCGATGATGTCGAGGATCAGGTCGTATTCATCGGGCTTGAGCCCGTGATTGGCAATCAGTTCCGGCGTGATGGCGGGTTCCTGCATCCGTATTCGTCCCCATTGGCTGCGATTGCGCGCCTTGTAGGGCAAGGAGGGGCGCGGGGGAAGGGAAATTCCAGCGCGCCTCGATGCAGCTGCTGCGCCGCGGTGCAGGCGGGGCGCTCCCGCCCGGGGCGCAGGCTGTGCAGGGCACAGCGGCCCCCGTTGGGCGTGGCGCCGCGCTCACGCGCGGCGGGGCGCGGGGTGCAAGGCGAAGCGCAAGAAACGGGCAGGAGGGCATTGAAGGCGGCGGAATTCCGTGCAGTTGCAGAGTTTTCGGCAGATTTCTGGCCGGGTCCGCGTGACGGCATTGAATGGTTCTGCAAGGAACGGGGCATCAGCCTAACGGGCCGGCCGCGTCCAACGCCAGAAAACCGGAATACGCCAAGCACTTGACCAAAAAAAAGGCCGAGCACTAAGCTCGGCCGAAGTCCAACAGGGAGGTATGAAGGGGGGCAGCTGCCGCCGCCTTCATAAGGATCATTTAGGGTGATGCGATTGCCCCTTCAAGGGAATTAACGAGAAATGACGCTCAAGGCTGCTATGCGGAAATTGCATGGCTGGCGGTGCGCCTGTCCCGGCCCGCCGGAGCGGGCCGTTAGCAGCGCCGCGGCCGCCGCCGCCGGGGAAAACCCAGCGCGCAGGGGGCTGGCCTGTTCCTGCGGGCAGGCCCGTTGCCGAGGGGGAGGTTAGAGGCGCCCCAGTTCCTTCATGTGCTTGCGGTGGGCGATGATCTCGTTCTGGACGAAATCGCGGAAGGCGCTGACGCGCTGGGAGTGGCGCAGCTCCTCGGGGTAGGCAAGGTACACCGGCACGTCATCGGCATCGTTGGCGGCCGGCAGGATCTCGACCAGCTCGGGAAAATCCTCGGTCACGTAGTCCGGCAGGATGCCGATGCCAAGATTGTTCAGCACCCCCTGCAGCACGCCGAAGTAATTGTTCACGGTCAGCAGCGAGCCCGGGTTGTGGGTCATCAGTGTCTGGCCCAGCACCGCGGCCGATCCAACCTGTGCGGCGCGCAGGTTCTGACAGATCAGCCGGTGCTGTGAGATGTCCTCGATCCGGTCCGGAGTGCCGTTCTTCTCCAGATAGGCACTGGTGGCATAAAGCTTCATCTGCACCGTCATCAACCGTTTGCGCACCAGATCGGCCTGGCTCGGCTCCTTCATGCGGATCGCCACATCAGCTTCGCGCATCGGCAGGTCCAGAACCCGCTCCTCCAGCATCAGGTCGATCTTCAGATGCGGGTACTGCTCGTAGAGCTTTGTCAGCCGCGGCGCCAGCCAGAGCGTGCCGAAGCCTACGGTGGTGGTCACGCGCAGCTCGCCAAAGACCTCCTCCTCGCTGTCGCGAATGCGGGCGGAGGCCGCCTCCAGCCGCGCCGACATCGATTTTGTGGCGTCGAACAGCAACTCGCCCTGTTCGGTCAGAATCAGCCCGCGCGCATGGCGGTGGAACAGGGTGGCGTTGAAGCTCTCCTCCAGCGCGCGGATCTGGCGGCTGACCGCCGATTGCGAGAGGTTGAGCGTGTCGCCGGCATGGGTCAGGCTGCCCGCATCCGCCACGGCGTGAAATATTCTGAGCTTGTCCCAATCCATATGCGTTACTTTCCGTGCCTGCGGGTGTGATTTGCTGAAATCATACGTATGTACCAATTCTATGGGCGCAAGCGAGAGAAAAGCGAAAAATACCGGCTATGCAGGTCAGCAGTTATGACCTATTATGCCGCGCAGCACAGCAAGCTAATCCAAAGGTTGAGGAGGAACGGATGGGCACGCAAAAGATCTCGCTCAACGACAAATACGACCTGAGCAAATCCCCCGTCATGCTGAACGGCACCCAGGCGCTGGTGCGCCTGATGCTGATGCAGAAGCACCGCGACGCGGCGGCAGGGCTGAACACGGCCGGGCTGGTCACCGGCTACCGCGGCTCGCCGCTGGGCGCGGTGGACCTGCAGATGAGCCGCGCCGAAAAGCTGTTGAAGGCGTCGGATGTCACCTTCCAGTTCGGGCTGAACGAAGACCTCGCGGTCACCGCGCTCTGGGGTGCGCAGCAGGCGGAGGTGCGCGGCGAAGGCAAGTATGACGGCGTTTTTGGCCTGTGGTACGGCAAGGGGCCGGGCGTCGACCGCTCCGGTGACGCGATCCGCCACGCCAACATGGCCGGCACCTCGAAACACGGCGGCGTTCTGCTGGCGATGGGGGACGACCACACCGGCGAAAGCTCCACCGTGCTGCACCAGTCGGAATGGTCTCTGTTGGACTGCTACCTGCCGATTGTGAGCCCCGCAGGCGTGCAGGAGATCCTGGACTACGGCATCTATGGTTATGCGCTCAGCCGGTTCTCCGGCCTGTGGGTCGGCCTAAAGACGATGAAGGACACCATCGAGGTGACCTCGGTTGTGGACGCGCAGCCTGACCGGATGCAGCTGGTGGCACCGAAGTTCGACATGCCGCCCGATGGGTTGAACATCCGCCTGGGTGATGACCGTTTCCGCCAGGAAGACCGCATCATCGACTACAAGCGTTTCGCCGCCGAGGCTTTCAGCCACGCCAACAAAATGGACAAGCGCGTCTGGGGCAAGCCCGGTGCCAAGATCGGTTTTGTCGCCGCGGGCAAGAACTGGCTCGACCTGGTGCATGCGCTGAAGCTGCTGAATATCGACGAGAACATGGCCGAACGCCTGGGCATCACCACCTACAAGGTGGGCCAGACCTGGCCGATGGACATGAAGGGCTTCCACGACTGGGCCGAAGGCCTGGACCTCATCGTGGTGGTCGAGGAGAAGCGCAAGCTGATCGAGATCCAGATCAAGGAAGCGCTGTTCGACGACCGCCAGGGCCGCCGGGTCTATGGCTGGTACAAGGGCGGCGCGGGCAGCATGCACCGCGAGGAGCTGTTCCCGACCCGCTATGCGCTCGACCCGGTGATGATTGCAGAAAAACTCGGCGGCATCCTGACCGAGGAAGGCCGCGAGACCGAGGCGATCCGCGCCGGCATGGCCAAGCTCGACGAGGCGCGCCGCGCCGACAACGCCGAGGAAATCGCCACCCGGCTGCCCTATTTCTGCTCCGGCTGCCCGCATAATACCTCCACCAAGCTGCCGGAAGGCTCGCGCGCCTATGCCGGTATCGGGTGCCACTTCATGGTGCAGTGGATGGACCGCGAGACCACGGGCTTTACCCACATGGGCGGCGAGGGCGCGAACTGGATCGGCGAAGCACCGTTCTCCAAGCGCAAGCATGTGTTCCAGAACCTCGGTGACGGCACTTACAACCACTCGGGCGTGATGGCGATCCGCGCGGCGCTGGCCGAAGGCACCAACATCACCTTCAAGATCCTCTACAATGATGCTGTGGCGATGACCGGCGGCCAGCAGGCCGAAGGCGGGCTCACCGCGCAGCGGATCGCGCATGAGCTGACCGCGATGGGCGTGAAGACCATTGCCGTGGTCTACGACGAAAAGGAAGACGTCGACGCCAAGCTGTTCCCGTCCGGCATGCGGATGCACGAACGCGCCGAGCTGATGAATGTCCAGCGCGAATTCGAGGAGGTGGAAGGCGTCTCTGCCATCATCTACATCCAGACCTGTGCCGCCGAAAAACGCCGCCGCCGCAAAAAGGGCCTGTTCCCCGATCCCGACCAGCGCGTCTTCATCAACAGCGACGTTTGCGAAGGCTGCGGCGATTGCGGCGTGCAGTCGAATTGCGTCTCGATCGTGCCGAAGGACACCGAGCTGGGCCGCAAGCGGGCCATCGATCAATCGTCCTGCAACAAGGACTTCTCCTGCCTCAACGGCTTCTGCCCCTCTTTCCTGACCGTCGAGGGCGCCAAGATCCGCAAGGAAGCCACCGCCAGCCTGGTCCTGCCGGAGCTGCCGCAGCCCGAGCTGCCCGCCATCGATGGCACCCATAACGTGGTGATCACCGGCGTCGGCGGCACCGGCGTGGTGACCATCGGCGCGGTGCTGGCGCAGGCGGCGCAGATCGACGGCAAGGGGGCCGGGCTGATGGAAATGGCCGGGCTCGCCCAGAAGGGCGGCGCGGTGCATATCCACTGCCGCATTGCGGAGAAGCCCGAAGACATCTCGGCCATCCGCGTCGCAACCGGCGAAGCCCATGCCCTGATCGGCGGCGATCTGGTGGTGAGTGCCGGCGCCAAGACCCTGGGCCTCACCGCCACCGGCCAGACCGGTGCGGTTGTGAACAGCCACGAGATCATCACCGGCGATTTCACCCGCAACACCGAGTTCAACCTGCCCACAGACCGGCTGCAGGTGGCGCTTCAGGCCCGGCTGCGCGACCGGCTGGCGCTGTTCGACGCCTCCGAACTGGCGCGCGCCACGATGGGGGACTCGATCTTCTCCAACATGATGGTCTTTGGCGGCGCCTGGCAGCGCGGCCTGGTGCCGGTCAGCCTTGAGGCGATCACCGAAGCGATCACGCTGAACGGTGCCGCGGTAGAAAAGAACCTGCGCGCCTTCGACATCGGCCGCTGGGCGGTTCTTTACCCGGCGGATGCGGCGAAGCTGTTCGCGCCCGACACAGTGGTCGAAAAGCCCAGGACGCTGGACGAAAAGATCGCCTTCCGCCGCGATCACCTCATCGCCTACCAGGGCAAGGGGCTGGCGAAGCGCTACATGAAGATGCTCGACGGCATCGAAGATCCTGCGCTCAAGGAAGCGGTGGCCAAGGGTTACCACAAGCTCCTGTCCTACAAGGATGAATACGAGGTGGCGCGCCTGCTTCTGTCGAGCCGGGAGAAGGCGGAAGCCGAGTTCGAGGGCGATCTGAAGATCTCTTACAACCTCGCCCCGCCGATCCTTGGCGGCAAGGATCCGAACGGCCGCCCGAAAAAGCGCAAGTTCGGCCCCGGCATGGAGCGCTGGCTGTGGCTTCTGGCCAAGTTCAAGGGCCTGCGCGGCACGCCTCTGGATGTCTTCGGCTACACGGACGAGCGCAAGATGGAACGCGCGCTGATCAAGCAGTATGAGGCCGACATGGCCGAATGGCTGCCCAAGGCCGGCCCGGACATCATCGCGCCGCTGACCGCCCTGGCCGAGCTGCCGCTGCAGATCCGCGGCTTCGGCCCGGTGAAGATGGCCAACGAGCAAAAGGCCGCCAAGCGCCGCGAAGAGCTGCTCGCCACGCTGCGGAATCCGGGCGCCGCGATGCAAAAAGCGGCCGAATAAGCCGCCCTGCGCCACGCAGGCGGACGGGGCCCTCCCGCCCGCCTGGCCGCAATCGCAGATTGCCTCCAGCCCGTTGGGCCTCGCGCCCGCGGCCACTCTTCCCCCTTACTTTCTGGCCGAAAATACCCTGGGGTCCGGGGCAAAGCCCCGGGTGCCAGCCACAATCGGCAGCCTCTCCACGAAGACCGGGCCTCCGCGGTCATGGCGCTGTTACAGCGCCCCGCTACGCTACGCTGCACCCCCGCCGCTGGGGGATCGAACCGCTAACGGAGACCGGCGCATGACGACAGGCTACCACTTCGCCCGCGACATTTCTTATGCCCATGCTGCCGAAAGCCGCAGCGGGCGCATGGTAATCCGGCTGATGGAAAACGCTACCGGCCGGCTGGGGCTGATCGGCCGCGCGCGCGGCTATGAGGCGGAGCTGGCCGAGGGCCGCGACTTCTGGTCGGTGATGGCGGAGCGTTACGGGCTGACACTGGAGGTGGTGGCGGGCTCGCTGCAGAACATCCCGCGGGACGGGCCGGTGGTGCTGATTGCCAACCACCCCTACGGCATTCTCGACGGTCTGATGATGGGCCATATCCTGCATGAGGCCCGCGGTGATTTCCGCATCCTCGCGCATCAGGTGTTCCGCAGGGCGGGGGACCTGAGCCGGATCATCCTGCCGGTGGACTTTGCCGGAACCAAGAAAGCGCTGCGCACCAATCTGGAAACTCGCAAAACCGCGCTCGATTACCTCGGCCAGGGCGGCGCCATCGGAATCTTCCCGGGCGGCACGGTTTCTACCGCGGCCAAGCCCTTTTCGCGGCCGATGGACCCGGGCTGGCGCAGCTTCACCGCGCGAATGCTGACCAAATCCGACGCAGTGGCGGTGCCGATCTATTTCGACGGCCACACCTCGCGCCTGTTCCAGATTGCGAGCCACCTGCACACGACCCTGCGCATGGGGCTTCTTATCAAGGAGTTCAGGACCCGCATCGGCACCCCGGTGCGGGTGGCCGTGGGGGAGCCGATCAGCCGCTGCGTGCTGGACCCGCTGGCAGGCGATGCCCGCGCGATGATGGCCTACCTGCGCCAGGCCACCTACGCGCTCTCGCCCGAGCCGCTGGACCCAGAGCTTCGGGGCTTCGAGTTCGAGGAGAAGCACCGCCTCTGATCCGGCAGGAGCCGCGCAGCGGGCTGCGGCGCTGCGGCTGGCGAAAGGCGTGGATTTCCCGCGCAAATCCACGTAAGAGCTGTCCTTAGCACCGCCCGGACCCCGCGCAAGGGCCGGGCTCCACCACCCGCGTGTGAGAGAGCTTTATGTCTGTAGGCATCTTTGATTCAGGCCTCGGCGGCCTGACCGTCCTGAACGCCGCGCAGAATCGTCTGCCGGATGTGAACTTCCTCTATTACGGCGACAACGCCCATGCCCCCTACGGCGTGCGCGACGCCGAGGACGTCTACCAGCTGACATCGGCGGCGGTCCGGAACATGTGGGACAAGGGCTGCGACCTGGTGATTCTGGCCTGCAACACCGCCTCTGCCGCGGCACTGCGGCGGATGCAGGAGGGCGGCCTGCCCAAGGGCAAGCGCGTGCTTGGCGTGTTCGTGCCCCTGATCGAAGCGCTGACCGAGCGGCAGTGGGGCGACAATTCGCCGCCGCGCGAAGTCGCAGTGCAGCATGTGGCGCTGTTTGCAACCCCCGCCACCGTCGCCAGCCGCGCCTTCCAGCGCGAACTGGCCTTCCGCGCCATCGGCGTCGATGTGGAGGCGCAAAGCTGCGGCGGCGTGGTCGATGCGATCGAGGAGGGTGACCTGATCCTGGCCGAGGCGCTGGTGCGCAGCCATGTGGAGGCACTGAAGCGCAAGATGCCGCATCCTGAAGCGGCGATCCTCGGCTGCACCCATTATCCGCTGATGCAAGATGTCTTCCAGGCGGCACTCGGCCCGGAGGTCAAGGTCTTCAGCCAGGGCGATCTGGTGGCCGACAGTCTCGCCGACTACCTGCAACGCCACCCCGATATGTATGGCAACGGCACCGGCGGCTATTTCACCACTGGCAACCCGGGCCGCGTCGGCGACCGCGCGACGCAGTTCCTGCGACGGGAAATTAATTTCCAGGCCGCGTAAGCAGCCCTCGCCGCGGCATTGTCCCAAATCAAGGCGCGCGGCGGCTCTCCCCTTTATCCGGTTCCGAAACACCTGCGGAACCGGCCCGGCATTCTAAAGACGAGGTCCGACATGACCCATAAAGTGGCAATTCTGGGCGCTTCCGGCTACACCGGCGCCGAACTGGTGCGGCTGATCGCTCAGCACCCCAACATCGAAATCGCGGCGCTGGCGGCGGAGCGCAAGGCGGGCATGGAAATGGCCGAGGTCTTCCCGCACCTGCGCCATATGGATCTGCCCACGCTGTGCAAGATTGATGAGATCGACTTTTCCGGCATCGGCCTCTGCTTCTGCGCCCTGCCGCACAAGACCAGCCAGGAGGTGATTGCCGCGCTGCCGAAGGATCTGAAGATCGTCGACCTTTCTGCTGATTTCCGCCTGCGCGACCCGGCCGGATACGAGAAATGGTACGGCAATCCGCATGCGGCGCTGGAGCAGCAGGAAGAAGCGGTCTATGGGCTCAGCGAATTCTACCGCGACGAGATCCGCGCGGCGCGGCTGGTCGCGGGCACCGGCTGCAACGCGGCCACCGGACAGTTTGCGCTGCGGCCGCTGATCTCCGCCGGGGTGATCGACCTGGACGAGATCATCCTCGATCTGAAATGCGCAGTTTCCGGCGCCGGGCGCGCGCTGAAGGAAAACCTGCTGCATGCGGAGCTGAGCGAGGGTTACAACGCTTATGCCATCGGCGGCACCCACCGGCACCTGGGCGAGTTCGACCAGGAATTCAGCAAGCTGGCAGGCCGCCCGGTCAAGGTGCAGTTCACTCCGCACCTGATGCCCGCCAATCGTGGTATCCTCGCAACCGTCTACGTGAAGGGCGATGCCCAGGCGATCTATGATACCTTCGCCAAGGCCTACGCGGATGAACCCTTCATCGAGCTTCTGCCCTTTGGCACCGCGCCCTCGACCCATGACGTGCGCGGCTCCAACTTCTGCCATATCGGCGTCGCTGCGGACCGGATCGAAGGCCGCGCCATCGTCTTTGCCGCGCTCGACAATCTGACAAAGGGCAGCAGCGGCCAGGCCTTGCAGAATGCCAACCTGATGTTAGGTGAAGAGGAGACCCTGGGCCTGATGATGGCGCCGCTGTTCCCTTAAACCGGGGCAGGGCACGCGGTCTGGGGTGACGAAGAGGATACGATGAAGAACCTGAAGAAACAGCGCCGGATCCAGGTCATTGCTGTGGCCGCGCTGGCGCTGGCGGTGTCGACGGTGCTGATCGGCTATGCCATGCGCGACGGCATCAACTATTTCCGCTCGCCCAGCCAGGTGATGGACGCGCCGCCCACGCCGGATGAAGTTTTCCGCATTGGCGGGCTGGTGGAGGAAGGCAGCCTCCAGCGCGGCCAGGGCGAGACCGTGCGTTTTGCGGTGACCGATGGCGGCGCCACGGTGCCGGTTGCCTTTACCGGCGTGCTGCCTGACCTGTTCGAGGAGAACCAGGGTATGGTGGGCACCGGTCGTTACGTGAATGGTGTCTTTGAAGCTTCTGAAATCCTTGCCAAACATGATGAGACTTACATGCCCAAGGAAGTCATGGACGCCTTGAAGGAGCAGGGGGTCTACAAGGAGCCCGAGAGCTGAGTTTGGCGGTTTTCCCAGGTCGAAGAACGCCCCGCAGGACTTCGGTCCTGCGGGGTTTTTGCTTCGGGTCTCACCGGCTGACGGATCCGGGTTTCGGGCGCGTTGCGCGGGCCGCGGGCGCTGTGGTGAGGCGGGGTTAGCACGCCTTCGGCAGCATGGTTTCCCAAAAGGTGAGGTGCCATGCTGACGGTCAGAGAGATTGCCGACGCCATCGTTGCGCGCGAGGGCGGATTTGTGGATGACCCCGACGATCCGGGCGGGGCAACCAAACACGGGGTGACGCTCACGACGCTGCGCCGTCTGGGACTGGATCTGGACGGCGACGGCGCGGTGGGGGTTGCCGATCTGCAGCGGCTGAGCCGCGCGCAGGCCGCGGAGATCTTCATCCGCCACTACTTCGAGAAGCCGCGGATCGACCTCTTGCCCAAGTGCCTGCAGCCGCCGGTACTTGACATGTATGTGAATGCCGGCAGCAATGCGGTGCGCATCCTGCAGCGATTGCTGGGGCAGATGGGCTACCCGCTGACCGCGGACGGGGTGATCGGCCCGAAGACCGCCGATGCGGCGGCACGCGCGGCAGCGGTCGGGACGGCGGCTCTGCGCGATGCCTACGGCGTGGCGCGGCGCAACTACTATTTCCGCCTCGCGGACCGCCGCCCGGCCAGCCGCAAATACGCACGCAGCCGCGCGGGCGGCAAGGGCGGCTGGATCAAGCGGGCCGAAGAGTTCATGTCATCGCGCTATCACCTGAGCCCGGAACAATTTACCGAGAGGACCAAGTCATGGGGCTGATCAGAGAGTTTCTGGCTATGGTTTTTGGCGGCCAGCGTAATGTGTTGCGGGAGACAGTTGAAGTCTTTCGGGAAAACGCTGAGGCCGGCGCGTCGCGCGCCTACGAGCTGCGCGCAGCGGCGCTTTCGCAGTTCGGCGCCGAGTTCCGGCCCGGCCGCAAGGGGCGGTTCGACCGTTTCATGGACGGGGTCAACCGCCTGCCGCGGCCGATGCTGGCGCTGGGGACTATCGGGCTGATGGCGGCGGCGCTGGTGGATCCCCTGTGGTTTGCCGCGCGGATGCAGGGCATCGCCCTGGTGCCCGAGCCGCTGTGGTGGCTGCTGGGCGTCATCGTCTCCTTTTATTTCGGGGCGCGGCACCAGGTGAAGGCACAGCAGTTTCAGGAGGGGATTGCCGCCAGCATGGCCCGCCTGCCTGAGGCGGCGGGCAATATCGCGGTGCTGGAGACCTTGCGCGCCGCGCGGCCGCAACCGGGCACCGCCGCCACCGGCACCGATGCCGCGGCCCGGCTGGACGCCACGGCACCCGACGCCAACCCGGCGCTGGAGGAGTGGAAGCGGCTGCGCGGCTGATCACAATTTGCTCACTGCGGCGGCGTGGCGCGGCGATGCCCATTGGCGGCCCTGCCGGATCGGCATATAGGGGAGGCATGATTACAGAGCTTGGCCACTTCGCCCTTATCCTCGCCTTCATGATCGCCCTCGTTCAGATGGTGGTGCCCTTGATCGGTGCGCAGAAGCGCTGGCCCGGCTGGATGGCCGTGGCCGAGCCGGCGGCGCAGGCGCAGTTCCTGTTCACCGCTTTTGCCTTCGGCGCGCTGATGTGGGCCTTCATCACCTCGGATTTCTCGCTCAAGCTGGTAACGCTCAACAGCCATTCGGCCAAACCCATGCTCTACAAGATCTCCGGCACCTGGGGCAATCACGAGGGCTCGATGCTGCTCTGGGTGCTGATCGTGGCCCTGTTCGGGGCGCTGGCCTCGGTGTTTGGCGGCGGGCTGCCTCCCACGTTGAAAGCGCGGGTGCTGTCGGTGCAGGCGGCGATTGGCGTGGCTTTCTTCGCATTTATTCTGTTCACGTCCAACCCCTTCGAGCGGCTGCCGGTGCCGCCCTTTGACGGGCAGGACCTGAACCCGCTGTTGCAGGACCCCGGGCTCGCCTTCCATCCGCCGTTCCTCTACCTCGGCTATGTCGGGCTTTCGATGGCGTTTTCCTTTGCCGTCGCTGCGCTGATCGAAGGCCGCATCGACGCCGCCTGGGGGCGCTGGGTGCGGCCCTGGACGCTGACGGCCTGGATTTTCCTCACCATAGGCATCGCGCTGGGGTCCTGGTGGGCCTATTATGAACTGGGCTGGGGCGGCTTCTGGTTCTGGGATCCGGTCGAGAACGCCTCCTTCATGCCCTGGCTGCTGGCGGCTGCATTGCTGCATTCGGCCATCGTGGTGGAAAAGCGCGAAAGCCTGAAGAGCTGGACCATTCTCTTGGCGATCCTGGCGTTTGGCTTTTCGCTAATCGGCACGTTTATCGTGCGCTCGGGGCTTTTGACCTCGGTGCATGCCTTTGCCAATGACCCCGAGCGCGGCGTGTTTATCCTGTTCATCCTGGCCTTCTTTACCGGCGGCGCGCTGACGCTTTTTGCCGCCCGTGCGCAGGCGATGGAGGCCAAGGGCGTCTTTGGCGTGGTCAGCCGCGAAAGCGCGCTGGTGGCCAACAACATCCTGCTGGCGGTGAGCTGCTTTGTCGTCTTCTTCGGCACCCTCTGGCCGATCGTGGCCGAGATGGCCTTTGACCGGAAGCTTTCGGTTGGTCCGCCGTTCTTCAATTCGGCCTTCACCCCCTTCATGGTAGTTTTGGGGCTGATCCTGCCCGTCGGCGCAATGCTGCCCTGGAAACGCGGCCGGCTTGGGCGGGCGGCCTGGCATCTGCGCTATGTCTTTGTTCTGGCAGTGGCGCTTGCGGTTCTTTCCTGGGCAATGCAGACCGGGCGGTCCGCGCTGGGGCCGGTGGGGCTGTTCCTTGGCGCCTGGGTGGTGTTTGGCGCCTTCACCGATCTCTGGCTGCGCGCCGGCAAGGCGGACCGGCTGCGGCGCCTCGCGCGGCTGCCGCGGGCCGACTGGGGCAAGGCGCTGGCGCATTCGGGGCTGGGTATCACCATCTTTGCCATCGCCGGGCTCACCGCCTGGGAGCGGGAGGATATCCGCGTGGCGCAAGTGGGTGCGCCCTTCATGGTTGGCCCCTACAGCCTGGAACTGGCCGATGTCAGCCGCGCGCAGGGGCCGAATTATTTCACCACCATGGGCCGGGTCGAGGTGACCCGCGCGGGCCGCCCGGTCGCGACGCTCTACCCCGAGAAGCGCGATTATCCAGTCGCCAGGATGCCGACCACTGAAGCCGCGATCGACTACCGGTTGACCCGCGATCTTTACGTGGTGATCGGCGACCGGCAGGACAATGGCGGCTGGACCATGCGCACCTATATCAAGCCGCTAGCAAATTGGATCTGGGGCGGCTGCATCCTGATGGCGCTTGGCGGGTTGCTGAGCCTTAGCGACCGCCGCTTCCGGGTGGCCGCAGGCGCGCGCAAGTCCCGCCCCGAAGGAGTGCCGGCCGAATGACCCGCTTACGGCTGATACCGCTTGTGATGGCGGCCTTGGTGTCCGTCAGCCTGCTGGCGCCGCTGCCGCTCAGCGCAGTGGAGCCGGACGAGGTGCTTGCCGATCCGGCACTGGAGGCGCGCGCGCGCGAGCTGTCCAAGGACCTGCGCTGCCTGGTTTGCCGCAACGAGAGCATCGATGAATCCAATGCCGATCTGGCCCGTGACCTGCGCGTTCTCCTGCGCGAGCGGCTGGAGGCGGGGGACAGCGACCGCGAGGCGATTGCGTTCATCGTCGACCGTTACGGCGAATACGTGCTGCTGCGGCCCACGGTGAGCGGGGCCAACTGGCTGTTGTGGGCGGCGGGCCCCCTGATGCTGCTCTGTGCCCTGGGGATCGGCGCGGTCTATGTCCGCAACCGTTCCCGCGCGCCTAAGGCCGCCGAGCGGGGCTTGAGCGAAGAAGAGCGCAAACGGCTGAAGCAAATCCTCGACAAATGACGCCGGGTCCGCCTTTCCGGCGGGCAGGCTTTGCGTCACCATGCCGGCAAACCGGCCGCCCGCGCGGCCGCCGCAATCAAGGTGAGGCACGCTATGGACTACAAGGAAATTCTGTTTGCGCTGGAAGACGGGCTGGCAGTGATCACACTGAACCGCCCGGCGAAGAAGAACGCGCTCACCAGCCAGATGCGGGCCGAGATCACCCATGCGATGCGGCTCGCGGGGCAGGAGGCGCGGGCGGTGGTTTTGACGGGCGCGGGCGGCTGTTTCTGCTCGGGCCAGGATCTGAGTGATGCCAACAGCGCCGGCAGCCTCGATCTGGAGCGCACCTTGCGCGATGAATACACCCCGATGCTGGAAGCGGTCTATGACTGCCCGGTGCCGACGATTTCGGCCGTGACAGGTGCCGCCGCCGGCGCGGGGGCCAATCTGGCGCTGGCTGCGGATGTGGTGATTGCGTCGGAGAGCGCCTTCTTCATGCAGGCCTTTGCCCGTATCGGCCTGATGCCGGATGCCGGCGGCACCTGGTTCCTGCCGCGCCAGATGGGGCTTGCCAAGGCGATGGGCGCTGCATTGTTTGCCGAGCCGATCACCGCGCGCCAGGCCAGCGACTGGGGGATGATCTGGGAGGCGGTGCCGGACGACCGCTTCGAGGCGCATTGGCGCGCCCGCGCGGAATATCTGGCCAACGGGCCGACCCGCGCCTTTGGCGCGATCAAGACCGCGCTGCGCGAAAGCTCCAACCGCACCCTGCCGGAACAGCTCTCGGCCGAGGCGCATCTGCAGGGCGAATGCGGCAAGAGCCGCGACTTCATGGAAGGCGTGACTGCCTTCATGGAAAAGCGCCCCGCGAAGTTTGAGGGGCGCTGAGGCCGTTCCCTTCCCACGGTTGTTGGAATAGCCGTCAGGACAGCAGGGAACTCTCTGGTGTCCGCTCTACTATGCTGATGTCGCTGACCGACAGCAGGCCTCCTGCACCCGGCATCCGTGCGACAAGGGCGTTGTCGGCAAACAGAAGCGCCGAGCCTTGGCCGCCGCCGGTCCCGTCTTCAAGATGCATGACGAAGAGGTCCGGCATCGTGCCCTCGCCATCGTGCGAGTAGACGAGCACGTCCTCGCTGGTATCGAAATCGGTGACAAATACCGGGTCGTCATCGGACTGATGCCAGTCGCCGACTGCGAGCATGTCGTTGCCGCTGCCCAGAGAGACCGTATCGCCTTCACCGGCGATCACGCTGTCATTGCCGCCGCCGCCGAACACGCTGTCTGCGTTGCTGTCGGTATCGGTGTCTGGAGAGTAATGGTCGTTGACGCTGGCGGGATCGGTAATGCTGCCATCCGCGACGCCGCGGTAGAACCCCGCGAGCCCTTCGCCATCGAAGGTGGACGTCGCCGCGATGAGGTCGTTGCCACTGTCGCCGTGCATCGTGTCCGATCCCGCGTTGTCGATCAGCAAGTCATTGTCCGCTCCGCCGCGCAGGCAGTCGTCTCCGGAACCGCCGACGATAAAGTCCTCTCCATCCATCCCGAAGATCCGGTCGTCGCCGCCGCGTCCTTCTGCCAAATCGTCGCCGCCGCGCAAGAAGATCGACTGATCCTGGCTGCCTCCGATGATGTCATTCGCTGCATCGGTGGCGGTAATGGTTGCGGCCTCGTTGCTTTCGTAATTTTCCGGTTCTGGATCGGAGCTTCCCTGACGTTCGTCTGTGTTCCCGTCCTCGGAATCTCCGCTGTCGTCATCGTCGTTCAGCAGCGCAAATGTGCCCGCCGTGAGGCCCAGACCAAGAAGAATGAGAAGTTCCATGAATAATTCTGCCGTTGAATCTCGCGGGTGGCATGGGAGTTCCTCCTGCCAGGAGCCTGCGCACCTTAAACGTTTAATATTTTACTAAAAGGTTGTGTAGCGCTCGTCAACTTCACGTCAAGTTTGTGCATGTTCCCCAAAACAGTTGCCGTGGTTTTGCCGGTATCGTTGCTCGCGCGGGAATAGCCGCGCAAATGCGGCGGCAAAGAGGGTGCGCGAATCCGGAGCGGGCAGATGCAGCGGACCCTGAACCCGGCGCCGGGCGGCAAGCCGGACGCTGTGCGCATCTGCAGTGCCGACAATGTGCGGCGGTCTTCCGGCCCGGTCCTGCGCTGCGGGCAACATGTACCAGACATATATGCGGCGGACCGGGATGGAACCGTCGCAAAAAAAACGCCCCGCAAATGCGGGGCGCTCGTGTTTCGCAGGACGGCCGCGATCAGCGGTTTTCGATGTCCACGTAGTCGCGCAGGTTCTCGCCCAGGTAGAGCTGGCGCGGGCGGCCGATTTTGTTCTGCGGATCGGCAATCATTTCCTTCCACTGCGAGATCCAGCCGATGGTGCGGCTGACCGCGAAGATCGGGGTGAACATCGAGGTCGGGAAGCCCATCGCCTCCAGGATGATGCCGGAGTAGAAGTCGACGTTCGGGAACAGCTTCTTCTCGGCGAAATACGGATCCTCCAGCGCCTGCTTCTCAAGCTCCTTGGCGACCTGCAGGATCGGGTTGTCCTCGATGCCCATGAGGTCCAGCACCTCGTCGGCGGACTGTTTCATCACCGTCGCGCGCGGGTCGAAATTCTTGTAGACCCGGTGGCCAAAGCCCATCAGGCGGAACGGGTCGTTCTTGTCCTTGGCGCGGGCGATGAACTCGGGAATGCGGTCGACGGTGCCGATTTCTTTCAGCATCTCCAGGCAGGCTTGGTTGGCGCCGCCGTGCGCGGGGCCCCAGAGGCAGGCGATGCCGGCCGCGATGCAGGCGAAGGGATTGGCACCGGAGGAGGACGCGAGCCGCACGGTCGAGGTCGACGCGTTCTGCTCGTGGTCGGCGTGCAGAGTGAGAATCCGGTCCATTGCACGGGCCACGATCGGGCTCACGTGGTATTCCTCCGCCGGCACGCTGAAGCACATGTGCAGGAAGTTCGAGGCGTAATCCAGATCGTTGCGCGGATAAACGAAGGGCTGGCCGATCGAATACTTGTAGGCCATCGCGGCAATCGTCGGCACCTTGGCGATCAGGCGGATCGCGGCGACCTCACGCTGCCAGGGGTCGTTCACGTCCAGCGAGTCATGGTAGAAGGCCGACATCGCGCCGACCACACCCACCAGCGTCGCCATCGGATGCGCGTCGCGGCGGAAGCCGCGGAAGAAGTTGTGCATCTGTTCGTGCACCATGGTGTGGCGGGTCACCCGGGTCTCGAAATCCTCGAGCTGGGCCGCGGTCGGCAGTTCACCATAAAGCAGCAGATAGCAGACCTCGAGGTAGTGCGACTTGGCCGCAAGCTGGTCAATCGGGTAGCCGCGGTGCAGCAGGTGGCCGGCATCGCCATCGATATAGGTGATGGTGCTGTCGCAGCTGGCGGTCGAGGTGAAGCCCGGGTCATAGGTGAAGACACCTGCCTGCGCATAGAGCTTGCGGATGTCGAGGACATCGGGCCCGGCCGTCGGCGAAAAAATGGGCAGCTCGTAAGTCTTGCCATCAAGGCTGAGCGTGGCAGATTTCTTGGTCTCGGTCATGGGTGTCCCTTCCTCTTACAGGCATGCAAGCGGCCGGTCCGGTCTCTTGCATGCGGGGCAGCACCTGCGCGGCTGCGCGCAGGCGTGGTCATATCGGAGCAGGCTTACCCGAACGTTAACGCCAGGTCAGCCCGTTGCGTCAGCGAGCCGGGCCAGCGTTTCCTCGCGGCCCAGAACCAGCATCATGTCGAACACCGAAGGCGTTACCGCGCGGCCCGCGAGCACGGCCCGCAAGGGCCCCGCCAGTTTGCCGAACTTGGTATCATGCGCTTCCGCAAAATCGTTCAGAAGCACCTCCAGATCGTCACGGACCCAGCTAGCATTTTGCAACTGCGGCGTCAATTCTCTCAGTATACCATCGGATACAGATGTCAGCGCCTTTTCTGCTTTCTGATCCCGTTCAATAGGCCGTGAGGTCAAAACAAAGTGGGCTTTTTCAAGCAGTTCCGGAAAGGTGCGGGCACGGTCCTTGAGGCAGGGCATGGCCCGTTCCAGCCCGTCTGACTGTACGTCACTCAGCGGCGGTTCCCCGGCAGCTACGAGATAAGCCTCGATCTCATGCCGCAATGCGGCGTCATCGCTGATGGCGATGTGCTGGCCGCAGAGGTTTTCCAGCTTCTTGGTATCGAAACGGGCCGGGCTTTTGCCGATGCCATCGAGGCCGAACCACTCCCTGGCCTGGGCGTCCGTGAAAAATTCGTCATCGCCGTGGCTCCAGCCCAGGCGCGCCAGGTAATTTCGCATCCCTGCCGCCGGGTAGCCCATCGCCTGATATTCCTGCGCCCCCAAAGCGCCGTGGCGCTTGCTGAGCTTCTTGCCGTCCGGCCCGTGGATCAGCGGGATATGCGCCCAGACCGGTACGTCCCAGCCCATCGCCTCATAGATCATCATCTGCCGGGCGGCGTTGTTGAGGTGGTCGTCGCCGCGGATCACGTGGGTTACGCCCATGTCGTGATCGTCCACCACAACCGCCAGCATGTAGACCGGCGTCCCGTCCGAGCGCAGCAGGATCATGTCGTCGAGCTGGTCGTTGCGGATCGTCACATCACCCTGCACTTCGTCCCGGATCACCGTGGCGCCGTCCTGCGGGGCCTTGATGCGGATCACGTAAGGCGCGTCCGGGTGGTTTGCCGGATCGGCGTCGCGCCAGGGCGAGCGGTAGAGGGTGGATTTGCCCTCGGCCTTGGCCTGCTCGCGAAACGCGGCGATTTCTTCCTGGGTGGCAAAGCATTTGTAGGCCTTGCCTTCGGCCAGCAGCTGCTGTGCCACTTCGGCGTGGCGGTCAGCACGCGCGAACTGGCTGATCACTTCGCCGTCATGATCCAGCCCCAGCCACTCCATGCCCTGCAGAATAGCGGCGGTTGCCTCCGGGGTGGAGCGCTCGCGGTCGGTGTCTTCGATCCTGAGCAGGAACTTGCCGCCGCGTCCGCGGGCAAACAGCCAGTTGAACAGTGCGGTGCGGGCGCCGCCGATATGCAGAAAGCCGGTGGGAGAGGGGGCGAAACGGGTGACAACCGGTTTGGTCATGAGGGGGGATTTACCTTTTGGAAACCGTGTGAGGCCTAGAGTTGCGTCTGTCTACCGGGCCAGAAGGCGGGGGGCAAGCATGCGGCAAAGCGCAGCCATCGTGGATATATTGCAACGGCAACGGGGATATCTGCTCCCTTGGGTGCCGGTGTGGCTTGGGGCGGGGACCGGCCTCTACTTTAGCCTGAAAATCGAACCCGGCGCAGCCGAATTTGCTGCCGCGGCTGTCGTTTTCATTCTCTGCTCCGGTGTCGCGCTCTGTGACCGGGCACTGGCCTTCCTGGCCTGGGCGCCGGCACTGCTCGCGGCCGGCTTCTGCCTAGGCGGGGCGCGCGCCCATCTGGTTGCGGCACCGGCGCTGGATTTCCGCTACTACGGTCCGGTCGAGGGGCGGGTGGTGGCGCTCGACCGCTCTCAGACCGGCGCGCTTCGCATGACACTGGATCAGGTGCGGCTGGGTGATCTGCCGCCGCGGCGCACGCCCGCCCGGGTGCGGATCTCGCTGATGGCCCCGGACCGGCAGCCCGCGCCCGGCGCGCGGGTAATGACCACGTCGCATCTGCTGCCGCCGCAGGGTCCGGCCGAACCCGGCGGCTTCGACTTCCGCCGCCATGCTTGGTTCCTCGAACTCGGCGGCCTTGGCTACACGCGGGCGCCGGTGCTGCTGGCGGAGCCTGCGGGCGATGCGCTGGCGGTGGAGCGGCTGCGCCACCGCATGGCGGCCGCGCTGCAGGCCCGCATCCCGGGCGAGGCCGGCGGTTTTGCCGCGGCGCTCACGACGGGGGTGCGCAGCGGTGTGCCGGACCAGGTGCTGGAGGCGCTGCGGCACAGCAATCTCGCGCATCTGCTGGCGATCTCGGGCCTGCACATGGGGCTGCTCACCGGCTTTGTCTTTGCTGCGCTGCGAGTGGCGCTGGCGCTGGTGCCGCCGCTTGCGCTGCGTGTGCCAGGCAAGAAAATTGCAGCGGTTGCGGCGCTTGCTGCGGCGGCGGGGTACCTGGCTCTCTCGGGCGGCAATGTCGCGACAGAGAGAGCCTTTGTCATGGTGGCGGTGATGTTTTCCGCAGTACTGCTGAACCGCCGCGCGATCACGCTCAGGGCGGTGGCGGTGGCAGCGGTGATCGTGCTCCTGCGGCGCCCGGAAAGCCTGCTCAGCCCCGGTTTCCAGATGAGCTTTGCCGCCACTACTGCGCTGGTTGCGGTCTTTGGCTGGCTGCGCGAGGCGGAGATTGGACTGGGCCCGCGCTGGCTGCGCCCGGTGGCGGCGCTGGTGATCTCTTCCGCCGTGGCGGGGCTGGCGACGGCGCCGTTTTCGGCCGCGCATTTCAACACGCTGCCGCACTACGGGCTGCTCGCCAATGTGCTGGCGGTGCCGGTGATGGGCACGGTAGTGATCCCGGCTGCGGTGCTGGCGGCCTGCTTGCTGCCCTTTGGGCTGGAAGGCGCGGCGCTCACGGCGATGCGCTGGGGGCTGGAGTGGATCCTGACGGTGGCCAGGGCGGTATCGGGGCTGGAGGGCGCGTTGTCGCCGGTGACGGCACCCGGCCCGCTGGTGCTGCCGCTGCTGGCGGCGGGGCTTTTGCTGTTGGCGATTTGGCAGGGGCGCCTTCGGCTTGCGGGGCTTGTGCCGGTGGCGGCGGCGCTTTGGCTCTGGCAGCAGGCCGAGCGGCCCTTCCTGCTGATCGCCGAGTCCGGCGGGCTGGTCGGGGTGATGCAGGCCGACGGCCGTGCGTTGTCGCGCGCCAAAGGGCAGGGGTTCACCGCAGGCATCTGGCTGGAGAATGACGGCGACTTCGCCTCTCAGTCAGATGCGGCCGGGCGCTGGCAGGCGCTTGGCAGCGGCCCGGCGGTCTGGCACGGCCCGCGGGGCCGGCTGGTGCACGCGCCGGGGAAACGCAAATTGGCGGCGGCAGGACCCTGCGGCGCGGGCGACATCCTGGTGTCTACGGTCGCCCCGGACCTGGCGCAGCCGCAGCAGGGCTGCCTGCTGCTGACGCCGGAGGTCCTGCGCCAGACCGGAAGTATCGCGATAAGTGCGGAGGGCAAGCTGCAGACCGCGCGGGAAGTGAGCGGCTCCCGGCTCTGGACGGCGCCGGACCGGGACGGCCGGCCGGAACGCCTGCCCCCGGTCTGGCGCCGGGCGGCCCGCCCGGAGGTTCAGTAGCTGCGGATCAGGCCCACCAGCCGCCCCTGCACTTCGACTTTGTCAGCCGAGTAGCGGCGGGTTTCATAGGCCGGGTTGGCGGCCTCCAGCGCGATCATGCGGCCTTCGCGGTGGTAGCGTTTCAGCGTCGCCTCCTGCCCTTCGACAAGGGCCACGACAATGTCGCCATTGTCGGCGGTGCTGGCTTCGCGGATCACCACGATATCGCCGTCGTTGATACCCGCCTCGATCATCGAGTCGCCGCGCACTTCCAGCGCATAATGCTGGCCGCTGGAGGACAGCATGGCGCCTGGAACCGCGACCTGATGCGAGACCTGGCTGATCGCCTCGATCGGGACACCGGCGGCGATGCGGCCCATCACCGGCAGCTCCACCGCGGCAGGGCTGGACGAGGGTGCCGGCGCAGGCGCCGCCGCGCCTTGTCCGCCCTCGATCACCCGGGGCGCGAAGCCCTGCGCCTCTGCCGGGCCACCGAGGCTTTCGGGCAGGCGGATGATCTCGATCGCGCGGGCGCGGTGGGCGAGGCGGCGGATGAAGCCGCGTTCCTCAAGCGCCGTGATGAGCCGGTGAATGCCGGATTTCGACCTGAGGTCGAGCGCCACCTTCATCTCGTCAAAGCTGGGCGGCACCCCGTTGCGCTGCAGCCGCCCGTGGATGAATTCCAGCAAATCCAGTTGCTTCTTGGTGAGCATTCTCGGTGCCTCCGCGCCTTATCAGGTGTTTCTTTTTGTTCTACGCATGTTCCCGTTTTGTGTCAACAGGTCGGCTCGTAGTTGTGGAGAAGGCGCAACGCGCCGCCGGCGCGTGCCTGCGGCGCGAGTATTTCTGCAAAGGTGAAGGGGCTTCACAGCGGGATGTATTGCATCGGTTCACCTGTCTGACGCGGCCCGTCGTTTGGCGGCCGGATCAGCAGCGCCTGCGCGGCCGCCAGCACCGTCAGCAGCGAACTATCCTGATTATCGAAGGCAGTCAGCCCGTCCGCGTCCAGCTTCGCCCGCATGTAATGCGCGCGCGGGCCGTTGGGGCCAAGCGGCGCCGCGAGCGGGGCTGTCAGCGGCGCCTCCACGGCGGGCAGGCCGAGCATGGTGCGGATCATCGGCGCGAGGAAGATATGGCCGCAGACCATGGCGGAGACCGGATTGCCCGGCAGCCCCACCATCGCTGCGCCCGAGAGGCGGCCCGCCATCAAAGGTTTGCCCGGGCGCATGGCGACCTTGTAGAACGACCGCTCCATGCCGATGTCCTGCGCCACCTTGCCGACCAGATCGTGATCGCCGACCGAGGCGCCGCCGATGGTCACCACTAGATCCGCACCCTCGGCCAGCGCAAAGGCGGCGCGCAGCGCGGGTTCGGTGTCGCGGGCAATCGGCAGGATGCGGGCGCGGGCGCCGAGGTCCGCGAGCAGGGTCTTGAGACCGAAGGTGTTGGAGGCGATGATCTGGTCCGGTCCGGGGTTGCCGCCCGGCATCACCAGCTCGTCCCCGGTGGAGATCAGTGCGACCTCGGGACGGCGGGTCACCGGGACGCTGGCGATGTTCATGGCGGCCAGCAGGGCAATATCCGCGGGCGTTAGCCGCCGCGGCGCCGGGACGGTATCGCCTGCGGAGAAATCTCCGCCGCGCGGGCGGATGTGGGTGCCGGGGCCGGGCGGGTTGGTGAGGGTGATGAGACCGCCGCTGCGGGTCACATCCTCCTGGATCACCACCTGGCCCGCCCCCTCCGGCACCGGGGCTCCGGTGAAGATGCGCACGGCCTGGCCCGCGCCGACGTGGCCCGCAAAGCCATGTCCCGCCGCCGCCTCGCCGATCACCTTGAACATCGCGTGCTGCTCGGCTTCGTCTGCCCGCACGGCATAGCCGTCCATCGCGGAGGACGCGAAGGGCGGCTGGTCGCGGGTCGCCTGCACATCGCGGGCCAGCGCCCGGCCCGCGGCTTCCTCCAGGGGAATGTCTTCGCTCTCCAGCCGGGAGACCAGGGAGAGAAGCTGGCTGAGGGCGTCGCTGACGGAGATCATCTAGGCCTCGTAACGTCCTGATTTTCCGCCGTCCTTCAGAATGACGCGGATGCCGCCGATCTGCATCGCCTTGTCGGCCGCCTTGGCCATGTCATAAACGGTGAGCGCGGCGGTGGAGACCGCGGTGAGCGCTTCCATCTCGACACCGGTCTGGCCGGTGGTCTTGACCGTGGCTTCGATGCGGATGCCGGGCAGGCCGGGATCCAGCGTCAGCTCGACGGCGACCTTGGTGACCGGCAGAGGGTGGCAGAGCGGGATCAGCTCGGGCGTCTTCTTCGCGCCCATGATGCCCGCAAGCCGCGCCACGGCCAGAACATCACCCTTCTTGGCGCGGCCTTCTGAAATGATTTCAAAGGTTTCCGGCGCCATGCTGATGTGTCCCTCGGCGGTCGCAATCCGGGCGGTGACCGGCTTGTCCGAAACATCGACCATATGGGCATCGCCCTTGGCGTCGAAATGGGTAAGGCTCATCGCGGGTTCTCCCTACATTGCACCGGGGGTCAGGGGGCTCGCCAGCAGCGCGCGGGTGGCGGCGGCCACGTCCTCCTGCCGCATCAGGCTTTCGCCGATCAGGAAGCTGCGGGCGCCGTAACGCGCCATGTCGGCCAGATCTTCGGGGCGCGACAGGCCGCTTTCGCAGACAATGGTGCGGTCCGCGGGCACCAGGCGGGACAGGGTGCGGGTGGTGTCCAGCGTGGTCTCGAAGGTCTTGAGGTTGCGGTTGTTGATGCCCATCAGCGGCGATTTCAGGGCGCAGGCGCGTTCCAGCTCGGCCTCGTCATGCACTTCCAGCAGCACGTCCATACCCCAATCGAAGGCGGACTGCTCCAGCTCCGCCGCCTGTTCGTCCGAGACCGAGGCGAGGATGATCAGGATGCAGTCGGCGCCAAGCGCGCGGGCTTCGGCGACCTGGTAGGGGTCATACATAAAATCCTTGCGCAGCACCGGCAGGCTGCAGGCTTCGCGCGCCTCCACAAGATACTCCTTGGCGCCCTGGAAACTGGGCGTGTCGGTCAGCACCGAGAGGCAGGCAGCACCGCCGCTTTCATATGCCTTGGCAAGCTCCGCCGGGTTGAAATCGGCGCGGATCAGCCCCTTAGAGGGGCTGGCTTTCTTGACCTCTGCGATCAGCCCGTAGCCATCGCGGCTGGCCTGCATCAAAGCCTTGGCAAAGCCGCGCACGGGCGGTGCGTTCTGGGCTTCGGCCTCCAATTCCCCGATCGGCTTGGCAGCCTTGTCTGCGGCCACTTCCTCGAGCTTGTAGGCTTTGATCTTGTCGAGCACGTTTTCCGTCATAGCAGCGGCTCCGTTCATGCGTTCCAGTCTATCTCGGCGCCGCCGCGTGCGGCGAGCCAATTATTCACTTGCGAAAATGGCTTTGACCCGAAGAAGCCGCGCCGCGCCGAGAGCGGCGAGGGATGGGCGCTCTTCAGGACCAAGTGTTCGCCCGGTTTGATATGGGATTCAAGCCTCTGCGCTGCATTGCCCCAGAGAATGTAAGCGGTGGGGCAGGCAGAGGTCGCTTCCAGCACCTGATGCGCCAGATGGTGCCAGCCGAGATGCTTGTGGCCATTGGCAGCCCCGGCCGGGGCGGTGAGGGAAGTGTTGAGGAGCAGCACGCCCTGGCGGGCCCATCCGCGCAGGTCGCCAGTGGCGCGGCGGATGCCTAGATCATCCTCGAGCTCCTTGAATATGTTGGACAAGGAGCGCGGCAGCGGGCGCACGTCCGGCTCGGCCGAGAACGCCAGCCCATGGGCATGGCCGGGTGTCGGATAGGGGTCCTGGCCGAGGATCACCAGCCGTGTGGTCTCCGGCGGGGTCAGTTGCAGCGCGGCGAAACGATGCGCCTCGGGCGGCACTACGGTGCGTTCTTCCGCTTCCAGCGCGGCGGCGATGGCGGGCCAATGGGTGGTGAAAAAGGGCAGGCGGGACCAGCCGCCCAGCCCCGGGGGCAGATCCGTCATGCCGCGGAGGTGATCCGGGCCAGCGCCGCGACCTTGGCTTTGGCGGCACCGCTGTCGATCGACTGGGCCGCCATCTCGGCGCCTTCAGGGAGGCTGCCGGCCTGGCCCGCAACCAGCAGCGCGGCGGCCGTATTCAACAGCACCGCATCGCGATAAGCCGACGCGGCTCCATCCAGCAGCGCGCGGAAGGCGGCGGCGTTTTCCTCTGGCGTGCCGCCGACGATGGCCTCGAAAGGATGGGCTCGCAGGCCCGCGTCCTCCGGGCGGATCTCCAGCTCGCGAAGCGTGCCGTCTTCCTCCAGCGCCGAAACCCAGGTGGCGCCGGTGATCGTCATCTCGTCGGTGCCGTCGGACCCATGCACCAGCCAGGCCCGTTCCGAGCCGAGTGTCCGCAGGGTTTCCGCCATTGGCCGGATCAGGTCACGGCTGAAGGCGCCCGTCAGCTGGCGCTTGACGCCGGCAGGATTGGTGAGGGGCCCGAGAATGTTGAAGATGGTGCGGGTGCCAAGCTCGGTCCGGGTCGGCATCACATGGCGGGTGGCAGGATGGTGCATGGGCGCCATCATGAATCCGATCCCGGCTTCATTGATTGCCTTTTCAACGATTTCCGGGCCGACCATGACGTTGATCCCCATCTGCGATTGCAGATCGGCGGTGCCGGATTTGGAGCTGAGATTGCGGTTGCCGTGTTTGGCGACGACCACGCCCGCGCCCGCGGTGACAAAGGCGGTGGCGGTGGAGATGTTCAGCGTGTTCTTGCCGTCACCGCCGGTGCCGACGATGTCCATCGCGCCATCCGGGGCCTTCACGGCGTTGCATTTGGCGCGCATCACCGAGGCGGCAGCGGCGTATTCGTCCACCGTCTCGCCGCGGGTGCGCAGCGCCATCAGGAGCCCGCCGATCTGGCTCGGCGTGGCCTCGCCTTCGAACAGCAGGGTAAAGGCCATTTCCGCCTCGGAACGGGTCAGCGGCCGCTCGGCCGCGGCGCCGATCAGCGGTTTCAGGCGTTCGCTCATGCGGGCACCTTCATGTTGTCGAGGAAATTCTTCAAAAGCGCGTGGCCGTGCTCGGAGGCGATGGACTCCGGGTGGAACTGCACCCCGTGGATCGGCAGCTCCTTGTGCTGCAGCCCCATGATAGTGCCGTCTTCCAGCTCGGCGGTGATTTCCAGGCACTCCGGAAGGCTCTCGCGCTCCACCACCAGCGAATGGTAGCGGGTTGCTTCAAAAGGCGACGGCAAACCTTTGAATACGCCAGTGTTCCTATGATGCATTTGGCCCATTTTGCCATGCACGATCTCGTGGCAGCGCACCACCTTGCCGCCGAAGGCCTGACCGATGGTCTGATGGCCGAGGCAGACGCCCAAGAGCGGGGTCCGGGTTTCAGCCGCGGCTTCGGTGAGCGCCAGGCAAATACCCGCCTGATCCGGATCGCACGGGCCGGGCGACAGCAGGATGCCTGCGGGCTTCATCGCCATCGATTCCTGCACGTCGATTGCATCGTTGCGGCGCACTTCCATTTCCGCGCCCAGCTCGCCCAGGTAATGCACGAGGTTGTAGGTGAAGGAATCGTAGTTGTCGATCAGCAGCAGCATCTTGGCGGGCTCTTTTAAGGGCTGGCGGGCCGGGGCCGCGCCGCAGTATAGTGGCTGCAACATACATGCTCAGGGAAGCGCGGCAGCGTCAAGGGCAGGAAGGGCGTTTGACCGGAGCGGCTGCGGGCAGTCTGGCGGCCTCCGGTGCAGAGGCGGACGGGAAGGTTGGCGGGAAGGCCGGCAAGAAAGATTGAGAGGCAGAACAGGCATGCGGGATTTTCTGGGCGGCGTGAGTGTCGGGGCTGTTCTGGCCGCGGGCGGGCTGGCGATGTGGTCGCTGTCGGTGCCGTTGCCGGAAACCGTTCGGCAGGTCTCCGAGACTCCGCCTGCCGCGCCCGCGCCGGCGGCGGAAGACGCGGGCAGCCTGCCCGGAGATGCGCCGGGCCGGGATGCGGATCTGGCGGGGGCGCTGCCCACGGTGCCGGAGAGCGGTGCGGCACACGATGACCTGAGCGCGCTGGAGGGCGCGGACACCACGCCTGCGCAAAAGCCGGAAGTGGGCGCGGCGTCCAGGCCCTCTGCCCGCGCGGACTCTCCCGCGGCGGAGCCAGAGCCCGGCCCGCAACCAGCCGCCGGAGCAGCCGGTCCGGAGGCGGTGACGCCGGAAAGCCTTGCCGCGCCGCAGGCGGACAGCGGTCCAATCGTGGTGACCGTCGCGCCGCGGTTTCCTGCGCAGCAAGTCCCGGGCCAGACCGGCGGCACTCCAGGCAGCATGGAAGCTCCCCGGCCCGCGGCCGAAGTCGCGGCCGAGGCAGGCGGCGCGGCTGAGGCGCCCGCCATCGGCGCGGGTCCGGAGGCGCCCCTTGGCACCATTGGCCCGGCCAACCGCCTGGCGCCGCAAATCGGGAGCGCGCCGGAAGCCACGCGCTTGCCCGTGGTGACTGCCCTGCCCGAGGCCGCAGAGCCATCCCCTGACGCGGACCCGGAGGCGGCGGACACCAAGGTCGCGCAGAACGGCGCCGCGTCCGGGGCTGCGGAGGCGGCGCACATTGGCACGCCCGTGGTGCCGCTGACCGAACGAAAGATCGCTCAGGCAGAGGCCAGTACGGCGCCCTTTGCCGATTTCTCCGAACCCTTTGCCAATCCGCAAGGACATCCGCTGATGTCGATCGTGCTGATCGACACGCCGGGCTCGCTGGGGGCGGAGGCGCTGGCGGATTTTCCCTATCCCTTGAGCATTGCGATCGATCCCGATGACCCGCAGGCAGCGCAGAAGATGGCGATGCACCGGGCGGCGGGCTTTGAGGTCCTGATGCTCGCCGATCTGCCGCGCAGCGCCGCACCGCAGGATGCGGAGGTTGCGCTGGAGGTCTGGCGCGCCCGCCTGCCCGAAGCCGTAGCGATCCTGGAAGGGGTGGAGACCGGCATCCAGGGCAACCGGCCGCTGGCCGACCAGGTGGCGGCGTATGCCGCCTCGGCGGGCTACGGGCTGCTGACCCAGAACAGCGGGCTCAACACCGTGCAGAAGCTGGCGTTGCGCGACGGCGTGCCCGCGGGCGTGGTGTTCCGCGATTTCGACGGCGCGGGCCAGGATCCGCGCGCGATCCGCCGCTTCCTGGATCAAGCGGCCTTCCGGGCCGGGCAGGAGGGGGCGGTGATGATGCTGGGCCGGTTGAAACCCGGCACGGTTTCGGCGCTGCTGATCTGGGGCTTGCAGGACCGCGCGAGCCGGGTGGCACTGGCGCCGGTCTCGGCCGCGCTGGAGGCGCAACTGCCGGAGAAATAGGCTTTGCCTCGCGCTGTGCGAGCGGTGTGAACGGCGCCCCTTGGGGCGCCGTGCCTTCGGCGAGGGTATTTTGGGCCAGAAAGCGGCGGCGGGCGCGGCTTGCGCCGGGGTTAGCGGTTGCCGTTGCCGGTGAACCTGGCCGCATCGGCGGCGGCGCGGCGGATCGCGTTGGATTTATGCACAGTTTCCATGTACTCGGCCTCGGGGTCGCTGTCATAGACAACGCCGCCGCCGGCCTGGATGTAAAGCGACTGGTCCTTCACGATGGCGGTCCTGAGCGCGATGCACATGTCCATGTCGCCGCCGGCCGAGAAATAGCCCACGCCGCCGCCATAGACGCCGCGCTTTTCCGGCTCCAGCTCGTCGATGATCTCCATCGCGCGCACCTTAGGGGCGCCGGAGACGGTGCCTGCGGGCATGCCGGCAAAGAAGGCATCGAGCGCATCCTTATCCCCGGCCAGCTCTCCCACGACGTTGGAGACGATGTGCATAACGTGGCTGTAGCGTTCGATGATGAACTTCTCGGTCGGGCGCACGGTGCCGATTTTCGATACCCGGCCGGTGTCGTTGCGCCCCAGGTCCAGCAGCATCAGGTGCTCGGCCAGCTCCTTCTTGTCGGCGAGCAGGTCCGCTTCCAGCGCCTTGTCCTCTTCCGGTGTGGCGCCGCGGGGGCGGGTGCCGGCGATGGGGCGGATGGTGACCTCCTTGCCGAAGACCCGGACCAGGATTTCGGGGCTGGCGCCGACCACCTGGAAGCCGCCGAAGTTGAAGTAGAACATGAAGGGCGAAGGGTTGGTGCGCCGGAGCGAGCGGTAGAGCGCGAAGGGCGGCTGGTGGAAAGCTTGGGTCCAGCGCTGCGCCGGCACCACCTGGAAGATGTCACCTGCGCGGATGTAATCCTTGGCCCTTTCCACCGCGGCCATGTAACCCTCTTTGGTGAAGTTCGACTGCGGCGGGGCGATCTCATCCGCGTTGCCGAGGCCGCGGGTTTCCGCGGGCATGGCGCGTTCCAGGTCGCGCACCGCATCCATCACCCGCTCTGCAGCCTGGGCGTAAGCAGCCTTGGCGCTTTGGCCCCCGGCGGCCCAGGCGGGGGAGACCACGGTGACCTCGCCCTTGACCCCATCGAGCACCGCAATCACCGAAGGCCGCAGCATCAGCGCATCCGGCAGGCCGAGCGGGTCGGGGTTCACGTCCGGCAAATGCTCGACCAGGCGGATCATATCGTAGCCGAGGTAGCCGAACAGGCCCGCCGCGGCCTGCGGAAGGTCCTCGGGCAGGGCGATGCGGCTTTCGGCGATCAGCGCCCGCAGGTTGTCGAGCGGATTGCCCTCCTGTGCGGCAAAGGCTTCCGCATCGAATCGCGCGGAGCGGTTCAGCGCGGAGGTCTCCCCGTGGCAGCGCCAGACAAGATCCGGCTTCATCCCGATGATCGAATAGCGCCCGCGCACCTCGCCGCCGGTCACCGACTCCAGCATGAAGGCATCTTTCTGGGCGCCGGTCAGCTTCAGCATCAAGGACACTGGCGTGTCGAGGTCCGCGGCCAGGCGGGTGTAGACGACCTGGTTTTCGCCGGCCTCGTAAGCCCTTGCAAAGGTGTCGAAATCGGGGGTCAATGCCATCGGGTGCCGCCTCGCTTACTGGAAGTTCGCCTGCGCCGCGTTGAGCGCCTGCTGGTCGATCTGCGGTTCGGCGCGGGTCTGGACGTCCTGGACGTAGGCGCGGAACAGCGCCTGGGCCAGCGACTGGTCGAGCTGGGTGCCAAGCGCCTCGGCCAGCATCTCCATGTCGTCGCTCTCGGCGGGAGGCAGGATGTCGTCAAGCTGCACCACGACGGCGGAGGTTTCGTTCTGCACCATGCCGAAGGCGCCTTTCTCCATCGCGAAGACCTCGGTCATCAGGTCGGCCGGAACGCTCTCGATATAGGCGGTGCGGGTGAGACCGGTTTCCTCCTGCACCTCGGCGTCCCCGGGGAAGCTGCCTGCGTCCTTGGCGGCGGCAAGCAGGGCTTCGGCCTGTTCGCGCAGGGCGGTGTTCAGGCGGTCGGCCTGCCAGGCCTCCAGCACTTTCTCGCGTGCCTCTTCAAAGGGCTCGGGGCGTTCCGGCAGCACCTCGTCGAGACGCAGCGCGAAGACGCTGCCATCGTCGAGGAAGGCGGCTTCGGGAAAGTCTTCGGCAGTGATCGCGGCGGCGGCGGTGCGAAAGCCTTCATAGGCGGCGATGCCCTCGCTGCTGTCCCCGGTCCAGTTCAGCTGGCCCAGCTCCATGCCGGTTTCATTCGCCAGCTCCTCCAGCGTGGCGCCGCCTGCAAGCAGGTCGTCGATGGTTTCGGCCTGCACTTCGATCTGGCGGCGGGCGCGGCCGGAGGCCAGTTCGTCGCGCAGCTCGGGCTCGGCCTGCTCGACACTGGTGACCTGGGCGTCAAGCTTGCCGTTCACACGGTAGAGCGCCGGGCCGAGGTCGGAGGGCAGGGGGCCTGCGACGCCGCCAACTTCAGCGGCAAAGACATCGGCGCCGGCCGCGCCGAGGCTGTCTTCGGTCACATCGCCCATGTCGACGTCGGCAAGCGTCAGGCCGCGATCGGTCACCAGGCTTTCGAAGGTGGCGCCGCCGGCCTCGATTTGGGCCTTGGCGGAGGCGGCGGCATCCTCGTTTGCGTAGACCAGCCGTTCGACCAGGCGGCGTTCGGGTTGCTGGTATTCGCCGGCGCGGTCCTCGAACAGCTCGCGCAGGGCGTCGTCGCTGACCTCCATCTCGTCCACCAGCATTTCCAGGCGCAGCGCGGCGTAGGTCAGCACCTTGGTCTCCGGCAGGGTGAACTGGTCCGGATTGGCCGTGTAGAAGGCTTTCAGGTCCTCGCCGGAGGGCGCCTCAGCTGTCAGCGCGATGTCTTCGGCGTTGAGCTGCACGTAGGAGAAGCTGCGGCGTTCGCCGATGTAGCCGGTCAGCGTATCGGTAAGGGTCGCGGGCATTTCGGTCCCGGCCATGATCGCGCGCTGCACGATGGTGCGGGCGGCTTCGCGGCGCAGGTCGGCTTCGAACTCGGCTTCGCTCAGCCCGGCGTTGTCGAGCGCGAAGCGGTAAGCGTCGCGGTCAAAGCCGCCGTCGATGCCCTGGAAGGCCGGGATGGCGCCCAGTTCCTCCAGCAGGTTCTCATCGCCGATCGACAGGCCAAGCGCCCGCGCTTCGTGGTCGAGCGCGGCGAGCGACACCAGACGGCCCAGCACCACGCGGTCGATGCCGAAGGCGCTCAGCTGCGCCATGGTCACCGCCTGCCCGGATTGCGCCTGCAGCGCCTGCTGCTCGCGGCGCAGCTCGCGCACGTAGTCGCCGATGCTGACTTCCTCGTCGCCGACCTCTGCCACCGAGGAGGCGGAGCTGGTGAAATTCACCGCACCGAACCCGGCAAGACCGGCAATAAGCAGCCCCATAAGGATCCAGACGAAGGTTTTGGATAGCTGTTTCATGCCTGCGGCCATGATGCCCTCTTCTTTTGTTCTGAGCCCGCGGCGCCCGGCCGCTGGCTGTGTTGCTGCCTGAATACGCGCCTGCCCGCGGCGGGGCAAGATGCGGCGGCGGGCAGGTTCTGTGCTCAGGGCTGGAAGTTTTCCAGGCGGCGGAACAGCTCGGCGATGCCTGCGCGGTCCACATTGGCAAAGGCGATGCGGAACTGGCGCGCGCCGTCGGCGTCGTCCTCGGGCATGAACATCGAGCCGGGCAGCATCAGCACCGCCGCCTCGCGCACCAGTTGGCGGGCGATTTCCTCGGATGGGGCATCAAAGGGGTGCTCCACATAGGCAAAGTAGGCGCCGCATCCGAGCAGCTTCCAGCCGAGCGCGGCAAGTGCGGGGAAACCCTCCTCGATCGCAGCGCGGCGGTCGAGGATTTCCTGCCGTTCGCCTGCCAGCCAGTCCTGCAGGTTTCCAATCCCCCAGCGCGCGCCGATCTGGCCCAACTGGGCCGGGCAGATTGTGACGGTGTCGAGAAACTTCTCCATTTCGAACATTCGCGCCTCGGAGGCCACGACCGCGCCCACCCGGTGGCCGGTCAGACGGTAGGCCTTGGAGAAGGAATAGAGGTGGATCAGCGTCTCGTCCCAGTCCGGCTGCTGGAACAGCGCGTGCGGAGCGCCTTCGCGGCTGTCGAAGTCGCGGTAGGTTTCGTCCACCAGGAGCGTAAGGCCGCGGCTGCGGGCGAGGTCGTGGAACGCCTGCACCAGCCCGCCGGGGTATTCGACGCCACAGGGGTTGTTCGGGGTGACCAGCACGATGGCGCGGGTGCGCGGGGTGATCAGCGCCGCCGCGGCGTCCGGGTCCGGCAGCATGGCGCCGTCCACCTTCAGCGGCACCGCTTTCACGCCCGTCATGTCGAGCCACATCTTGTGATTGAAGTACCAGGGCACCGGGATGATCACCTCGTCGCCCTCGTTGCAAAGGGCGGAGATGGCCGCGGCAAAAGCCTGATTGCAGCCCGCGGTGATGCCGACCTGCGCCGGGAGAACCTCGCCGCCGTAGCGGCTGGAGATCTGACTTGCCAGCGCTGCGCGAAGATCGGCGTTGCCCAGCACCGGCCCGTAGAGGTGCGCGTCCACCGTGTTCAGCGCGGCCTCCGCCATCGCCCGGCGCAGCCCTTCGGGCGGGGCTTCGGCAGGGGCGGCCTGGCTCACGTTGATCAGCGGGCGCTCGGCAGAGAATTCCGCGCCATCGAGCCAGCGGCGCGATTCAACGATGGGGGAGACGAAAGTGTCCTGGGTGCGGCTTTGGGGCATGAAAAGGGTCCTGGGCGCCTGTCTGTCAATCAACGCGGCGCCTGCGCGCCTGCGCCGCCCTGTCTGGCACGGCCCTTGCGGCGGCTCAAGGGAAATAGGCGGCGCGGGGCGCGGGAGGGTGCACACAGCAAAAAAGGCGCGCCGCGGGGGCACGCCTTGGAGAGTATGCAATACCGGCTGCCTCAGTCCTTGCCGCGGTAGGGCTCCACATATTGCAGCGCCATGTCCCAGGGGAAGAAGATCCAGGTGTCCTGGCTCACCTCGGTGATGAAGGTGTCGACCATCGGGCGGCCCTGCGGCTTGGCATAGACGGTGGCGAAATGCGCCTTGGGGTAGAGCTTGCGCACCAGGTCCAGCGTCTTGCCGCTATCGACCAGATCGTCGACCACCAGCACACCCTCGCCGTCGCCCATAAGGTCCTTGTCGGGGGCTTTCAGCACCTCGGCCTCGCCTTGCGCCTGGTGGTGATAGGATTGCACCGAGATGGTGTCGACGGTGCGGATGCCCAACTCGCGGCTGACGATCATTGCCGGCGCCATGCCGCCGCGGGTGATCGCCACCACCGCGCGCCAGGTGCCGTCTCCGGGGCCTTGCCCGTCGAGGCGCCAGGCCAGTGCGCGGGAGTCGCGGTGGATCTGGTCCCAGCTGATGTGAAAGCCCTTTTCATGCGGCAGGCGGTCGGTCATCACGATCTCCATGGTTTTTGCGCAGGCATACTCGAACGGCAACACAAAGGGAAGTGTGCTAGAGTCTGCATCATGAAACCCCGCTTGCTGACAACCTGCTGGAGTCTTCCGGCGCGGATCGAGGATGTCTCCGAGGTCCTGGCCGACGTGACCCGGTTCCCGCAGTGGTGGGGCGATGTCTATCTGGACGTCCGGATCCTGGATGCCGGCGGCGAAGACGGGATCGGGCGCAGGGTGGCGTTCCACACCCGCGGCCGGCTGCCCTACACACTGCGATGGACCGGGGAGGTGACGGAGGCCAACCGCCCGCACGGCTGGAAAATCCGGGCCAGCGGCGACCTTCAGGGGCAGGGGGTATGGCAGCTTGTTCAGGACGGCGATACCGCCAATATCCGGTACGATTGGCGCGTGGCGGTGGGCAAACCGGTCCTGCGGGTGCTGGCGCCGCTCTTGTGGCCCGCCTTTGCCGCCAATCACCGCTGGGCGATGGAGCGCGGCCTGGAGGGGCTGCGCCGGGAACTGGCCCGGCGCAGCGGCTGACTCAGCCTTTTTCGATGTCGGGGGCGTCGACCGCCTTCATGCCGACCACGTGGTAGCCCGCGTCAACGTGCAGGTTCTCGCCGGTGACGCCGGAGCTGAGATCGGACAGCAGGTAGAGCGCCGACTTGCCGACATCATCGGTGGTCACGTTGCGGCGCAGGGGCGAGTTGTACTCGTTCCACTTCATGATGTAGCGGAAATCGCCGATACCGGAGGCGGCCAGCGTCTTGATCGGCCCGGCGGAGATCGCGTTGACGCGGATGCCGTCCTTGCCGAGGTCCTCGGCCAGGTACTTGACCGAGGCTTCCAGTGCGGCCTTGGCCACGCCCATCACGTTGTAATGCGGCATCACCTGCTCGGCGCCGTAGTAGGTCAGGGTCAGCATCGAGCCGCCTTCGCTCATCAGCTTCTCGGCACGTTTGGCAACCGCGGTGAAGGAGAACACCGAAATGTCCATGGTCATCTGAAAGTTCGACCGGCTGGTGTCGACATAGCGGCCGCGCAGCTCGTTCTTGTCGGAGAAGCCGATCGCATGCACCACGAAGTCCAGCTTGCCCCATTTCTCTTCAAGGCCCGCGAACAAAGCATCGATCGAGGCTTCGTCGGACACGTCGCAGGGCAGCACGATATCGCTGCCCAGCTGCGCCGCCAGCGGGCCGACCCGCTTCTTCAGCGCCTCCCCCTGATAGGAAAACGCCAGCTCGGCCCCCGCATCGGCGCAGGCCTTGGCAATGCCCCATGCGATGGATTTGTCGTTGGCCAGGCCCATGATGAGGCCGCGCTTCCCGGCCATCAGTTGACTAGACATGCAGGTTCTCCGCCTGTGATCTGTGAATTATGCGACCTTTAGTATGCCGCGCCCCGCGCATCAAGAGCACACGCCCTTGAAGCCGCCGCGGAAGCTGCCTAACGTGCGGCCGAATTGCCCGTCCCGATCCGTGAACCGCCCGCCAGGAGGTGCCCCATGTCTGACCGCTCCGGAATCTTCGCAGGCGAGGACCCATTTGCCATCGCCCGCAGCTGGCTGGCGGAAGCGGAAAAGAGTGAGCCCAGTGATCCCAACGCCATTGCCCTCGCGACGGTGGATGCCAGTGGTCTGCCGAACACCCGTATGGTGCTCTTGAAGGAGATCGAGGCGGAGGCTTTTGTCTTCTTCACCAACTACGAAAGCGCCAAGGCGCAGGAGCTGGAAGCGACTGGCAAGGCGGCTTTCGTGATGCATTGGAAATCCCTGCGCCGCCAGATCCGGGTGCGCGGCACGGTGAGCCGCGAAGACGGGCCGCTGGCGGATGAGTATTTTCGTTCGCGCTCCCTCAAAAGCCGCCTCGGCGCCTGGGCCTCGCGCCAGTCGCGGCCGCTTTCGAGCCGCGGTGCCCTGATGGCGGAGCTGGCCAAGGTAACTGCGCAGCAGGGCCCGAACCCGGACCGCCCGCCCTTCTGGGGCGGCTACCGGATCGTGCCGCTGGAGATCGAATTCTGGGCCGACGGGGCTTTCCGCCTGCATGACCGCTTCCGCTGGCGGCGCGAGAAACCGCAGGCCAACTGGGAGATCGAGCGCCTCAACCCCTGATTGCTTGCCCGCGGTTCTTGACCCAGCGTCAATATAAGATTCGCGACAATGGTTAAATTTAATACTTGAACTCAATAACTGAAATCGCGCATCAGAATTATGACTATAATAATAAACGCAGTGGGAATATTTTCGTGGCAGAAGATCTGAGCAGCTTGCAGCAGGTTCAGGGGCTGGTGAAGTGGTTCGACCCGGCCAAGGGCTATGGTTTTGTCGTGTCCGACGAGGGCGGCCCCGATATTCTTTTGCATGTGAACGTGTTGCGCAATTTCGGCCAGAGCTCTGTTGCGGATGGCGTCAGGATTGATGTGGTCATTCAGGAAACCGGCCGCGGCGTGCAGGCGGTCGAGGTACTCGCGATCGCGCCGCCGGAACGTGATGAAGCGCCGGTGCTGAGCGATTTTGCCGATCTCGACATGGGCACGGTGCAGAGCAAGCCGCTGGAGCCGGCCCGGGTCAAGTGGTTCGACAAGGGCAAGGGATTCGGCTTTGCCAATGTGTTCGGCCGCACCGAGGACGTGTTCCTGCATGTCGAAGTGCTGCGCCAGTCCGGGCTTGCCGATCTGCAGCCGGGCGAGGCGCTGTCGATGCGGGTGATCGATGGCAAGCGCGGCCGCATGGCTGTGGAAGTGCTGGCCTGGGAGGCCGCGCTGCTGCCTTCCGAGCAGGTCTGATCCGGTGCGGCGGCTGGGCGTTGCGGGTCTGGCCGGCGCGATCCTTCTGGCCGGAGGCGCCGCAGCGGCCGAGTGCCGTCCGGATCGTGTCACCTTGCGCGGCGACTGGGGGCAGGCGGCCTTCACGGTGGAAATCGCCGGCAGCCAGGAAGAGCGCGCCCGCGGTCTGATGTTCCGCGAAAGCCTGCCTCAAGGGGCGGGGATGCTGTTTGTCTATGACGCGCCGCAGCCCGCCGCCTTCTGGATGAAGAACACGCTGATCCCTCTGGATATCCTGTTCCTTGATGCGGGCGGCACGGTCACGTCGGTGCATGAAAATGCGGTTCCGGGGGATCTGACGCCGATTTCCGGCGGTGCCCGGGTCTTTGCGGTGCTGGAAATCAACGGCGGGCTGGCGCGGCGCTATGGCATTGCCGCGGGCAGCCAGATGCAGCATCCGTTTTTTTCGCAGGAAACAGCAGTTTGGCCCTGTTAGGGCTTTTCAAATCAGTTCCGCGGCGATAGGAAGGCGCACGGTCCGGGGCGTGGCGCAGTCTGGTAGCGCACCTGTTTTGGGTACAGGGGGTCGTGAGTTCGAATCTCGCCGCCCCGACCACTTTTCCCATAGAAATCCAGCGCTCTCCTGGCCCCGGCGGGGCAGCGGAGGCGTCAGTCATGCTGCCGGCGCATTAACCCTTTGTTAATTTGCTGCCGCCAAAGCGCGTCAGGCGGGGCGCGGCCGACCGTGGCGGGAACCGTTAAGCCGGAAAAAAACCGGGGAAAGTGCAAAGGGGCCGCATGTGGATGTTTTACGCTGGCAGCCGCCATGGCCTTCTGCCAGCAGGTCTCAGGAGCGCGCGGCAAGCCTTTACCGTTTCGCAAGAAATTCCGGCGCCTCCCGGAACGTCAAAGGTTTGCTGCCGCGCTGCGGGCTGTGGATGAATCAAACCGCCCGGCGTGACCCGGCAAGCTGATTGGAGCGTCAACAGGAAAGATCGGCAGCCTGCCCGAAATTTTGCGTTGACCACTTGTGTCGGAATACGTCAAATTGTGTTCACGAGTTGCTCTGACACCAGATCTTGTAGGTTTAGCGTCGGCAGCAACAACGCCAGACCATAACCAACAGGTTTGTAACAGGCCGGTGAGGGCCGCGGCAGTGCGCTTTGGTTGCACAGTGCGATGTGGTGTTCGGGACGGCAGACGGCGGGTGCGGGGGCGCATCCGGCAGAAGAGATGCAGCTTGAGAAGGGGCAGGGCATGAAGATCGAACGGAAATACACGAAACCCGGGCAGGACGCCTATGCGGGGCTGGCTTTCGCCAAGACCGCCTCCGAGATCCGCAATCCGGACGGGACCATCGTTTTCCGACTCGACAACATCGAAGTGCCCGCCTCCTGGAGCCAGGTCGCCAGCGACGTGATCGCGCAAAAGTACTTTCGCAAGGCAGGGGTTCCGTCCCGGCTGAAGAAGGTGCGCGAAAAAGGCGTGCCGGAGTTCCTGTGGCGCTCGATCCCCGAACAGGGCGCGGAACTTGGCGGGGAGACCTCCTCCAAGCAGGTGTTCGACCGGCTGGCGGGCGCATGGGCCTATTGGGGCTGGAAGGGCGGCTATTTCACTACCGAGGAAGACGCCCGCGCTTATTATGACGAGATGCGCTACATGCTCGCGACCCAGCGTGCGGCGCCGAACTCGCCGCAGTGGTTCAACACCGGGCTGCACTGGGCCTATGGCATCGACGGCCCGGCGCAGGGGCATCACTACGTCGACTTCAAGACCGGCAAGCTGACCAAATCCGCCTCCGCCTATGAGCACCCGCAGCCGCATGCGTGCTTCATCCAGTCGGTGACCGACGACCTGGTGCAGGACGGCGGCATCATGGACCTTTGGGTGCGCGAGGCGCGGCTGTTCAAATACGGCTCCGGCACCGGCACCAATTTCAGCCACCTGCGCGGCGAGGGCGAGGCGCTGTCGGGCGGCGGCAAGTCGTCCGGCCTGATGGGCTTCCTGAAAATCGGCGACCGCGCAGCGGGCGCGATCAAATCCGGCGGCACCACCCGGCGCGCGGCCAAGATGGTGATCGTCGATGCCGACCACCCGGATATCGAGCAATTCATCGATTGGAAGGTGATCGAGGAGCAGAAGGTCGCCTCCATCGTTGCGGGCTCCAAGATGCACGAGAAGATGCTGAACGGCATCTTCGAGGCGATCCGCGGCTGGGACGGCGCCGAGGGCGATGCCTATGACCCCGCGGTGAACGGCGGGCTGAAGGCCGCGGTGCGCGAGGCCAAGAAGATCGCAATCCCGGAAACCTACATCAAGCGCGTGCTGGACTACGCGCGTCAGGGCCATACCTCGATCGAGTTCCCGACCTACGACACCGATTGGGACAGCGAAGCCTACAGCTCGGTTTCCGGGCAGAACTCCAACAACTCGATCCGCGTCACCAACGCGTTCCTGCACGCGGTGGAGAAAGACGCCGACTGGGAGCTCATCAACCGTACCGACGGCCGCGTTGCCAAGGTGGTGCGGGCGCGCGAGCTATGGGAGAAGGTCGGCCACGCCGCTTGGGCATGCGCCGATCCGGGGATCCAGTTCCACGACACCGTGAACGAGTGGCACACCTGCCCGGCGGATGGCGAGATCCGCGGCTCAAACCCTTGTTCGGAATACATGTTCCTGGACGATACCGCCTGCAATCTGGCGTCGCTGAACCTGCTGACCTTCCTCAAGGACGGCAAGTTCCAGGCCGATGACTTCATGCATGCCTGCCGCCTGTGGACGGTGACGCTGGAAATCTCGGTGATGATGGCGCAGTTCCCCTCGAAGGAAATTGCGCAGCGGTCGTATGATTTCCGCACCCTGGGCCTGGGCTATGCCAATATCGGCGGCCTGCTGATGAACATGGGCTTCAGCTATGACAGCGACGAGGGCCGCAGCTTGTGCGGGGCGCTTTCGGCGCTGATGACCGGCGTCTCCTATGCCACCTCGGCCGAGATGGCGGCGGAGCTGGGCGCCTTCCCGGGCTATGCCAAGAACGCCGAGCACATGCTGCGGGTGATCCGCAACCACCGCAACGCCGCAAAGGGCAACGCCGAGGGTTACGAAAACCTGTCGGTCAAGCCGGTGCCGCTGGACATCGCCAGCTGCCCCGATCCGCTGCTGACGGGTCTGGCGGCCGGCGCCTGGGACGAGGCGCTGGAGCTGGGCGAGAAACACGGCTACCGCAATGCGCAGACCACAGTAATCGCCCCTACCGGCACCATCGGCCTGGTGATGGATTGCGACACCACCGGGATCGAACCGGACTTCGCGCTGGTGAAGTTCAAGAAACTTGCGGGCGGCGGGTACTTCAAGATCATCAACCGGTCGGTGCCGTCGGCACTGGAAGGGCTGGGCTACAGTTCCGCCGAGATCGCCGAAATCGTAGCCTATGCGGTTGGTCATGGCACAATCTCCAATGCGCCCGCCATCAACCACACATCGCTGGCAGGCCACGGTTTTGGTCCGGCTGAGCTGGCCAAGGTGGATGCGGCGCTGGAAGCGGCCTTCGACGTGCGCTTTGTCTTCAACCAGTGGACACTGGGTGAGGATTTCTGCACCGGCGTGCTGGGCATTCCCGGACCCAAGCTGAATGATCCGACCTTCGACCTCCTGCGCCACCTCGGCTTTACCAAGGCTGATATCGAAGCGACCAACGACCACGTCTGCGGCACCATGACGCTGGAGGGCGCGCCGCATCTGAAGGAAGAGCACTACGAGATCTTCGACTGCGCCAACCCCTGCGGCAAGAAGGGCACCCGCTACCTGAGCGTGGACAGCCACATCCGTATGATGGCGGCAGCGCAGAGCTTCATCTCGGGCGCAATTTCCAAGACCATCAACATGCCGAATTCCGCCACGATCGAGGACTGCCAGTTGGCCTATGAGCTGAGCTGGAGCCTCGGCATCAAGGCCAACGCGCTCTACCGGGACGGCTCCAAGCTGAGCCAGCCGCTGGCCGCCGCGCTGGTCGAGGATGACGACGAGGCTGCCGAGGTGCTGGAAAGCGGCTCGCAGCAGGAGAAGGCCGCGGTGCTCGCCGAGAAGATCGTCGAAAAAGTGGTGGTGAAGGAGCTGGTACGCAGCCACCGCACCAAGATGCCCCACCGCCGCAAGGGCTACACCCAGAAGGCGGTTGTTGGCGGCCACAAGGTCTACCTGCGGACCGGCGAATACGAAGACGGCACCCTGGGCGAGATCTTCATCGACATGCACAAGGAAGGCGCGGGCTTCCGGGCGATGATGAACAACTTCGCCATCGCAGTCTCCGTTGGCCTGCAATACGGTGTGCCGCTGGAGGAATTCGTCGACGCGTTCACCTTCACCAAGTTCGAGCCTGCGGGCATGGTGCAGGGCAACGACTCGATCAAGAACGCGACCTCGATCCTCGACTACGTGTTCCGCGAGCTCGCTGTTAGCTACCTCGATCGCACCGACCTGGCCCATGTGAAGCCGGAAGGCGCCACTTTCGACGATCTCGGCCGCGGCGAGGAAGAGGGTGTGTCGAACCTGACCGAGCTGAGCGAAAGCGCGGCCAGCCGCTCGCTGGAGGTGCTGAAGCAGATCTCCTCCACCGGCTACCTGCGCAAGCGGCTGCCGCAGGAGCTGGTGGTGCTGCAGGGCGGCCAGAGCGAGGTGACTGCGCTAGGCACCGGCACCGACCCGGTGCGCGCACTGCAGACGCTGGTGCCGGAAACTTCCGAGCAGTCAACGGCGCAAGGCGCCAGCGGCATGGACGCGCGCGTCAAGGCAAAGATGCAGGGCTACGAAGGCGAAGCCTGTGGCGAATGCGGCAACTACACGCTGGTGCGCAACGGCACCTGCATGAAGTGCAACACCTGCGGCGGCACCTCCGGCTGCAGCTGAAGAATCTGGAGCGGGTGCGCCCGCTCTGAACACCGGGAAGGCCCAGGCAAGAAAACACTCGGGCAGTCAACGAAGGAGCCCGACCGGTGCGACTGGCCCCCTCCATCACGGAGGGGGCCTTTTCTTTGCGGGTTCCCGGTCTGTCCGCTGCGCAGGTTCAGGCCGGCAGGTGGATGTTGAACCGGGCGCGGATCGCCTTGTCGGTTGCCGCATCGAAACGGGCGGCCGCACGTTCCGACAGAATGCGCTCCTTGCGGGCGGTGGCCTTTGCGATCAGGTCGGGCTTGTCGCGCTCGGCCCATTCCTTGGGGGAGGTCCGGTCGCCAAGTGCCGGGTAGACATAGTCAACCTGCATCCGGCCCAGGGTTTGACCCGTGCCGAGGTAATGGCCGCTGCCGCCCAGGCAGACCTCGGCGATCTGCTCCACTGCGAGGGTTTCCTCACTCACCTCGATGCCCCGCACGCAGCGCAGCGCCTGGCCGATGATGTCATCCGAGAGGATCAGCGACTCGTGGCAGAAGCCCAAGAGCGACGCGTGCATGCCCGCGGCCTCGTACACCATGTTGAGCCCGGAGAGCCCCGCCATCACGTTGGAGCACATCTGCTCCCAGCCCGCCTGCATGTCCGGCAGCTTGGCATCCGACGCGCCCGCAGCGGCACCGCCCGGCAGATCGTAGAATTTGTGCATCTGGGCGCAGCCCGCGCTCAGCAGCGCCTGTTCGCCCGAGCCAACGGACATCGCCCCCGTGCGGAGGTCGAGCCCGAAGGGCCAGGTGCCAAAAATCGCGGGAGCGCCTGGCTTTACGGCGTTTACGTAAACCAGCCCGGCGAGGCATTCGGCAGTCGCCTGCACGATGGCACCGGCAATGGTCGAGGGTGCGGTGGCGCCTGCCATGCCCGCCGACAGCAAAAGCACCGGCATGCCGCCCTTGATGCATTCTTCCATCACCAGGCAAGATTCGGTGGCGAACTTCATCGGCGGCACGACAAAGCAGTTGGAGTTCGACACGAAGGGGCGTTCGCGCCACTTGTCCTCTCCGCCCGCGATCATGTGCAGCATTTCCAGCGCGTCCCGAACGTAGCTCGGATCGGTGAAGGAAGTGCCGACATGTTTGGTGGTGCCCGCGCAAGCGGCGTAGATCGTGTTCAGGTCCATGTCGCGGTTGTCGGCGATGTCGCGGCACACCATCGGCCGCTGCACGAAGTGGATGTTGTCCAGCTGGTCGCAGATGCGCGCGGCGTCATGCAGGTCCTGCACCGTGGAGTCGCGGTAGTTGCGCCCCTCCGCATCGACCATATGCACCGCAGCGCCGGCGGTGCCGTAGTGAACGCGTGATCCGGAGAGCTCCAGGTCCGTCCGTCCGTCGCGGCTGTGCAGCGTGACCGATCGGTTGGCCTTGGCGATGGTGTCTTCGACCAGGGCGCGGGGGAAGCGGATGCGTCCGTCCGCGCCGAGAGTGCAGCCCGCGGCGGTCAGGTATGCGACGCCGCTTTCGGGGGCGTCTGCCAGGCCGATCCGCTCAAGCGCGTCAAGTGCCGACGCGTGGATCTTCTCCATGTCCGATTGCGACAGAAGTTTCAGGGTGCCGCCCTCCTGGCCGGGGCGGACCGGGCGCAGGTGGTCGGGCAGGGAGGCGGCGCGGGCGGCGCGGCGCGCGTTGCGCCCGCCGCTGCGTGCGCTGGCTGCGGTGCGTGCGGTGTTTGCAGTCTGGTTCATGCGAATGTCTCTGATTTGCGTGCGGTGGAAGGGGAAAGCATCTGCCTCAGACCGGCCGCCCGCGGGCCGCACGTCCGCGCGCCGCACCGATGGTGCGGCATACCAGGCTCACTGAACAGCGTTCCCCCTGCATGCGGTCTCTCCTCACGTTAGGGACAGACTGGCAGCTGGGTGGTGCGATTCTATCGTGTTCGCGACGTCAGTGAAAAAAGCGACATCTTTTTCATCCCGCTGGCGCCTGTCCCATCTGCGGCCTGTCCCCGGCATTGTGCCGCAACCCGGTTAAATACGGATAAAATGCAAGCCAGCTCGCGCCGCCGCGGCGAGATTTTCTTTGGCGCTGAGAACCATGCGGTGGCACAGTGGCAGGAACCAATTGTTAAGACTTGCCTGCGAGACTGGCGGTCCAGGGATGGCGCGCAGAAACGGCGCAGACAGTAGGGGCAAAGCCACATGCCAGCAGCTTGGAAAATGCACCCCTTCCTGACCGTTGCCGCGGCTCTTGCCTGCCTGGCCGCTCCGCCGTCCCATGCCAGTGACTGGAGCAGGCCGCTGTTCTCTTCCGCAAGCTCCCGGCAGGCCGCAGCCCCAGCTGCTCCCGCGCGCAATCCGGCGCAGGCCGGCACCATGCGGCTGGATTATGACCGCGATTTCGGCAGCCTTGTGCTTGGCGGCATGGTCGCGCTCACCCAGGACGGGCCATTGGCCCGGGCGCTGGAGGCCGAGGAAACCCGCCAGCTGCGCGCCCGGGCGGGCTATGATTTCGGGCCCGCGCTTGGCTACGTCACCTTGGGCCGGGTGCAGGCCGCCACCGGGGGCGGGCGCAGCAGCGGGCCCGTGCTGGGGCTGGGCATGCGGGTGTCGCTTAACCGCGCGCTGCAACTCACCGGGGAGCTGCTGCATCACCAGGCCGGTCCTGCCAGCGGCCCGGCTGCACCGCGGGGTGAAACCCTGTCCTTGGGCGCCGCATTTCGATTTTAGCGGCTCCAATTGGGTGCGCGGCAGGCGTATTTCAACACGCGCCGTGCAAACTGGCTGGCGCAGTTGCAAAAATCCGGCGGCTATTGGCGGAAAAATGCACACGTCATGGGCGTTTTGGCAAACCGCCGCGTATTTGGCAGGGGCATTTGACACCAGCACTGGAAGTTCCGGTCCCGAGCCCTTTTGTACAATCCACCGGCGCACAACTTGCGCTGGCACTGCAAAAGGAGAAGTCTGAATGACTCGTTTCGTAGCTATGACAGCCATCGCCGCCGCAATGGGCAGTGCGGCATTCGCCGGCAACCTGAGCGAACCGGTTGTGGAACCGGCACCCGCGCCGGCACCGGTTCCGGTGGTCGATTACGGTGGGGACTGGACCGGTTTCTATCTGGGTGGCCAGGTTGGCCAGCTTGACGCCGACGCCGACAACGGCCTTTCGGGCGACGACGCTGCCTACGGTATTCACGGCGGCTACAATCACGATTTCGGCCGTTTCGTGCTGGGTGGTGAGATTGAATATGACGAGACCGATGTGGATCTGGGCGGCGTCGCGAGCGTCGATTCCGTCGCACGCGGCAAAGTGAAGGCCGGTTACGACTTCGGCCGCGTTCTGGGTTACGTGACCGCTGGTGTTGCGGAGGCCGAAACCTCGCTGGGTGATGAGACCGGCGAATTCTACGGCCTCGGCCTGGCCTACAAGGTGAACGACCAGTGGAGCGTCGGCGGCGAAGTCCTGGAGCATGACTTCGACGAATTCGGCAACACCGGCGTCGGCGGCGAGGCAACCTCGGTTGCGGTGCGCGCGTCGTTCCACTTCTAAGCCTGCCGGGGGCTCTGGCGCGGCCCGCCTCTGCGCAGCCGTGCCCCAAGGCCGTCCTGACTGTCCCGTTCATGGGGCGGCCGGGGCGGTCTTTTCGTTTGCCTGAATCCGCATTTTGCGGACCTTTCGCCGCCGCGCGCGCACGGCAGACTTGGCGGTGCGCAAAACCCGTGCTATCCAGCCTGCATGAAACAGACCCTCATCGCGATGATCTGCTGCATTACCTGCTGACATATCAGCGGGCCGGTTTCTGTCGTTTCCATTTTCCTGACAAGTTGCTAAGCCCGCGCTGCGCGTGAAGGGAGCGCCGGCCAGCCACGGCCGGGCATGTGAAAGGACCGGGCATGGACACCAAGGATATTGCGATCAAGCTGCACAACACCAAGACGCGGGCGCGGGAGGTTTTTGAGCCGATCGACGCCGCCAATGTGCGGATGTATGTCTGCGGTCCTACCGTTTACGACCGGGCCCATCTGGGCAACGCACGCCCGGTTGTGGTCTTTGACGTTCTGTTTCGGCTTCTGCGCGAGGTTTATGGTCGAAAATCAGTGACCTATGTGCGAAACTTCACTGACGTCGACGACAAGATCAACGCCCGCGCCGCGGAAACCGGCCGCCCGATCGGCGACATCACCGCCGAGACCACCGCCTGGTTCCTGGAGGATATGGGCGAACTGGGTGCGCTGGAGCCCACCCATATGCCGCGCGCGACGCAATATATCCCGCAGATGGTGGCGATGATCGGGGATCTGATCGCCAAGGGCCACGCCTATGCGGCGGAGGGCCATGTGCTGTTTGCAGTGGAGAGCTGGAAAGAGCGCTATGGCAGGCTGTCAGGGCGCTCGGTCGATGACATGATCGCGGGTGCCAGAGTGGAGGTCGCGCCCTACAAGAAGAACCCGATGGACTTCGTGCTGTGGAAGCCGTCGAGCGGCGATCTGCCCGGTTGGGACAGCCCTTGGGGCCGCGGCCGGCCGGGCTGGCACATCGAATGCTCGGCGATGGCGTATGAATTGCTGGGTGAGACCTTCGACATTCACGGCGGCGGCAACGACCTGATGTTTCCGCATCACGAGAATGAAATCGCGCAAAGCTGCTGTGCCCGTCCCCAGAGTGAGTTTGCGCGTTTCTGGCTGCATAACGAGATGCTGCAGGTCGAGGGCAAGAAAATGTCCAAGTCGCTGGGCAATTTCTTCACCGTGCGCGATCTGCTCGACCAGGGCTACCCGGGGGAGGTGATCCGCTTTGTGTTCCTGCAAACCCATTACCGTAAACCAATGGATTGGACCGACAGGAAAGCCAAGGAGGCCGAGGCCACGCTGCGCAAGTGGCGGGCGCTGACCGCGGGCATCGAGCCCGCGTCCAGCGCTGCTGCCGCGGTCCTGGAAGCACTGGCGGATGACCTCAATACCGCAGGTGCCATTGCCGAGTTGCACAAGCTGGCGGCGGCGGACGACGCGGCCGGACTGCTGGCTTCGGCCAGGATGCTCGGGCTGCTGACCGAGGACTTGGGGGCTTGGGCATCCGCACCTTCCATTGATCTGACGGCCTATGAGGAAAAGTTCTCCGACGTGCGGCGGAAGGCCATGGAAAGCAAGGACTTTTCCGAAGTAGACCGGCTGAAGGCGGTTTTTGTGAAGGCAGGCCTCGAGGTTCGTATGAGCAAAGCCGGTGTCGAACTGGTGCCGGGCACGGGATTTGACCCCGCTAAACTGGAGGCGCTTTGATGTCCAAGGAACGCCTTTTTCTCTACGACACCAGCCTGCGGGACGGGCAGCAAACCCAAGGGGTTCAATTCTCGACCGCGGAAAAAAAGCAGATCGCGCAGGCGCTTGACGGCCTGGGCATCGACTACATCGAAGGCGGCTGGCCCGGTGCAAATCCGACCGACAGTGCGTTTTTTGAAGAGGCGCCGAAGACCCGCGCCACCATGACCGCTTTTGGCATGACCAAACGGACCGGGCGGTCCGCCGGAAATGACGATGTTCTGGCGGCAGTGATCAACGCAGGCACCCCGGCCGTCTGTCTGGTCGGCAAGAGCCACGACTACCATGTAACCCACGCGCTGGGGATCGGGCTTGAAGAGAACCTGGAGAACATCCGCGCCTCGGTCGCCCATATCGTGGCGCAGGGGCGCGAGGCGCTGTTTGATGCCGAGCATTTCTTCGACGGTTACAAGGACAATCCGGACTACGCGCTGGCAGCCTGCCGTGCAGCGCTGGAGGCCGGGGCGCGCTGGGTGGTGCTGTGCGACACCAATGGCGGCGCGCTGCCCGCGGAGGTGCATCGGATCGTCACCGAGGTCGTTAAGGCCGGAATTCCGGGTGAGAAACTGGGCATACATACCCATAACGACACGGAAAACGCTGTGGCCTGTTCGCTGGCCGCGGTGGATGCCGGGGCGCGGCAGGTCCAGGGCACGCTGAACGGTCTGGGCGAACGCTGCGGCAATGCCAACCTCACCGCGCTGATCCCGACGCTCTTGCTGAAGGAACCCTATGCCAGCCGGTTCGAGACCGGGGTGAGCCTGAACGCCCTCGCGGGGCTGACCCGGATCAGCCGGATGCTGGATGATATCCTGAACCGGGTTCCGGTGCGGCAGGCGGCCTATGTGGGGGCCTCGGCCTTTGCCCACAAGGCGGGCCTGCACGCCAGCGCGATCCTCAAGGATCCTTCGACCTATGAGCATATCGACCCGGGCAGGGTCGGCAATGCGCGGGTCATCCCGATGTCTAACCAGGCCGGCCAGTCGAACCTGCGCAAGCGCCTGACCGACGCGGGGCTCACCGTTGCAAAGGGCAACCCGGCGCTGGCGCAGATCCTGGAGCGGATCAAGGCGCGCGAGGCGGAAGGCTATTCATATGACACCGCGCAGGCCTCCTTCGAACTGCTGGCGCGGGAAAAACTGGACCAGCTGCCGGAGTTCTTTGAGGTCAAGCGCTACAAGGTCACCGTCGAGCGGCGCAAGAACAAGTACAACCGGATGGTCAGCCTCTCGGAGGCCGTCGTGGTCGTGAAGGTCGATGGCGAAAAGCGCTTGTCCGTCAGCGAGTCGCTCGACGAAACCGGCAGTGACCGCGGCCCGGTGAACGCGCTCGCCAAGGCGCTGATAAAGGATCTGGGGCGCTATTCCGTGCAGCTTGAAGACATGCGGCTGGTCGATTTCAAGGTGCGCATCACCCAGGGCGGCACCGAGGCGGTGACCCGCGTGATCATCGACAGCGAGGACAGCCAGGGCCGCCGTTGGTCCACCGTTGGCGTCAGCGCGAACATCATCGATGCGTCGTTCGAGGCGCTGCTGGACGCCATCCGATGGAAACTGGTGCATGACTGCGGGGCCGGGCAGGCGGATGCAGTTTGACGACGATCTGACCGCCTGCGCGGAGCTGGTGCAAAAGAGCGACCCGGACCGGTTTCTTGCCACCATGGCGGCTCCGGCCGAGGCACGTCCGCTGCTGTTTGCGCTATACGCCTTCAACATCGAGCTGGCGCGGGCGCCCTGGGCCAGCCAGGAGGCGATGATCGCAGAGATGCGGGTGCAATGGTGGCGCGACGCCGGGGCCGAGATTGCCGCGGGTAAACCGGTGCGCCGCCACTACGTGGCAACACCCCTGGCGCGGACGCTGAAGCCGGAATTTGCGCGGCTGATAGAGGGCATGGCCGAAGCGCGGCGCTGGGACATCTACCGCGACGCCTTCGAGGATGCAGGGGCCTTTGACGCCTATATCGACGCGACCGCCGGGTCGCTGATGTGGATGGCGGCGGGCTCTCTGGGGGAGGCCGACGAGTCCGTGGTACGCGATTTTGCCTATGGGGCCGGGATCGCCAACTGGTTGAGGGCCGTTCCTGAGCTGGAGCGCAACAACCGCATTCCGCTGGTGGAGGGCACGCCGGAAGCCGTCCAGGCGCTGGCCCGTCGCGGGCTGGAGCGGCTGGAGGCCGCGCGTGCGGCCGGCAGCAAGGTCTCGCGCGAGGCGGGGGTCGCCTTGCTGGCGGGCTGGCAGGCCGGCTCCATCCTGCGGCAGGCGGTGCGTCAGCCCGAACGGGTGGTGCAGGGCGCACTGGGGCTGAGCGAATTCCGCAAGCGTGGCAGCCTGATGTGGCGCGCGGCGCTGGGGCGGTGGTAGCGCGACGGCTGTTTTGACACAGGGGCGGGCCGCGCCCGGACGTGCGAGGGGGCATGCGCCGTCCGGCTGGTGCAACCCGGTCCCCATTCAGATCCGCGGTTGGTCTTGCCGGGAGGTTGCAGCGCGCCCGCCCGGGGAGAGGGTCGGGGGCCGCCCTTCCCGGTGCCGCCGAGGCCTGCTCTCACGCCTCCCGCGGCCGCAGCACCAGCCACAGAAGCGCGCCGCCCGCAAGCACCAGGAAGGGCGTCATCGCCATGTTGACCGCGTTCCAGCCATCCACCGGGTTGCCGCCGGAGCAGTTCATCAAGCCGCCCGAGGCAAGCGAGGCCACGGTCACGCCGCCAAATACCAGAAGATCGTTCAGCCCCTGCATCCGGCCGCGCTCATGCGCCTCATGGGCGCCGGCCAGCATGGTCGTCGCGCCGATAAAGCCGAAGTTCCAGCCCACACCCAAGAGCACCAGCGCCACGAAGAAATTGCCAAGCTCCACCCCTTGCAGCGCCACCGCCCCGGCCGCGGCCAGGATCACCAGACCGGCCGCCACGATCTTCTCCACCCCGAAGCGGGCGATCAGATGGCCGGTGAAGAATGACGGCACATACATCGCCAATACGTGCGAGGTCACCACATCGGCGGCCCGGCCCTCGGAGTAGCCGCAGCCCACCACCGCCAGCGGGGTCGAGGTCATCACCAGGTTCATCAGCGCATAAGAGACCATCGCGCAGATCACCGCGACCGCGATTACCGGCGTCTTCAACAGCTCAGCCCGGCTGCGGCCGCGCGGCGCATCCACCGCAGGCGCCGGCGGTTTGGGGATGTCGAGGAACAGGAACAACGCTGCCCCCAGCACGTTCACCGCAATCACCGCCATATAGGTGCCGAGGAAGGGGATCACAAAGGCCTGGCTCGTCGCCTTCACCAGCTGCGGGCCGATTATGGCCGCCGCCAGCCCGCCGGCCATCACGTAGGAAATCGCCTTGGGCCGGAACGCCTCGGACGCCGTATCGGCGGCGGCAAAGCGGTAAAAGCCATGCGCGCTCATGTAGATGCCGGTCAGCAGACTGCCGAGCAGGAACAGCGGGAAGGAGCCGAGGTAGAGCCCATAGGCCCCGATCAGCCCGCCAAGCGCGCCAAAGGCTGCCCCCACGAAGAATCCCGCGCGCCGGCCCCAGCGCTGCATAATGGCCGAAATCGGCGTGGCCGCCAGCATCGAGCCGCCCACGATCAGCGAGATCGGCAGCGTTGCAAAACAGGGGTTGGAGGCGAGCGCCTGCCCCGCCAGCCCGCCGATGGTGAAAATCATCGGCATCTGCGCGCCCAGGATCGCCTGCGCAAGCACGAGGATCGCGACGTTTTTCTTGGCGACGCTGTCGCTGGGGGTGGTCATGCTCATGGTCATATGGGATGCGTAGCCGCGAATATGACGCGGGGCAAGCCGCCTGCCGCGCTGGAGGGCGCGGCATTTGCGGACCGTTTTGAGCCTGGAGGCGAGTGACGTGACGTCAGATCGGCAATCTTCGGCCCCGGGTGTGGGGCGCATCATCACCACCCCGGCCTGTGTCGAAGAAGGCGCGGCCTGGCTTGCGGCGCAGGATGCGCGCTTTGCCCGCGCGCTGGAACTCACCGGCCCGCTGCCGCTCAGGCGCAAGCCCGATGGCTTTGCGGAACTGTTGAGCGCGATTGTCAGCCAGCAGGTGAGCGTCGCCTCCGCCAATGCGATCTGGGCGCGGCTGAAGGACGCGCGCCTGACCGGACCGCGCAAGATCCAATGGGCCAGCGACGATGCGTTGCGCGCGGCGGGCCTCAGCCGGCAGAAGATCCGCTATGCCCGTGCCCTGGCGGAGGCCCGTATTGATTTCAATCGTTTGCGCGGCGCACCTGATGCAGAGGTGATTGCGACGCTGATCGAGGTGCCGGGCATCGGCGCCTGGACGGCCGAGATCTACGCGATGTTCTCGCTTGGCCGCGCCGATGTCTTTGCGCCCGGTGACCTTGCGCTGCAAGAAGGCGCCCGGATGCTGTTCGGTCTGCCGGAACGCCCGCGGGAGCGCGCGCTCAGACAGATGGCCGAGGATTGGTCGCCTTGGCGGTCGGTTGCGGCGCGCATTCTCTGGGCCTATTACCGGGTGGCGAAGGACAGGGAAGGAATCCGATGACTCGTGTACTTAATGCCGGCCGCAGGGAGCCGGTCTCCGGCCAGACCCGCTCTGTCGTGGTGTTCCTGCATGGCTATGGCGCCAATGGCGCGGACCTGCTGAGCCTGGCCGATCCGCTGGGCGAACACCTGCCGGACACGCTGTTTGTGGCGCCCGATGCGCCCGAGGCCTGCGCGGGCGCGCCGATGGGTTTCCAGTGGTTTCCGATCCCCTGGATCGACGGCTCGTCGGAAGAGGAAGCGATGCGCGGCATGCAAGCGGCGGTTGAGGACCTGAACGCCTTTCTCGACGCGCTGATGGTGGACGAGGACGTGCTGCCCGAGCAGGTGGTTCTGTTCGGCTTCTCGCAGGGCACGATGATGAGCCTGCACGTGGCGCCGCGCCGCGAGGATGCGGTGGCGGGGATCGTTGCCTTCTCCGGCCGGCTGCTGAACCCGGACCTATTGAAGGACGAGGCCATCTCGAAAATGCCTGTTCTGCTGGTGCATGGCGATCAGGATGACGTGGTGCCGGTGCAATCGCTGCCCGAAGCGGCCGAGGCGCTGCAGGAGGCGGGGTTCCAGGATGTGTTCGCCCATATCCAGAAGGGCACCGCCCATGGCATCGCGCCGGACGGTTTGAGCGTGGCGCTGGCCTTCATGCGCGACAAGCTGAGTCTCTGATCCCAAGCCGGCGTTCTGCGGGGGGTAAAATTCTTGTAAGAATTTTGGCCGGAAAACTTCCAATTTGTCCGGCCCCCGTGGCGGCGCCGGTCGCTCAAATCAGGGCTGCCAGAGGTGCGGTTCGGCGATTTCCAGGGAATTGCCGGCCGGATCGCGGAAATAGAGCGAGCGGGCGCCGTTGGGCCAGTCGAACTCGGCCTCCAGCGTGACACCGGCGGCGACGAGCCGGGCGCGCATCTGCATCATCGCCTCACGCGGCTGGGCAAAGCAGAAATGCCCCGGCCCCCGCGCGCCGTGCGGCGGCACCGGCAGGCGGGGGTTGCCAGGCGGTTTGACCGTTTCATCCGCAATGAACAACAGGAGCGTGCCGGTGCCGACGCGGAAGAACACATGCCGGCCCTCTACCCGCTGGATCTTTTCCAGCCCGATGACGCGGCCATAGAAATCCTCCGCCGCATCGAGATCATCCACGTAGAGCGCGGCTTCGAGGATCGCAGTTGGGGCAGGGGCTGCGGGCAGCGGGTTATCATTCATGACCGCAGGCTATCAGCGGCGGCGCGGCTTGTCACCCGGGCTGCGCTTCGGCGTCTTGGGCCTGCGCGGCGGCTTCTGCGAGGGTTTCGGCGGGCCGGGCACCCGCGGCGGCTCCACATCGTCCCAAGTGCCTTGCGCCAGCCCGTCCAGCGTCCAGGTGCCGATGCCGTAGCGGACCAGCCGCAGGGTCGGGTGGCCCACTGCCGCGGTCATGCGCCGGACCTGACGGTTGCGGCCCTCGCGGATCACCAGCTCGATCCAAGTATCAGGCACGGTCTTGCGCACGCGGACCGGCGGCGTCCGGGCCCAGAGGTTGGGCGGCTCTGCGATCAGCCGCGCTCGCGCGGGGCGGGTCACACCGTCTTTCAGCTCCACGCCCTCGGCAAGCGCCTGCAGCGCTGCCGTATCCGGCTCGCCCTCGACCTGCACCCAGTAGGTCTTTGCCATCTTGTGCTGCGGGTCCGCGATCCAGGCCTGCAGCCGGCCGTTGTCCGTCAGCAGCATCAGCCCCTCGCTGTCGCGGTCGAGCCGCCCGGCGGGATAGACGCCGGGGCAGGAAATGAAATCGCTCAGGGTGTTGCGCGGGCTGCCTTCGCTGCCGCGGTCGGTGAACTGGGGCAGCACGTTGTAGGGTTTGTTGAAGCGGATCAGGCGGGTCATCCTTGCGCAATATTGCGCGCAGGCGGGGCTGGCAAGGGCCCTCCGCCCGTGTCCGCTTGTGGATAAGTTCTTCTGCCGTCACAAGTTTGTCACGCGATTGGCCTAGGAAGCTCCCGAGATATTGTGGCTCAACAGGGCTTGTCAGGTTGCAACCACGATATATAGTCAATTTAGGCTGGGGCGGGTTCCCCCGCCCTGGTTCCGCGAGACGGAAGGTCAGGGCAAGGAAGACGTTCACATGGATGGCGATTTCAGGACTGAATTTGTCAGGGCGCCCGGCGCGCTCAAACAGCACCCGGCGCTGGTGCTGAATGCGGACTACAGGCCGTTGTCCTATTACCCCTTGTCGCTCTGGTCCTGGCAGGAGGCGGTGAAGGCTGCCTGGCTCGACCGGGTCGCCATCGTGGCGGAATACGACGAGGTCGTGCACAGTCCCAGCACCGAGATCCGAATACCCTCTGTGGTTGTTCTGAAAGACTACGTAAAACCTCAAAAGCGCGTCGCCTTTACGCGCTTTAATTTGTTTTTGAGGGATGAATTCCGCTGCCAGTACTGCGGCAGCAAGGGCGATCTCACTTTCGATCACGTGGTGCCGCGCGCCGCAGGCGGGGTGACCAGCTGGGAGAATGTGGTCGCCGCCTGTGCCGGTTGCAACCTGAGGAAAGGCTCCAAGTCGCTGCACCGGGCCGGCATGTCGCTGCGCAAGCCGCCGCGGCGGCCGGGAGCGGAGGAACTGCGTAACGTCGGCCGCAAGTTCCCGCCCAACCACCTGCATGAAAGCTGGATGGACTTCCTCTACTGGGATACCGAGCTGGACGCCTGAGACGGCCAGCCCCCTGACTGGCAGTGCTGGATATTTCCGCTCCCGCCCGCGGGCCGCGCAAGGCGCTGCGGCGGGCAGCAGATCCCCATGCTGCGTGCCGGAGGGCGCCTGACGGCACCCGCCCGCGAAGGGGAGCGGAGATGCCGGCGGCCTCGTTTCGGCGGGCCGCCGTGACATGGCATTCATGCGGAGGGCGGCGCAGCCATGGCGCCGCCGCCTGGCCCTATCAGCCCTTGGCGCGCTGCAGCATTCCGAAGAGATCGCGCGGATCGTCCGGGTCGGCCAGCATGTCCAGGTCGATGAAGAAGTCGGTGCCCTTGATACGGTCGCGGATGTAGCGCAGGGCGGAAAAATCCTCGATTGCGAAGCCGACACTGTCGAACAGGGTGATCTGGCGCTCGCCGCTGCGGCCAGGTTTCCTGCCCGCGACCACTTCCCAGAGCTCGGTGACCGGGAAGTCCTCCGGCATTTGCTGGATCTCGCCCTCGACCCGGGTCTGCGGCGGGTACTCCACGAAGACGTCAGAGCGGTTCAGGATGCCGGGCGCGAGCTCGGTCTTGCCCGGGCAGTCGCCGCCAATTGCGTTGATATGCACGCCGCTGCCGACCATGTTGTCGGTCAGGATGGTGGCATATTGCTTGTCGGCAGTGCAGGTGGTGAGGATCTGCGCGCCTTCGATGGCTTCTTCGGGCGTCTTGCAGGAGACCACTTCGATCCCAAGCCCTTGCAGGTTGCGCGCGCATTTCTCGGTCGCGGCCGGGTCCTTGTCATAGAGGCGCACGGATTTCAGGCCGATGATTGCCTTCATCGCCAGCGTCTGGAACTCAGACTGGGCGCCGTTACCGATCATCGCCATCGTGGTGGACCCTTTGGGGGCCAAGTACTTGGCGGCCATTGCTGAAGTAGCGGCGGTGCGCAGCGCCGTCAGCATTGTCATCTCGGTCAGAAGCACCGGGTAGCCGGTGTAAACATCGGCCAAGAGGCCGAAGGCTGTGACGGTCTGCAAGCCTTCGGAGGTGTTCTTGGGGTGTCCGTTCACATATTTGAAGCCGTAAGCCTCGCCATCTGAGGTCGGCATCAGCTCGATCACGCCCACGTCCGAGTGGCTTGCGACGCGGGGGGTCTTGTCGAACAGCTCCCAGCGCTTGAAATCTTCCTCCACGTAGTCTGCCAGATCGCGCAGCACCTGCTCGATGCCGGCGCTGTGCACCAGGCGCATCATGTTGTCGACGCTGACGAAGGGCACCAGCGCCTTGTCCGAAGGTTGTGTCATGCGGTTTTCCTTTCACGGGGGCTGAGGTGGATGCCTGCCAGCATGCAGCGCACCGACCCGCCTGCGGTTTCGATGGTGGGTATGGAGAGCGGCAGAAGGTCCGCGCTGCGCTCGATCACGGCGATCTGTTCCGGCCGCAGCGCGTCAAGCGCGCGGGCCGACAGGGCCAGGAGGCGCCGCGTGCCAGTGAGCTCCAGCGCGTTGCCGGCAAAGGCGGCAATCTGTTCGGGGGTGAGGTCGATCACCTCGCGGCCGGTTTCCTCCAGCCGCTGTGCGACCTCCGAGCGGCGCTTGGGATCAGGCAGCATCGACAGGCAGATCAGCGCATACTCCGTGCCGATGCCCATCAGCACATTGGTGTGATAGACATCGCAAACCTGCGCGTCCTTGGCCTCGAACACCATGGGTTCAAAGTTGAAATGGGTGCAGAAGCGTTCCAGCAGCACCGGGTCGGCGCGGTTCGATTTCACCGTGTAGGCAATGCGGCCGATATGGTCGAGCACCATGGCGCCGGTGCCTTCCAGCGCCAGCCCGTCCTGCTCCAGCCCGCTGTAGTCGATCACGTCCTGCACGCGGTAGTCGCGCTTCAGCATCTCGATCACGTCCCAGCGCCGCTCCTTTCGGCGGTTGGGCGCAAACATCGGGTAGACCGCCACATGGCCGCCGGCATGGGTGGAGAACCAGTTGTTCGGAAAGACGCTGTCCGGGGTCTCGGTGCCTTCGTCGTCAAAGACGTGAACGGTCACTGCCGCTTCGCGTAGAACCGCCACTGCCTGGTCGAACTCAGCCAGTGCCTGGGCGGCGGTTGAGGCTTCATTGTTGCGCGCAAGTGTCTGAAATGCATTGTCTCCGCGGGTTTCCGGGTTGGACTGGAAGTTGTGCGGGCGGATCATCACCACCGCGCCGGGGGCCTGCAGGCTGCTCATCGGTAGCTCCGGGTGGGGCGGTCAAAGACGCGGCGGCCAAGGGCCGATGCGCAGAGATCGACCATCAGATGCGCGGTGCGGCCGCGCTCGTCGAGGAAGGGGTTCAGCTCCACCAGGTCGAGCGAGGTCATCAGGCCGGAGTCATGCAGCATCTCGCAAACCAGATGCGACTCGCGCACGGTGGCGCCGCCCGGCACGGTGGTGCCCACGGCGGGCGCGACGGAGGGGTCGAGGAAGTCCACGTCGAGCGAGACATGCAGCATGCCATTGGCGGCGGCGACCTGCTCCAGGAAGCGGTTCAGCGGGCCGGCGATGCCGTTCTCGTCAATGTCGCGCATATCATGGGTGCGGATGGCGCTGCTTTCGAGGGCCAGCCGCTCCTCGGTATCGACGGAGCGCAGGCCGATCATGCAAACATTTTCCTGCGGCACCGGGTTGGCCACCGCGGGAAAGCCGTCGAAATCGCTGCGGCCGGTGAAGTAGCCCACCGGCGTGCCGTGCAGGTTGCCGCTGTCGGTTGTCTTGGGGGTGTGGAAATCGGTGTGCGCATCAAGCCAGAGCACGAACTGCGGCCGGCCCGCTTTGGCGGCGAAGTTGGCCACACCGCTGACCGAACCGAGCGACAGGGAGTGATCGCCGCCCAGGAACACCGGCAGGCCTCGCTCCATCGCCTTTTCGGCTGTGCGGGCCAGGCAGGAGGTCCAGCCGATGGTTTCGTTCCTGGCAAAGACCAGCCCTTCGCCGTTGTCCGGTTCATGGGCGTCGGGCGCGAGATTGCCGAGATCCTCCACCGTGTGGCCCAGGCTTTGCAGAGCGCCGGCGATATTGGCAGTACGATAGGCGTCCGGGCCCATCAGACAGCCGGCGCGGCGCTTGCCGCTGTCGACCGGGGCGCCGATCAGAATGCAATGTTGCGAAGACACGGGATTCAGCCTCTTTTGCGGGTTGATGATTTTCTATCATTTCCTTCCGTTTCGTGATGGAAACCAGCGGACATTTTGCCCATAATGCACGGCAAATGATCAAGATGGGTAGTGAAATGGACAAAACGGACGAGCGGCTGGTGGCAGCCCTTCGGCATAATGCGCGCGCGTCATTGTCGGACTTGGCACTGGAGCTGAGCCTGTCGCGCACCACGGTGCGCTCCCGCATCGAGCGGTTGCAGGCGCGCGGCGATATTCTGGGCTTTACGGTGGTCCTGAAGGAGGATGTGCTGCGCGATCCGGTGCGCGGGCTGATGATGATCGGCATCGAGGGCCGGGGCACCAGCCGGATCACCCGCCAGCTGCAGGGCCTGCCGGAGGTGCGCGCCATCCATACCACCAACGGGCGCTGGGACCTGATCGTGGAACTGGGCACGGAGACGCTGGAGACCCTGGATGCCGCGCTGGCCAAGATCCGGCTGTTCGAAGGTGTGGTCAGCAGTGAAACCAATCTTCTGCTGGCGACGAAGAAGGATACTTAGTCTTATTTTTCAACAAGTTGCGGGGCGCTTTTTATTCGGTTGATCCGGCTCTCAGCCGCGGTTGCGCAGGTGGTTGGCAGCGGCGATCCACAGGGCCGCGAGGCTGGCTGAGGCAATCGCGTTCCAGCTGGCCATCGACAGGCCGAACAGCTCCCACGGCACGTCATCGCAGCGCACCAGCGGCGCCGCCATGATCTGCTCCATCAGCTGATCCGGGCTCAGGCCCCCGACGGGTCCGGAAGTGCAGGTGCCGGGGCCTTCCCACCAGCCGCGCTCGACCCCGGTGTGATAAGCGCCGATTCCTGCTGTGGCGAGGGCTGCCAGCGCGCCCAAATACGGCAGAACAAGTAGCGGCAGAGCCAGCGCCAGAACGCCGATTCCGGCAGCGGCGGCATGCGGGTAGCGCTGCCAGTAGCAGAGTTTGCAGGGTGCCATCTCGCCAATGTACTGGAAGCCCAGCGCGCCCAGCAGCAACGCCGCCGAGCCTCCGGCGGCGATCAGGATCAGGAGACGGTGCATGTTCAGATATACCTCACCACGAAGAAGCCGCCGACCAGCATCACCATGAAGACCGAGAAGACCAGCCCCAGCCGGCGCTCGGTGAAATCTCGCACCGGTGTGCCGTAGCGCCACAACAGCGCCGCCACCGCAAAGAAGCGCAGCGCCCGTGCCAGCAGCGAGGTGGCAACAAAGGTGCCAAGCGGCATGCCGGTCCAGCCCGACATGATGGTGATCACCTTGTAGGGGAAGGGCGTGATGCCCGCGCCCAAGACGGCCCAGAAGCCGAAGTCGTTGAAGCGGGTGTTGAACTCTTCCATCGCGGCACCCTTGCCCATCGCCTCCAGCACCGGCTGGCCGATGCTGTCGTAGAAGAAGGCGCCGATCAAGTAGCCCAGCATACCGCCCGCGACCGAGGACAGGAGCGCAATCAGCGCGACCAGCCAGGCGCGGGCCGGACGGGCCAGGATCATCGGGATCATCAGCACATCGGGCGGGATCGGGAACACCGAGCTTTCGGCAAACGACACCAGCGCCAGGAGCCAAAGCGCCCTGGGGTGATCGGCCAGCGCCATCGTGCGCGCGTAAAGGGTGTTCAGCATACCGCCCCGTGGTCTGTTAATCTCCTTGGCCTAAGCTGTTGGCATGCGAGGGGTGGCATCGTCAAGCTTTCCCGTCCCGCGGGCGCGCCGGCGCATGAATTTTCGCCTCTGGCGGCGCGATTTGGCACTGGACGCCGCCCGCGCGCTTGGCTAGGAAAAGGGCGTGGCCCAAGTGGCGGAATGGTAGACGCAGGGGATTCAAAATCCCCCGCTGGTGACAGCGTGCCGGTTCGAGTCCGGCCTTGGGTACCAAGAATTTCAAGGGGTTACGTGGCGGGGTTCACGTAGCCCCTTTTCGATTTTCGATCTTTTGGAACGGCCCGTGAACTACGCGCGGGTTCAGCGGCTGTCTTTGAGGCCATAATCGGAAAAAGCTGCGGCGACGTCTGCCATTTCCGCGGTGCTCAGGATCGCCGGCCGGCCGATCGCAAGGCTTGCGGCATAGCCTTTGGCGAGTGTCTCAAGCTCCTCCATCCGCCAGAGCGCGCGGGCGAGGCTGTCTCCGGTGGTGACCGCGCCGTGATTGGCCATCAGGCAGGCGGAGCGGTCCTCCAGCGCGCGCAGGATATTGTCCGAAAGCGCACGGCTGCCGAACAACGCATAATCCGCCAAGGGCACGTCGTCTCCGCCGAAGGCCGCGACCATGTAATGGCAGGCGGGGATCGTCATCCGGTTCATCGCCAGCGCCGTGCAATGCACCGGGTGCGCGTGCACCACCGCATGCACCTGCGGCTTGGCGGCGAGGATCGCGAGGTGAAAGGGCCATTCGGTGGAGGGCTTCCTCTGCCCCCCGGCGGCCGGGCTGCCATCAAGCGGCATCCGCACAAGCATCTCCGGCGTCATCTGCGCGTAAGGCACGCCGGAGGGGGTGATCAGCATTGCCCCCTCCGCCCGCACAGAGATATTGCCGGAAGTGCCCTGGTTGATGCCGGAGGCGTTCATCGCAAGGCAAGCGTCAATCACCGCCTGGCGCAGCGCGGGCGTGTCCGCATAAGGAGGCTTCGGGGGCATGGCGGCGCGGCTCAGGCGGATTGCGTGGCAAACTCGGGGAACAGCCCGGCGAGGCCATCCTCGGAAGCCGCGCAGATGCCGCGCTCGGTGATCAGCCCGGTGACCAGCCGGTTCGGCGTGACGTCAAAGGCCGGGTTGCCGCCCGCGGTGCCTTCGGGGGTGACCTGCACCACGCCGATGCCGCCATCATCACCATCCAGCCCCTGCACATGGGTCACTTCGCGGGCGCTGCGTTCCTCGATCGGGATCTCGGCAACGCCGTCGGTGACCGTCCAGTCGATGGTGGGCGAGGGCAGGGCGACGTAGAAGGGCACGCCGTTGTCCTTGGCCGCAAGCGCCTTCAGGTAGGTGCCGATCTTGTTGCAGACGTCGCCGCGGCGGGTGGTGCGGTCGGTGCCGGTGATGACCAGATCGACCTCACCGTGCTGCATCAGATGGCCGCCGGCGTTGTCGGTCACATAGGTGTGGCTGATGCCGTGGCTGCCGAGCTCCCAAGAGGTCAGAGCGCCCTGGTTGCGGGGGCGGGTCTCGTCCACCCAGACGTGGATCGGAATCCCCGCGTCATGGGCCTGGTACATCGGGCTGGTGGCCGTGCCCCAGTCAACGGTGGCGATCCAGCCGGCGTTGCAATGGGTCAGCAGGCGCACAGGCTCGCCGGCGGGCTTCCGGGCGGCGATGTCGCGGATCAGCTCCAGGCCATGCAGCCCGATGCGGCGGTTAATCTCCACGTCCTCGTCGGCGATCTCATGCGCGAGCGCCAGCGCGGCTTCGGCGCGGCCGCCTTCGGGCAGCGGGCGCAGGCGGCTGCGGCAGCGGTCCAGCGCCCAACGCAGGTTGATCGCGGTGGGGCGGGTGGCGTTGAGGAAGCTCCAGGCCGCGTCCATCGCGCGGTCAGACGGGTCAAGCCGCATCGCCAGCGCCATGCCATAAGCCGCAGTGGCCCCGATCAGCGGCGCGCCGCGGACCCGCATCTCGACGATGGCGTCGGCGAAATCCTGCAGCGTCTCAACCGGTTGCACGCGGAAGTCATGCGGCAGCCAGCGCTGGTCGATGATGTTCAGGACATCGTCCTGCTGGTCCCACCACAAAGAGCGGTAATGGGTGCCGTTCACTTTCATGGCGATATGTCCTCTGGCTGTGGCTGCAGGAGCATGGCGTCTGCCGGGTGATCCTAGCGGCTGGTGTTGCCGAAATGAAGCCCGGGCGCAAGGCGGATCCGTGCCGGATGCTGCTCTCTCAGGGCGCACTGGAGGCGAAAGTATCGCAGGCGGCGACACTGCCGGACTCGTAGCCGCGCGCGAACCAGGCCTGGCGCTGCTCGCTGGTGCCATGGGTGAAGGTATGCGGCTGCGGCACCCGGCCCGCGTTGCGCTGCAGCGTGTCGTCGCCGATCTGCTTGGCCGCGTTCATCGCCTCCTGCACATCGCCAGGGTCCAGCGTGCCCAGCGCATCACGGGCATAGCGGGCCCAGATGCCGGCAAAACAATCCGCTTGCAGCTCGACTCTGACCGAGATCCGGTTGGCGTTGGTGCTGGAGGACGCGGCACGGGCGCGCCGGGTCTCCTCCAGAATGCCAAGCTCGTCCTGGACGTGATGGGCGACTTCATGGGCGACGACATAGGCGGCGGCAAAATCACCGCCCGCACCCATCCGCTGGCTCAGCGTGGTAAAGAACCCGGTATCGAGGTAGATTTTGCGGTCGAGCGGGCAATAGAACGGCCCCGTCGCGCCCGAGGCGCCGCCGCAGGGCGATTGCGTCACACCGGTGAACAGCACCAGTACCGGCGGCGTATAGCTGCGGTCCAGCTGGCGGTCGAAGATCTGGCGCCAGGCATCTTCAGTGTCGGCGAGGGCGACGCTGACAAATTGCGCCGCCTGCTGGTCGGCGGCAGAGGGCTGGCGGGCGGCGGAGGGCGGCGGTGCGTTTCCCTGCAGCAGCGGGGTAAGGTCGACCCCGAAAAAGGCGCCAGCCACGACCAGAAGCACCGCGCCCAGGCCGCCGATGCCCGCGGCGCGGCCCATCGGGCGCCGTCCGCGCCGGTCCTCGATGTTGCGGCTGCCGCGCCGTCCTCTCCATCGCATAGCGGCTCTCCCGGCTTGTTCGGTTCGAATGAAGAGTAGGGGATGGCCGCAGAATTTCAAACCGGCGGCTTCGGCCTTGCGCCGCTAGCGGGCCCGCAGGCCGCGTTCGTGCGCGGCACTGAGGATCAGGTCCCAGTTGCGGGGAGTGGAGGGAAATTCGGGCTGCACATCGCAGAGCAGCGCCGGGCGGTCGCTGCGCGGCAGAAGCCTTGCGGCGGCCGAGACGCTGCGCTCCAGCATCCAGAAATCGTCCACCTTGGGGTTTTCCGATAGCACCTGGCTCAGCAAAGTCACGCCGTGGTCCTCGCCTGTTGGTCGGGAGTGGGGTAGGGCTGGGTCTTGCGTATTCGTGTGTGTGAAAATATCGTTCAGGTTGTGCCGCGTCATCTGTATTCACTTTAGTCAATGCACGTTTTAACGGTCGTTTGGTGCAAACACCCAAGGCCGGACCGCCGCGACAGCGGCAGCGGGCGTCTGCAGCGGGCCAGCCGGACCGCTGGCGCGAATTTTCCATATTCAGGCGTTGCCTCCCGACGGAAACGGGGAAAAATTCGCAAGACGTGTCATCTGCGCGAAAAATATTCTTTTACCGGGGTGCGGCAAAAATTAGCACCCTTGACTTGACAACGCGCCGGTGAAACGCTTTTGCACGTGCGAAATTCCGCACGGGCGCCGCCCGTCGGTCTGATTTCAACCGGCACGGCCAATGCCTTAGGCGTTCCCAAGCGCGCGGGGTCTGGACGGCGCTCAAAATCATAAGACAAGTGGGAGAAACTTGATCATGACACACACCAAGCTGGGCCTCGGCGCCCTGGTGACGGCGGCTATCATGGCACCGGCCGCGATGGCGCAGGAATTCATCACCATCGGCACTGGCGGCGTGACCGGCGTCTATTACCCCACCGGCGGCGCCATCTGCCGCCTGGTGAACAAGGGCCGCAAGGAGCATGGCTTCAAGTGCGCCGTCGAATCCACCGGCGGTTCGGTCTACAACGTGAACACCATCCAAGAGGGTGAACTGCAGTTCGGCGTGGCCCAGTCCGACATCCAGTACAACGCGTATAACGGCGTCGTCCAGTTCGAGGGCAAACCTTTCGAAGGCTTGCGCGCTGTGTTCTCGGTTCATCCCGAACCCTTCACCGTCGTGGCCCGTGCCGACACCGGCATCAAGAGCTTCGATGACCTCAAGGGCAAGCGCGTCAACATCGGCAATCCGGGCTCCGGCCAGCGCGCCACCATGGAAGTGCTGATGGAAGCCAAGGGCTGGGGCATGGAAGATTTCGCCCTGGCCACCGAGCTGAAGGCGGCCGAGCAGTCCGCGGCGCTGTGCGACAACCAGATCGACGCGATGATCTACACCGTCGGCCACCCCTCCGGCTCGATCCAGGAAGCCACCACCGCCTGTGACTCCGTCCTGGTCGAGGTGAACGGCGAAGCAGTCGACAAGCTGGTTGCCGACAACTCCTTCTACCGCAAGGCCACCATCCCGGGCGGCATGTACCGCGGCACCGATGAGGACACCAGCACCTTTGGTGTCGGCGCAACCTTTGTGACCTCCGCGGACGTGTCCGAGGACGCGGTCTACGCCGTGGTGAGCTCGGTCTTTGAGAACTTCGAAGCTTTCCAGAAGCTGCACCCGGCCTTTGCCAACCTGAAGCCGGAAGAGATGGTCGCGGACGGCCTGTCGGCGCCGCTGCACCCCGGTGCTGCGAAGTACTACAAGGAAAAAGGCTGGATCGAGTAATCGCCGGCCCAGATAAATGTGACAGGGAACGGGGCGCGCAAGGTGCCCCGTTTCAGCCCCGGGGCGCAGGCTCCGGCACAAAAAAATCCAGGCCGCGCGGAAAAGGCGGCCCCAGGGGAGATTATCCATGACATCGGATGCTCAGGGAAATCGACCGCTTAGCGAAGAAGAGCTTCAGGAACTGGTCGCGTCCTCCGACGCCGGCGCCCGCAGCCCGGTAGGGTCGGTGGGGCTGTTCCTGGCCATCGTCGCGGTGATCTGGTCGGTGTTCCAAGTCGTTCTGGCCTCGCCGCTGGCGAATGTGCTGCTGCCCGGCAGCGTGATCAACAACTCGCGCCAGATCCATCTGGCCTTCGCGATTTTCCTGGCCTACGCGGCCTATCCCGCCTTCCGGACCAGCCCCCGCGGCCATGTGCCGGTGCTGGACTGGATCTTTGCCATCGCGGGCACGCTGATCGCGCTTTATGGCTATTTCTTCTACCAGAAGATCGTCGACTCGGGCGGGCTTGCGGATGAAACCGACGCGGTCTTTGCCTTCATCGGCCTGCTTCTGTTGTTCGAGGCCGCGCGCCGCGCGCTGGGGCCGGCGATGGCGATCATCGCCACGATCTTCCTGCTGTATGTCTTCTTCGGATCCTCCGAATGGGTGCCCGAAGTGATCCGCTGGAAGGGTGCGAGCCTGAAGAAGGCGATGAGCCACATGTGGATCACGTCTGAGGGCGTGTTTGGCATCGCGCTTGGTGTCTCCACCAAATTTGTCTTTCTTTTCGTGCTGTTCGGAGCTCTTCTTGATAAGGCAGGCGCGGGCAATTACTTCATCAAAATGGCCTTTGGCGCGCTTGGCCACCTGCGCGGCGGCCCGGCCAAGGCAGCCGTCGTGGGCTCGGCCGCGACCGGCCTGATCTCCGGCTCCTCGATTGCCAATGTGGTCACCACCGGCACTTTCACCATTCCGCTGATGAAACGCGTGGGCTTCACCAGCGAGCAGGCGGGGTCGGTCGAGGTGGCTTCGTCCGTGAACGGGCAGATCATGCCGCCGGTGATGGGGGCCGCGGCCTTCCTGATGGTGGAATACGTCGGCATATCTTATGTCGCAGTGATCACCCATGCCTTCCTGCCTGCCGCGATCTCCTACATTGCGCTGGTATATATCGTGCATCTGGAAGCGGTGAAGCGGAACATGCCGACGCTGGGCGACCGCGTCGTGTCGATGGGGCGGACGATTGGCGGCATGGCATTGTTCTTCGCAGGCTTTGCGGCGCTGTGCTACGGCGTGCAGTATCCGGTCAAATGGATCGTCGCGCTGATGCCGGAGGTCTCAGGCCTGGCGCTTTCGGCCTTGGTGGTTCTGGCCTATGCCGCGCTCCTGTGGCTGGCTGCGGGCGTCGAGGACCTGAAGCCAGACGATCCGAACTCCGAAAAGGTCGAGCTGCCGGTGGTGGGCGAGATCTACAAGGCGGGGCTGCATTACCTGCTGCCGATCATCGTGCTGGTCTACTTCCTGATGATCGAGCAGAAGTCGCCCGGCCTCTCGGCGTTCTGGGCCACCGCGCTCTTGTTCGTGATCCTCGTGACGCAGAAACCATTGAAGGCGCTGTTCCGCGGGGAAAGCCGGATGGCAGGCGCCTTCCGGGACGGACTCTACGACCTTTGGCACGGGCTCATCGACGGGGCCCGCAATATGATCGGCATCGCGCTGGCCACTGCCACCGCGGGCGTGATCGTGGGCACCGTGACGCTGACCGGCGTGGGGCAGGTGATGTCGGAGCTGGTCGAGTTCGTCTCGGGCGGCAACCTGATCCTGATGCTGGTGATGGTGGGCATCCTGTCGCTAGTCCTAGGCATGGGGCTGCCGACCACGGCCAACTACATCGTTGTGAGCTCGCTGATGGCGGGGGTCGTGGTGGAGCTTGGCGCGCAGTCCGGCCTGGTGGTGCCGCTGATCGCGGTGCATCTCTTCGTGTTCTACTTCGGGATCATGGCGGATGTGACGCCGCCGGTGGGGCTGGCAAGCTTTGCCGCCGCCGCGGTGTCCGGGGGCGACGCGATCCGCACCGGCTTCATCGCATTCTTCTACTCTCTGCGGACCGTGGCGCTGCCCTTTGTCTTCATCTTCAACACCGATCTGCTGCTGATCGATGTGGGCTGGATGCAGGGCATTCTTGTAGCGGTCTCCGCGACCATTGCGATCCTGGTCTTCACCGCCGGCACGATGGGCTATTTCGTGAGCCGCAGCCGGATCTATGAAAGCATCCTCTTGATCTTTGCCGCCTTTGCGCTGTTCAGGCCGGACTTCTTCATGGACCGGGTGATGCCGCCCTACACCCAGGTGCCGCCCGCCCAGCTGGCGCAGGCGCTGGATGATGCCGCCCCGGGGGACGAGCTGCGTATCCTGGTGGAAGGCCTGGACTTCGACACCTCCAGGATGACCTCGACCACGCTTGCCCTGACCGCGGATGGCTCGGACGGAGCGCAGATGGTGGACGGCTTCGGCCTGATGCTGATCGAGGAAGACGGCGTCGTGAAACTGGAGGAGCCGATGTTCGGCACGCCAGTGTCGTCCAGCCTGGAGAACTTCGACTTCTACGCCGACGAGCCGGTGCGGATCGTCGAGGTGAAGGCTCCGGCCAGCCAGCTGCCCAAGGAGCTGATGTTCATTCCGGCCCTGCTGCTGGTCGCCCTGGTGGCGCTGATGCAGCGCGGCCGGGCGCGCGAAACGGAAGGAGTGCCGGCATGAGCAAATCCGTTCTTTGTGCGGTCGAGCTGAGCGACCGCAAGACCGACGAGAAAGTCCTGCGCGAGGGCGCCCGCATGGCGGAGGCCGACGGTGCGCAGCTCGATGTGCTGAACGTGCTGCCGGACTTCGGAGAAAGCTGGGTGTCGGGATTCTTCGAGGAACACCACCACGAAAACGCCGTGAAGGACGCCACCCGCCGTCTGCAAGAACTCTGCGGTGAGGTTCTGGGCGAGGAGCGCAATGCCAAGGTGCGCCATCTGGTGGCCACCGGCACCGCGTATCAGGAGATCCTGAAGGTGGCGGAGAAAGCAGGCACCGACCTGATCGTGATCGGTGCTCACAAGCCGGATCTGAAGGACTACCTGCTTGGCCCCAACGCGGCGCGGGTGATCCGGCACTCGGACTGCTCGGTCTTCGTGGTGCGCTGAAACGCGCATTCAGGTTCGGATGAGGGCGCCTTCGGGCGCCCTTATTCGTATCCGGTCATCTCCAGATAGCCCCGGCCGCTGTGGCTGCCGCGAATGCGCACCGGGCCTTCCCAGTAGGACAGCGAGGTGCCCATCCATGCCGCGGGGTTCAGCGCCTCTACCTCGGCGTCGAGGCTTTTTTCGGGCAGGGTGACGCGCCAGGCAGTGGGGATCTCGCGGCCGGCAACGGCCGAGGTTTTCAGCGGTTCGGCCTGGAAGGCGCCAGGCGAAAGCGGCTCGGTGCTTCCGTCAGGCATGATCCAGGTGCCGGAGGTGAAATCGCCGCTCGCCCCGCGCAGGATAAAGCCCATCAGCTTCGCACCATCATCGAAACGCAGCGAGAACCAGTCCCAGCCGCTTTGATCTTCGGCCAGCGGCTGGCTCGACCATTCCCGGTCCAGCCAGCCGTTGCCGGTGACCTTGACCGGACCGGAGGGCAGGGTGATCTCTCCGCTCACCCGGAAATGCGGCTGGGAGTAATAGTAGCTCGCCTGCCCGGCGGCGGATTTCACCGAATAGCCTGCGTCGCCCTGCAGCACCAGCGGGCCTTCGGCGGCAAGCTCAAGCGCGTAGGCGAAGCCCTGGCCCTGTGCCGTGACGCTGAGCGCCTCCAGGCCGGCACTGCCTGTGGCCCGCATCTCCCAATCGTCGATCCATGCGGCAAAGGGCGCGGCGGTGACACCGGCCTGGCCGATGCCGCCACGCGCGATACGTTCGGCAAATTGGTGGCTGTCAGCGCTGGTCAGCGCCGCGTGGGCAAACCAGATCTGCGGGCTCTGCCAGCCCTCGCCTTCACCCGGCGCCAGGGCAGACCGGAACAGCGTCCACTGGATGCCGTATTCCGCCCCATCAGCCGCTGCAAGGTTGGCGGTCAAATACCACCATTCTATGCGGAAATCCGGATGAGCCCCGTGGTCTGCGGGAAAGCGGAGCGGCACACCGCGCTGCGGGGTGGCAAAGCCTTCAGCCGCACTGCCAAGCCCGGCGTAGCCCTGCGCCCAGGCAGCAGGGGCGCAGGCTGCGAACAGCCAGACCAAAGCGGCTTTAACGTTCATTGGCAAAGACCTTCAGCAGTTCGGAGGGGTCCAGACGGCTCAACCTTCGGGCCGGCAGCGCAGCGGCGAGCGCAGCCGCGGCCAGTGCCAGAGCCACGAGGCGCAGCCACTCGCCCGGGAAGAGGTGCATCGGCAGGCGCCAGCCGAAGGCCTCGGTATTGATCACGGCAAGCAGGGCCCAGGCCAGCACCAGCCCCAGCGGCAGCGCCAGCACGGCGGTGAGCGCCGCAAGCAGCAGGCTGCGCAGCACCTCTCCCATGGCCAGCTGCCGCCGGGTGACCCCCATCGCCCAGAGCGGTGCCAGCTGCGGCAGGCGCTGGCTCCACAGCGTGAGCAGGCTGGAGAGGATCGCGAAACAGGCAACCCCCAGCGTCAGCAGGTTGAGCGCGGCGGTCACCACAAATGTCCGGTCGAAGATCGCAAGCGACTGCGCCTTGAGCGCGGCCTGATCCACCATACTGGCCCGCGGCAGGCCGAAATCCTGCCGCAGGGCCCGGATCATTCCGGGCACGTCGGCGGGCGGCAGGCGCAGGCCAAACTGGCGGTTCGGCACCTGCGGTATCCGTTCCAGCAGCGCAGGCAGCGCGACCAGCGCCTGGCCGTGCGGGTTGCCATAGTCGGAGTAGACGCCCGCAACCGGCAGGGACCAGCCCGGCTCCAGCGCGATCTCCTGCCCGAGGGCAATGGTGTTGCGCCGGGCGAGCTGTTCGTTGATCAGCACCGCCTCGCCGCGGGCCAGCGCCTCCCAGACGCGCGGCTGGGACTGCAGCAGCGGCCAGTTGCGGCGGTAAGTGTCATGATCCCGGATGCCGTAGATACGCAGCGGTGCGCCCTGGAAGCGGCTCTCGGCGGAGCGGATCGGGAGTGCAGTGACACCCCGCGCCTCCAGCCAGTCTTCCAGCGCGGTTCCTTCGGCGTCTGAGCTGGCGGTCACGTAGACTTCGGCCGGCAGGCGCTGATCCAGCCAGCCGGTAAAGGTGAGCCTGAAGCTGGAAACCATTGTGCCGACGCCGATATTTGTCGCCAGAGCCAGCAGGAGCGCCATCAGCGCCAGCGCCATGCCAGGCAGCTGCGCCCGTGCGTCTGCCCAAAGCCACTGCGCCAGCGGGCGGCGCGCCAGGCGGCTTCCCAGCCGCAGGAGCTGCGCGGTCAGCCAGGGCAGCAAGAGCGCCGCGCCCAGCATCAGCCCGCCAAGGAAGGCAAAGCCGGCGGTCAGGCCGCCGAACAGCTGCAAGACGGCCAATCCGCCGGCGATGCAGCCCGCGCCTGCCAGCGCCGCCGCCAGGTGCGAGCGCCCGGCCTGCTGGCCGCGGGCATGCGCGGCGGGGGCGGCGAGAAGCGGCATTCGCATCACCGCAAAAAGCGCCTGCGCCGAGGCCAGCAGGGTGCCGCCCAAGGCCATCCCCAAACCGGAGAGGATCCAGGCGGGGCGCAACGACAGATTGCCGTCCACCGGCGCGCCATAGAGGCCCGCAAGCGTCGCGTTCACATCCGGCAGAAGTGCTGCCGCCACGAAGTAGCCGCCCAGCAGCCCGAGAGTGCCGGCCAGCAGCGCAAAGGCCGCCAGTTCGCAGAGCAGCAGCGCCGCCAGCAGCCGCATGGGCACCCCCAGTCCGCGCAAGGTCCGGATCAGCCCGCGCCGCTGTTCGAGACTCAGCGTGATGCTGCCCTGCACGATGAACAGCCCGACCGCAAAAGACAAAAAGCCAAAGGCGGTGAGGTTGAGGTGGAAGCTGTCGGTCAGCCGCTCGGCCCCGGCGGCACTGCTGCCGCCGCGCACCCGGATCAGATCGGGCGCCAGCTCTGACAGCGGCGCAAGCCCGGGACGCTGGCCCGGCAGGATGAGCAGGTAGGAAAGGCTGTCCGGCTGCTTCAGCAGGCGGCTCGCCAGGCTTATGTCGGCCACCAGCACCCCGCGCGGCAGCGCCTCGGAGCGGGTTAGGGGCGGCAGGCCGGCGGCCCCGGGAATGCGCGCCGCGGTGTCCGGGTGGGCAAACAGGCGGCCGGGCGCCAGCAGCGCATCCAGCGGCGCGGCGCTGTCTTCTTCGGCGGCTTCGGCGAGGGCCGGAACCAGCGGGTGGCTCAGCACATCAATTCCCATGATATCATGGGTTTCGGTTCCGATCCTCAAGCGGCCTTCCAGCACCGGCGCCAGTTGCCAGCCCGCCCGGCGCAGCGCCACGTAGCGCGCCAGCGGGACGCTGCCGCTGCGCGCCGCGAGCCGTTCGGTGCCGGCCATACCCAGCTGCCCGGCGGCGCGGGCATAGCTGGCGCGGGCCTCGCCGTTGATTGCCTGCACCGCGGACCACAGGCCGGTGGCGAGCGCGAGGCCGATGGCGAGGGTCAGCAGCTGGAACGGGTGGCGCCGCCAATGCGACAGGATCGCTCCCAGCGCGGCGCGGATCATGCGACCCGGCCGTGGCGCAGGTGCAGCTGACGGTCCAGCATCGCCGCGATGGTGGCGGAATGCGTGACCAGGAACAGCGCGGCACCGCTGTCGCGCACCAGCTCCAGCATCAGCTCCATCACCGCGCCGCTGGCGGTCTCGTCCAGATTGCCGGTGGGCTCATCCGCCAGCAGGAGCGCAGGGCGCAGCGCCAGGGCGCGGGCGATGGCAACCCGCTGCTGCTGGCCGCCGGAGAGTTGCTCCGGGTAGCGGTGGAGCAGATCGGAAAGGCCAAGCCGCCCGGTCAGCTCCGTGCCCCATTTGGCGTCCCAGCGTTGCCCAAGCCGTGCGTGCAGGGCGATATTCTCCCCGGTGGTGAGCGAAGGCACGAGGTTGAACTGCTGAAACACCAGCGACACCTCGCGCCGCCGCAGCGCCGCCCGCGCCGCGTCGCCAAGGCCGGAAAGCGGCGTCTGGCCGATCTCGATCTCGCCGCTGTCGAAATGATCCAGCGCGGCGGCCAGGTGCAGGAGGGTGCTCTTGCCCGAGCCGCTGTCGCCGGTCAGCGCAAGGCTGGCGCCTGCCGCGAGCTCAAGCGAGACCCCTTTCAGCACCGCAGTCTCGGCGCTCTGGCCGGGAAAGGCCTTGGTCACGTTCTTGATCTTCAGCACCACGGCGGGCGGCCCTCCGGCGTTTCTGCAGGTCTCAGGCGAATGACTGCAGTGAATAGCGCGGCCACGGGGAAGTCCAGTGCGGCGCCGCAATAGAGCGCCGGGCGGGCAATTGCATGTGGCGGGCCACGCTCATACCCTGCACCCGGGCCGGAAGCGGCGTGAGGACGGACAGGAGACGGAAGACCCGTGGGACATCAACTGATCATGGGCTCAATTTATCTTGGCGCCTGTCTGTTTCTGGAGATCGCGGTGCTGGTCTGGTGCGCGGCGCTGCTGGCCAGGCTGTCCAAGCGGTTTCCGGTGCCGCACGGGCGGCGGCACAATGCCGGAATCCTGATGATCGCAATCGGGCTCATCCTGCTGGCTCATACGGCGCAGGTCTGGATCTGGGCCTCGGCCTTCGTGATGATGGGCGCAATCGGCGAGTGGAATACGGCGCTCTACTTCTCGCTCGCCACCTACACGACGCTAGGCTATGGCGATGTGGTGCTGGGGCCAGGCCTGCGCATCTTTGCGGCCTTTGCGGCGGTCACTGGGATGCTGGCCTTTGGAATCAGCACCGCCTTTCTGGTCAGCATGATGGGGCGGATGTTCTCCCTGAACGGCCGCGCGCCCGGGGAGAAATCTTAAAGCACCGGCGCCAGCAGCCGGGCCAGCGGAGCAAGCATGCGGACCGGCCATTTCTGCTCGCCAAGCGGTATCGACAGCTCCTGTGCCTGTTCGAAATCCCGCTCCAGCATCCGCGAAACGCTGGCCGCCGACGCTTTGTCGAAATACAGCACCATGGTTTCGAAATTCAGCCGGAAGGAGCGGTTGTCGAGATTGGCCGTGCCCACGGCAGTGATGGTCTCGTCGATGACAAAGACCTTCTGGTGCAGGAACCCCGCGTTATAGCGCAGAATCCTGACGCCGGCAGCGCGCAGTTCGTCAAAGAAGGCAAAGGCCGCGAGCCAGGGCAGGTAGTGGTCGGCGGTCTCCGGGATCAGGATGCGCACGTCGAGCCCGCGCAGCGCGGCATGTTTCAGCGCGGCGGTCACGTCCTGGTCCGGCACAAAATAGGGCGAGGCGATCCAGACCTTCTCGCGCGCCGCGGTGATCGCCGAGAAGAACAGCATGGAGCCGTTTTCCGTGTTGTCGCCCGGACCGGTCGAGACCACCAGCGCCGGACGGTCTTCCTCAGACAGCTCGGCATCCCAGGTCAGCAGGTCCAGGATCGGCTCCTGCGTGCGCCAGTGCCAGTCCTCGGCAAAGGACAGCTGCAGCTGCTGCACGGCGGGCCCGGTCAGCCGTAAATGGGTGTCGCGCCAGTCGCCAAAAGCCGGGTCCTCGCCAAGATATTCCCTGCCCACATTGAGCCCGCCGGTGAAACCAGCCTTGCCGTCGACGATAACGGTCTTGCGGTGGTTGCGGAAGTTGATCCGCAGCCGGTGCCAGGGCCGGTTCGGCGCCACAGGTTCCGCGATGTCGACGCCTGCGTCCTCCATCGCCTTCAGGTAGCTGCCGGGCAGGCCGTAGCACCCGATACTATCGGTGATGACCCAGACCGCCACGCCGCGCCCGGCGGCGTCGATCAGGCGTTTTTGCAGGTCCATCCCAAGACCATCCGCGCGCAGAATGTAATACTGCAATAGGATATACTCCTGGGCAGATTCAATAGCCTCGAAGATCGCCTTGAACGTCTCCTCCCCGTCGATCAGCAGTTCAAAGCCGTTGCCGCTGCAGACCGGCAGGCCGGAGATCGCCTCGAAGGGGGCAGTGTTGACATCCAGTTGCACCGGGCGTCCAGCCTGTGTCCCTGTATAGCTGCGCATGTCCCGCACCACTTGCTCGGCGGCGCGGCGGGCATTTCGGTAGCTGCGGAAGCGGTGGTGGCCGAAGACGAGATAGGCGGGCAGGGCGGCAAGAGGGGCAGCCAGCAGGAAGACGACCCAGCCGATCGCCCCTTGGGGCGTGCGGGCGGTACGGGCAGCGCTGACCGCGGCAAGCGCGGCGGCTATCCAGACGATGGCGACGGTGGTCGAGCTGAGCGTGAACCAGTGCATGCGGCCTTCCAATCGGATGACATTCGGCTCCGCATCTCTGCACATGCGCAGCCGCGCTGCAACCGCTTGCCGCGGCCGCATGGAAACTTCCGGCTTTGCCGCTTTGATACTGGCATTTTGCCTTGCACTGTGGGAGGTTGCCGGCATGCCCGCGCTGCCGCCTCTCAACTGCTGGCCCGCCGCCTTGCTGACCGCGGCCCGCCGCTTCAACCGCAAGAACGGCTGGGTGATGAGCAGCCATATCGCTATGTCGATGATGCTGGCGCTGTTTCCCTTCATGCTGTTCACGGTGGCGCTGGCGGGCACCATCGCGGGCATGCTGTCGCGCGAGGTGGAGCTGGAGGCGATGACTGAGCAGGTCTTCGGGGTCTGGCCGGACAGCGTGGCGCGGCCGTTGCTGACTGAGCTGCGGGCCGTGCTGCGCACATCCAATACCCAGCTGGCCACGCTGGGCGGGCTGTTTGCGCTGTATTTTGCCTCCAACGGGGTGGATGCGGTGCGGGTGGCGATGGTGCAGGCCTATCACGACACCGACACGCGGCCGTTCTGGCGGGCGCGGGCGCTGTGCATCGGGCTAGTCATCATGGGCGGCGCCGGCGTTTTGGCTGTTGCCGTCTTCGAGGTGATCCTGCCGCTTTATGTCCGCCACATCACCAAGCTGTTGCCCTTTGCCAGCGTGCCGCAGGGATGGGAGCAGGGATTGAGCGGCGTCCTCGCGCTGGCGCTGCCAGCCGGTGCGGTTCTAGCCTTCCATGTTCTGCTGCCGGGCCGGGTGCACCGATTGCGGCGGATTCTGCCGGGGGCGGTGCTGACGCTTTTGCTCTGGTTGGCCTGCGGCAGCGGTTTTGCCATCTACGTCGGCTCTGTCGCGCAATACTCGGCGACTTATGCGGGGCTGGCCGGGGCGATGGCGGCGATGATCTTTCTCTACCTCAACTCCGCGATCCTGATCCTCGGCGCGGAATTCAATGGCGCGCTGATCGACATGGCCAATCAGATTGCGGAGCTGCCGCAAAACGGGGGCTGAGACGGCTCTGCCGCCGTGCCCGCACCCTGCAACAGCCCGCGGCAGGCAGCCGCCCTCAGCCCCGGAAGCCCTGGGCGACCACAAATTTCTCGGAGCTGTCCGCGCGGGATGAAGGCGGCTTCACATTGGCCACCTTGGTGAACTTCTGCTTCAACAGCTTCTGCAGCTCGCCCTCGGCACCGCCGGCGAGCACCTTGGCTACAAAGGTGCCGCCTTCTTCCAGCACGTCAAAGGCAAAATAGGCCGCGGCCTCACACAGGGAGATGATGCGCAGATGGTCGGTCTGCTTGTGGCCGGAACTGGCGGCAGCCATGTCCGACATCACCACGTCGGCCTTGCCGTCCAGCCATTCCTTGACCCTGTCATCAGCGCCGTCATCCATAAAATCGAGCTGGTGGAACTCGGCTCCGGCCAGGGGCTCGACCTCCTGCAGGTCGACGCCGATGATGCGGCCCACCGCCTTGCCCTGTTTTTCGCCCAGGGCGTTGATGCGCTTTACCGCCACCTGTGCCCAGCCGCCGGGCGCGCAGCCCAGGTCGACAACCCGGGCGCCCGGCACCAGGAAGCGGAACTTGTCATCCACTTCCATGATTTTGAAAGCGGCGCGGCCGCGGTAGCCTTCGGCCTGGGCACGCTTCACATAGGGGTCGTTCAGCTGCCGCTGCAGCCAGCGGGTCGAGCTGAGCTTGCGCCCGCGCGCGCTTTTCACCCGCACCTTCAGATCGCGCTGGCCGCGGCCCGAGGTGTTCTTTCCGGTCGGTGTCTTCGCCATTTCCGCCACCATCTGCTCCGGGGCCGGAATTTCTGAAAAATTCCGGCCCGGAAAATTTGAAATTTTCCGGCCCCGCTTAGAAGGGACCGTCCTCCAGAACACCATCGGCGCTCATCTGTGCGTAGAGCAGGCCCTCGCGCAGCCCGCGGTCCGCCACCGACAGCCGGTCGGTCGGCCAGCAGCGCAACAGCGCCTGCAGGATCGCAGCTCCGGACATGATGAGCGCCTGCCGGTCCTCGCCGATGCGGGGGTCGCGGCGGCGGCCGTGAGGTCCGAGTTCTAGATAACCGCGGATCACCTTGTCAATCTGATCGCTGGTCATTCTGAGCCCGTCGACCTTGGTGCGGTCGTAGCGTTTCAGCCCGAGGTGCGACGCGGCCACCGTGGTCACCGTGCCGGAGGTGCCGACGATCTGAAAACCGGCGCGCGTCTGCTCGTCCTTGTAGGGGGCGAAATCGGCAAGGTTTTCTTCGAAGAACCAGCTCATCAGCGCAAAGCGGGCGGCGTCATCCTCCACATCGTGGAACTGGTCGCGCAACGTGGCCACGCCCAGGGGCACGGAGATCCAATCCACCACCTTGGCCGCCGGAAACGGGCTTTCGGCGGCGTGGAAGCCGTTGTGCAGCCGCATGATCGCGGACGGCCGGTCGCGCCGCGGCACCGAGGAGATGTCGATCCACACCAGTTCGGTCGAGCCGCCGCCGATATCCACCACCAGGAGCTGATCAGTCTTGGTGGAGACCAGCGGCGCGCAGGAGATGACCGCCAGCCGCGCCTCTTCCTCCGGCTGGATGATCTCCAGCGTCAGGCCGGTTTCGCGTTTGACCTGGCGGATGAAGTCGCGGGCATTCTTGGCGCGGCGGCAGGCCTCGGTTGCGACCAGCCGCATCCGGCGCACACGGTTGCGCTTGAGTTTCTGCTGGCAGATCCGCAGCGCCTGGATGGTGCGCGCCATCGAAGACCGCGACAGCCGTCCGGTCCGCTCCAGCCCGGCGCCCAATTGCACCGACTTGGAGAAACTGTCCACCACATGAAAGCCGCTGCCCTTGGGCTGGGCAATCAGCATGCGGCAGCTATTTGTGCCCAGGTCCAGCGCGGCATACAGCGCATCTGGATCGGGCCGGGCCGGTGCAGGGGTCTCTACCGCCTTGGGAAACGCGCCCGCACCTTTCGAGCGCCTGGGCGCCATGATTCACGCCCTCCGATTATCGTGTTGCCTCCGAGAATAGGTGCGCGCGTGCACAGGTGCAAGGCGCTCTATCGGGACTGGCGCGGCAAATTTGCAAACCGGGCCGCCGCACCGCGCATGGCTGCGGGGTGGCTGCGGGAAAGATTCATAATCCACATGAAGATTTTGGCGGATCGCGCCGGTGGCTTTCCCGCGCCGCGGCCCGTAGGTTGGCCGGGCAGGGGCGCAGGCCAAAACGTCGCTCAAACCCCCCGTGTTGTCGAAATCCGACCAACGCAGAATCCGCAGCCGCACTAGAAAGTGGTCTAACCAGGTAGGAGGAAGTTTCGGGATGCCCGACGTCACCATCGTGTACTGGCGCGATATTCCCGCGCAGGTCATCGTAGGCAAAGGCCGCCGCGGCGCCAAGCGGCAGCTGGAGGAACGCTTCGAGCAAGCGATCGACCGTGCCGCGATGAAGGTCAACGCCAAGGACGCCGACGCCTATCTGGCCGAATGGCGCAAGGCCGCGCCTTTTGCGGCCGAGGGTGAGCCCGGTGACATCGCCGAGGCCGAAGCCGCCCGCCTGGAAAGGGAATACGATCAGGACCGCCTGAAGGCGCTGATCGCAAATGACGGATGGGCGTGAGCCTGACACCACTATTGGAGGCCATGATGGCTTTGCTGAACTTCAAAAAACGTGACACCGCCGCTGCCCAGCCCGTCAACTCGCAAGTGGAGGCCTTCCTGCAGGGCTATTCGATCGAGGTGATGCCGCGCACCGCGTCCAAGGTCGATGATTTCCGCGAGCTGCTGCCCGCGGGCACCCGCGTCTACATCGCCCATATCGAGGGCACCCCGATCGAGGAGATGGTGGCGACCGCCAAGCGGCTGAACGCCGAAGGCTACCCTGTGATGCCGCATTTCCCGGCCCGGATCATCCAGGACGAGGCGACACTTGCCGACTGGATCGCGCGCTACCAGGGCGAAGCCGATGTGAAGCAGGCGCTGCTGCTCGCCGGCGGCGTGGCGCAGCCGCATGGCGATTTCCACAGCTCGATGCAGCTCTTGGAATCCGGCCTCTTCGACAAGGCGGGCTTTACCAACTTGCACGTCGCAGGCCATCCCGAGGGGAACAGGGATATCGATCCGGACGGCTCCTCCAGGAACGTCGCCGAAGCGCTGCAATGGAAGCAGAAATTCTCCGAACGCACCGATGCCAAAATGGCGCTGGCCACCCAGTTCGCCTTTGAAGCCAAGCCGATCATCGCCTGGGCCAACAGCATCAAGGAAGCCGGCGTCGACATTCCGATCCACATCGGCATCGCGGGCCCGGCCAAGCTGCAGACGCTGATCAAGTTCGCAATTGCCTGCGGCGTCGGCCCGTCGCTGAAGGTGCTGCAGAAACGGGCGATGGATGTGTCCAAGCTGCTGCTGCCCTACGAGCCCAACGACGTGATCACCGAACTGGCGGCGCACAAGGCCGCCAACCCGGATTTCAATATCACCAACGTGCATTTTTTCCCGCTGGGCGGCATCAAGAGCAATGCCACCTGGGCCATCAACAACGGCGGCGCCGCGGCGCAGCCGGTCAATTCCTGAGGATCAACAATGACCCGTACAGTCGTAGAATCAAAAACCAAAACCGCGATCCTGGGCTTTGACGAGCCGTTCTGCGTGATCGGTGAGCGCATCAACCCGACCGGCCGCAAGAAGCTGGCGGCCGAGCTGGAAGCCGGCGATTTCTCCACCGTGGAAAAAGACGCGCTGGCGCAGGTGATGGCGGGTGCCAACATCCTCGATATCAATGCGGGCGTGGTCTATAACTCCAATCCGAACCCGAACGAGACCGAGCCGCCCTTGATGACCAAGATCGTCGAGCTGGTGCAGGGGCTGACCGATGTGCCGCTGTGCATCGACTCCTCGGTTCCGGGCGCGCTGGAGGCGGGCCTCAAGGCGGCTCAGGGCCGGCCGCTGCTGAACTCCGTCACCGGCGAGGAAGAACGCCTGGAGCACGTGCTGCCGCTGGTCAAGAAATACAATGTGCCGGTGGTGGCGATCTCCAACGACGACACCGGAATCTCCGAAGACCCCGATGTGCGATTTGCCGTCGCCAAGAAGATCGTCGAGCGCGCCGCCGATTTCGGCATTCCGGCGCATGACATCGTGGTTGATCCGCTGGTGATGCCGATTGGCGCGATGGCGACTGCGGGCCAGCAGGTCTTTGCGCTGGTGCGCCGCCTGCGGGAGGAGCTGGGCGTGAACACCACTTGCGGCGCCTCCAACGTCTCCTTTGGCCTGCCGAACCGCCACGGCATCAACAACGCCTTCCTGCCGATGGCGATGGGTGCCGGCATGACGTCGGCGATCATGAACCCGGTGGCGCTGCCGGTGGCGCAGAAGGCAATTGCCGAGAAGAAGGCACTGGTCGAGGCAGCCGGTATCATCCTGCCGGAAGGCATGGACGACGAGACTTTCGTGACCATGTTCGGCCTTGGCTCGACCCAGCCGCGGCCAGGCAAGGAAATGGAAGCGATCCGCGCCGCCAACCTGTTGACCAACAACGACCCGCATGGCGGCGAGTGGATCCGCTTCAACAAAGCGCCGCCAAAGGAAGGCGAAGAAACTCGCGGCCGGGGCGGCCGTGCAGGCGGGCGCCGCCGCCGCGCCTGATCCTTGCAGCAGTTCCACCGTGGGGCCGGGCAGATTGCCCGGCCTTTTCGATTGCGGCATCAGGTGATTGCGGGCAGGGCGTGCCCCATATTCCGGGCTGCGGCTCCTGCCCGCCAGATGCTGCAACAGTGAAATGCCAATGGTTTCCGGAAATCAGATCTCCCGGATAGACGCACGCCCGAAGTAGCGCCGTCCGGCAGGAGTGATCTGACTATCAATGGGGAAAGTGGCGGAGAGACAGGGATTCGAACCCTGGGAACCCGTGAAGGCTCAACGGTTTTCGAGACCGCCCCGTTCGACCACTCCGGCACCTCTCCGCGGGGGGTGAGGGGCGGTTTAATGTTGTTTCCGGATGGGTGCAAGGCGGAAAATCCCTGTGCGTAAAAAAAACTGCAACCGCATTGCCCGTCCAAGGATTTTGGCTAAATTTGCGTTATGACACAGCTATTCCTCCTTGTGCTGAAATCCTGCCGCGGGCTTGGCGCCGCGGGGTTGTTTGTTTTTGTCCTGATGGCGGGGTCACAGCCCGCACAAGCGGCGGAGCGGGCGCAGATCGAGGCCTTTCTGGAGGTCACGGGCTTTGATGTGGCGCTGGACAGCATTGCCTTCGCCGCCGCGGGCGCGCCCGAGATGCTGGGGTTTGATGCCGGCAGTTTCGGGGCGGAGTGGACCAAGCTCTCCGAGGAAGTTTTCGAGACTTCCGCGATGCGGGCGATTGCGCTGGATATTCTGGAGCAGACTCTCGACGAGGAAGCGCTGGCGCATGCTGCGGAGTTCTACGCCACGCCCCTGGGCGTCCGGCTGGTTGCCGCAGAAAACGCCGCGCACCGGGTGCGCGATGAGGAAGTGAAAGCCGAAGCCGGCGAGCGCATCATTGCGGACCTGGTGAAAGAGGAAAGCCCGCGGGTCGAGCTGTTCAAGCGGCTGGGGCGGGCGATTGACGCGGCCGATACCGGGCTCAAAGCGCTGCAGGAGATTCAGTTCCGTTTCATCATGGCCGCGGCTGCCGCCGGAGTGATCGAGCTGGAATTGGACGCGAGCGAGCTGCGCGCCTATCTGGCGGAACAGGACGATGCGCTGCGGATGGCGCTGGAGGCCTCGGGCCTGGCGTCCTCCGCCTACACCTATCAGGGCTTCAGCAACGCCGAAATCGGAGCTTACGCGGAAGCGCTGGAGCATCCCAGGATGCAGCGCGTTTACGAATTGCTGAACGCAGTGCAATATGAGATCACCGCCAACCGTTTCGAGGCACTGGCTTATCGGATGAAGGATCTGGCGCCTGAACAGGACATCTGAGCGCCCCGCAAGGCGGACGCCGCGCGCATTCAGGGGCTTGTGTGGGAATTTGCTGCCCGGCCGGTTGACAGCATGCCGCCTTCTGTTCCATAAGCCCGCATCCCGGCCCGGATTCCGTGCGCCGGGGTTCTTTTGTAATACGCCCGCACAAGGGCGCGCTGTCCGGGGCGGCATCCGCCACAACACCCGAGTTCGGGGGGCCGAAGGACGCGGCTGAAAAAGGAAAGACGCATATGTTTGCGGTCCTCAAGACTGGCGGCAAGCAGTACCGGGTTCAGGCGGGCGACGTGCTCCGCGTGGAAAAACTGGCTGCTGATGCTGGCGAAACCATCCAGTTCAACGACATCCTGATGCTTGGCGGCGACTCCCCCGTTGTGGGCGCTCCGCTGGTAACAGGCGCGGCCGTGCAGGCCGAGGTGATCGAGCAGATCAAAGGCGAGAAGCTGATCCACTTCGTAAAGCGCCGCCGGAAGCACTCCTCCAAGCGCACCAAGGGCCACCGCCAGAAGCTGACCCTGGTCAAGATCACCGAGATCCTGACCTCGGGCGCGGAAAACTCCGGTGTCAAAGCTGCCACCGGCAAGGGCGACGCATCCGTTTCCGCTGCCGATGATCTGACCCAGCTGACCGGTGTCGGCCCCGCCGCTGCCAAGAAGCTGAACGAAGCAGGCCTGACCAGCTTCGCCCAGATCGCGGCCTTGTCGGAAGACGACATTGCTGCTATCGAAACGGTCAAAGTGAAGCCCGAGTGGGTTGAACAAGCCAAAGATCTGGCTAAAGGCTAAGGAGAGACAGAATGGCACATAAAAAAGCTGGCGGCTCTTCCCGTAACGGCCGCGACTCAGCAGGCCGCCGCCTTGGCGTCAAGCTGTTCGGTGGCCAGGCGGCCATTGCTGGCAACATCATCGTGCGTCAGCGCGGCACCAAGTTCTGGCCGGGCGAAGGCGTGGGTCTGGGCAAGGATCACACCATCTTTGCCACCGCCGACGGTGCAGTGACCTTCCATAAAGGCCTCAAAGGCCGCACCTTTGTATCGGTTCTCCCAGTGGCGGAGGCCGCTGAGTAAGCCGACCCGAAGGGTAAAGAAATCTTAGGGGGGATCGGCTATACAGCCGGTCCCCCTTGCTGTTTCCGCAATGCGGGTCCCGGAGCGGTAACCCGGCGGCGATTACCGCCAGGCCGCAATTGCTTCAGCGTCCCGGCGGTAACAGAATTTGTAGTGCAAGTTGAACCGGGTAGCGCTTGCTTTGAAACCCCGCCGTGCCCATCTGCAACGCATGCAGTGGCGGCAGGCTTTGGACGTGGAGGAGGGAAGCCATGAATTTGGAACAGATCGTGTGCCAGGAGGTGATCGAAACCGAAAGGTTCACCTTGCGGCCGTTGCGCAAGTCCGATGCCGGACTGATTGCGCATTACGTGGGCGAGGAACGCGTGGCCCGCATGACACGATCGATCCCGCATCCGCTGCCGCCCGGCGCGGTGGAGGCTTTTGTTGCCCGCGCCATGTCGGAGGACCGGGTTGAAGACGTCTGGGCCATCGATGGCACCCGCGACGGCGATGCCGAACTGAAGGGGGTGATCGGGCTGAAGCGGATGGACCGCAACCAGTCCGAGGTCTCTTATTGGACCGCGCCGCCGTTTTGGAACACTGGCCTTGCCTCTGCCGCGCTGAAAGCGCTGGTCGATGCAAATCCGCAAAACAACGCGGCAATGTTCGCTTCCGTTTTTCAGGACAACCCGGCCTCGGCCCGGGTTCTGATCCATTGCGGCTTCGACTACCTGGGCGATGCCGAGAGCTATTCCGTCGCCCGCAACACCCCCGTTCCAACCTGGACCTACAGCCGAAAACTGTGATTGGCGCGGCGCGCGCTTTGCGGTAAGGCAAGACAAACCGCCCTGGCGGCAGATTGGGTCTGCTGCCGGGGCAAGACGCGGTTTGGGGAGTGCCTCCGCCGCCTAAAGGAGCTGACATGAAATTCCTCGATCTGACAAAGGTTTACATCCGATCGGGCGCGGGCGGGAACGGCTGTGTCAGTTTCCGGCGCGAGAAATACATCGAATACGGCGGCCCCGATGGCGGCGACGGCGGCAAGGGCGGCTCGGTCTGGGCCGAGGCGACCGAAGGGCTGAACACGCTGATCGACTTCCGCTATCAGCAGCATTTCTTCGCCAAGAACGGCCAGTCCGGCATGGGCCGGCAGCGCAGCGGCAAGGACGGCGACGATATCGTGCTGCGGGTTCCCGTCGGCACCGAGATCCTGGACGAGGACGAGGAAACCGTGCTTGCCGACCTGACGGAGGTGGGCGAACGCGTGCTTCTGGCCAAGGGCGGCAACGGCGGCTTTGGCAACCTGCATTTCAAATCCTCCACCAACCAGGCGCCGCGCCGGGCCAATCCGGGGCAGGAGGGCGTCGACCGCACCATCTGGCTGCGGCTCAAGCTGATTGCGGATGCAGGCCTGCTGGGGCTGCCGAATGCGGGTAAATCCACCTTCCTGTCGGCAACTTCCAACGCCCGGCCCAAGATTGCCGATTACCCGTTTACCACGCTGCATCCGAATCTGGGCGTAGTCGGCATCGACAATACCGAGTTTGTCGTCGCGGATATTCCCGGCCTCATCGAAGGCGCCCATGAGGGCCGCGGCATCGGCGACCGCTTCCTTGGCCATGTCGAGCGCTGCGCGGTGCTGTTGCATTTGATCGACGGCACGTCAGACACCGTGGTGGAAGACTACCAGACCATCATCGGCGAGCTGGAGGCCTATGGCGGCGCGCTGGCCGAAAAGCCGCGCATCACCGCGTTGAACAAGGTCGATGCGCTTGATCCCGAGGAGCGCGACGACAAGCGCGCCGCGCTGGAAGCGGCGGCTGGCGGGCCGGTGTTCCTGATGTCGGGTGTCAGCCGGGAAGGGCTGAACGAGGTGCTGCGCGCGCTGCGCGCGCAGATCGACGACGACCGTCTGCGCTTCAAATCCGCGGAGGAGGACGCGCCTTGGCAACCCTGACCGCCTGCAAGCGCCTGGTCGTCAAGATCGGCTCGGCGCTGCTGGTTGACCGTGAAAGCGGCGAGCTGCGCGCGGGCTGGCTGCATTCGCTGGCCAATGACGTGGCCTGGCTGAAGGCAAAAGGCATCGACGTGATCCTGGTCTCCTCCGGCTCCATCGCTCTTGGCCGCGGGGTGCTGGGATTGCCGCGTGCGGAGCTGCCGCTGGAACAGTCGCAAGCCGCCGCCGCGGTCGGACAGATCCGGCTGGCCCGCGCGTATGAAGAAGCGCTGGCGCCGCACCGGATCACCACCGCGCAGGTGCTGGTGACGCTGGAGGACAGCGAAAACCGCCGCCGCTACCTGAACTCGCGCGCGACGCTCGAAACCCTGCTGGCTATGGGCGCGGTGCCGATCGTGAACGAGAATGACACCATCGCCACGGATGAAATCCGCTATGGCGACAACGACCGGCTCGCGGCGCAGGTGGCGGTAACAGTTGGCGCCGATGGCCTGATCCTTCTGTCGGACGTCGACGGGTTCTACAGCGCCAACCCCGCCATTGACCCTGACGCGCGCCGCTACGAGCGGATCGACGCGATCACGCCCGAGATCGAGGCGATGGCCGGCGATGGCGTCTCGGGGCTCTCCAAGGGGGGGATGATCACCAAACTGCTGGCCGCCAAGATGGCCACGGCGGCAGGCTGCGCCATGGTGATCACTGAAGGTTCACTTCTGAACCCTTTGAAAACACTGGAAGATGGCGCGGCCTGCACCTGGTTCACCGCACAAGGGGATCCGCAGGCGGCTCGCAAGCGCTGGATCGCTGCGATGAAGACCCGCGGCGTGCTGACGGTGGATGAGGGTGCAGCCAAGGCGCTGCGGTCTGGCAAGAGCCTGCTGCCGGCGGGCGTGCGGCACGTGGAGGGGGACTTCGGCCGCGGTGAACCGCTGGCCATCCTCGGCCCGGACGGGCGCAAACTGGGGCAGGGGCTGTCGCGTTACACCGCGGAAGAAGCCCGGGCGATCCAAGGCCGCCAGTCGCAGGAGATCGAGGCGACACTGGGTTATCCCGGCCGCGCCGCGCTGATCCACCGCGATGATATGGCGCTTTGACCTGAGCACCCCATCCTGTATTTGAGCCGGAGGGCACCGCAGCGTGCCAGACCGGGACCGGCAAGGGCGCAAGACTTATGAAAGACAATGAGAACATTCCCGCATTGATGGCGGACATTGGCAAGCGTGCAAAGCAGGCGGCCCAAACCCTGGCTACGGCTAGCGCTGCGTGCAAAGAAAAGGCGTTGGCTGCCGCGGCGGAGGCGGTGTCGTCGCGCCGGGCGGAAATTATCGCTGCAAATGCCAAGGATCTGGAATTTGGCCGCAACAAGGGGCTGAGTGCGGCGATGATGGACCGGCTGATGCTGGACGAGCCTCGCATCGAGGCGATCGCCGCAGGATTGCGCGCGGTGGCGGGCCAGCCCGATCCGGTGGGCGAAGTGATGGAGGCTTGGGAGCAGCCCACGGGCCTCAAGATCCAGCGCGTGCGCACGCCCCTGGGCGTGATCGGTGTGATCTACGAAAGCCGGCCCAATGTGACCGCCGATGCTGGGGCGCTGTGCCTGAAATCCGGCAATGCGGTGATCCTGCGCGGCGGCTCGGAGAGCTTCCACTCCTCGCAAGCGATCCATGCCTGCCTGGTTGAGGGCCTGCGCGCCGCGGGCCTCCCCGAGGACGCGGTGCAGCTTGTTCCGACCCGCGACCGCGCCGCGGTGCAGCAGCTGCTGACGATGACCGATTTTGTCGACGTGATCGTGCCCCGCGGCGGCAAGGGGCTGGTGGGCCTCGTGCAGCGCGAGGCGCGGGTGCCGGTCTTTGCCCATCTCGAAGGCATCGTGCATATCTACCTCGACAAGGCCGCCGATCCGCAGAAGGCCCTGGACGTGGTGCTGAACGCCAAGACCCGCCGCACCGGCATCTGCGGGGCCGCCGAATGCCTTCTGATCCATCAGGACATTGCGCCGTCCCTGGGCAAGGCGGTGCTGGAGGCGCTGGCCGCCGCCGGGGTGGAGATCCGCGCCGAAGCGGGCCTGCCGGGGCCGGAGGGTATGGTGACCGCGACGGATGAGGATTGGGGCAAGGAATACCTCGATTCCATCATCGCCGCGAAACAAGTCAGCGGCGTCGATGCGGCCATCGCGCATATCCGCGCGCATCATTCACAGCACACCGATTGCATTATCACCGAAGATGCGGCGGCGGCGGATCAGTTCTTTGCCGAGCTGGACAGTGCGATCCTGATGCACAATGCCTCCACCCAGTTCGCCGATGGCAGCGAGTTTGGCATGGGGGCAGAAATCGGCATTGCAACCGGCAAGATGCACGCGCGCGGCCCGGTGGGAGCGCGGCAGCTGACCAGCTTCAAATATTTGGTGCGCGGCAGCGGCACCACGCGGGCTTGACCCATAGGGGACGCAACAAAGCAAAACGCCGGGCGTGGCGCCCGGCGCTTCGTTCTGACCTTGCAGAAGGGATCAGAATTGCAGCGTGATCCGCTCCAGCGTCTGTTCCACCCGCACGGTGCGGCCTGCTTGTCTGGCGGCCTCTGGCAGCAGCGCAAATTGCACCAGCGCCGGAGTGATCTCGGCGCTGGAAGTGCCGCCGCTGACGCGGGCCCAAAGTTCATCGTTGACGCTCAGCTTGCTGCCTTCGCCGATCACGGCCCATTTGCCGTCGGCGCAAAGCAGTTTGATGGTGCCGCCAAAGGGCAGCGCCGTTTCCAGGCAGAGCGCCGCGAGGAAGGCCATGCGCACCTCGCTGCGGGTGCTGCCTTCGCCCGGGGCCCATTGGTAGGAGACCCGCCCGGCCTTGCTGATGTCAGCCAGGATCGAGACAGCCTCGGCCCGGCCCATCTGCTGCTCGCCCGCGGCCCCGAAGGCGACCCGGAAGAAGCGGATGCGGGCATTGGCATTGGACACGCTGTCGGAGATCAGCTCCAGCTCCGGGCCATCCATTGTTCCCGCCATTCCAAGCAGTTCCAGGCCGTTGTTGATAGCCCCGACGGGGCTGATCAGGTCGTGGCAAATCCGCGACCCTACCAATGCGGCGAGATTGGCGTTATCTACACTCATAACATTCCTCCGACTTGGGCCACCCGCCAATGAATGACCTCAATGCTTTCCTCGCCCCGGGCATGTACGTGCGGCACCCCGACCATCCGGAATGGGGGGTCGGCCAGGTGCAATCCAACGCGGGCGGCAAGATCACGGTAAACTTCCCCGATCAAGGCAAGCTTGTGTTTGATGGATCGCGCGTATCCCTGGTCCCTGTCTTTGATCCATAAGAGTTGACGAAAAGTTAACAGGTCATTGTCAATTGTTACGACTTTGCGCCTTCTGTGCCGAATGTGCCGGTGCAGCGCAAGCCAGAAGCCATCAGGATATGCCCATGCCAGACCCGGCGCCCGAGTTTTCCGTCTCCATCGCCGCCACTGACGAAGAGCTGCGCGCAGCGCAGGCGCTGCGCTATGAGGTGTTTGTGCGCGAACTGGGCGCCGGCGGCAGCCTGATCGATCATGACGCCGGGCTGGAGCGCGACCGGTTCGATGCCTTTTCCGATCACCTGCTGCTGCGGGATGAGCGCAAGGGGCGGACTGCGGGCGTCTACCGGCTGATGCGCGGCGATCAGGCGGCGGCGGCTGGACAGTTCTATTCGGAAAGCGAATATGACCTGGCGCCGCTGAAAGCTTCGGGCCGCAAGCTGTTGGAATTGGGTCGCTCTTGCCTGCAGGCTGACTATCGCGGCAGCATGGCGATGTATCATCTCTGGGCGGGGCTGGCGGATTATGTGCGGGAGCATGGGATCGAGATCCTGTTCGGTGTTGCCAGTTTTCACGGCACCGATCCGCGCGCCCTGGCGGAGCCGCTGGCTCTGCTGCATCACAACCACCTGGCGCCGCGTGCTTTGCGGGCGCGGTCCAGGGCGTTTCAGGACATGAACCTGGTGCCGGCCGCGGAGCTCGACCGCCGCCGCGCGATGCTGGCGATGCCTGCGCTGATCAAGGCCTACCTGCGGCTGGGCGGGTTCGTGGGTGAGGGCGCTTATGTCGATCATGAGTTCAACACCACCGATGTTTGCCTGATCCTGGACACGGAACGGATGAACCCGCGGCAGAGCCGGCTCTACACCGACGGGCGCGGCGCGCGATGACGATGAGCTGGCAAGGCAGCCAGGCGCCGGACCCGGTCCGGATCGGCGGTGCGGGCTGGGCACGGGTGCTTTTGCGGGGGCTCTTGCTGGGCGCGCTGGTGTTTGGCGGGCTGGCGTGTTTGTTGCTGCTGCGGCTTCTGGAACGTCCTCTGTTTCGCCAGCACCGGCCGCTGACGCCCTTTCTGACCCAAACGGTCTGCCGCGGGGCGCTGGCCATTCTCGGCCTGCGCTGCTGCAGCCGCGGGCGGATCATGCGGCACCCCGGTGCGGTGGTGGCCAACCATGCCTCCTGGCTCGACATCTTTGTGCTGAACGCGCACAAGCGGGTGTATTTCGTCTCCAAGGCGGAAGTTGCGCGTTGGCCCGGGATCGGCTGGCTGGCCCGCGCCACCGGCACGGTCTTCATCGAGCGTGACCGCAAGAAGGCGCGCGCGCAGACTGAACTGTTCCGCGAACGTCTGGCGGCAGGGCACAAGCTCTTGTTCTTCCCGGAAGGCACATCGACCGATGGGTTGCGGGTATTATCTTTTAAAACAACGCTTTTTGCGCCGTTCTTTAACGACGGTTTGCGGCACGCCAGCCATATACAGCCGGTCTCCCTGCGCTACCGGGCGCCCGCTGGCGCGCCGGCGCGCTTCTATGGCTGGTGGGGCGACATGAGCTTCGGCCCGCATCTGCTGAAAGTGCTCTCGGCGCCGCGGCAGGGTGTGGTGGAGGTGGCTTGGCACACGCCCTTGAAGGTATCGGATTTTCCCGACCGCAAAGCGCTCGCCGCACAAGCCTGCGACACCGTCCGGTCCGGAGTGTTTGCGGCGGATGACGGGTGAACACCGCCGGTTTTCCGCGCAAGCGGCCTTGCCATGCCACGGGAACTGCTCTATAGGCCCGCGTACGAACCCGCAGGCGGGGTTTGGCCTGTGCGGGGGAGACATCCCCGCCAGACCGCCGGTTGGAGCACCTGCTCTGAGACCCCCGCCGAGGATTAAACCGGAAAAGGATAAGATAGCATGGCTCTTCCTGAGTTCTCCATGCGTCAGCTGCTGGAAGCTGGCGTTCACTTCGGCCACCAGACCCAGCGCTGGAACCCGCGCATGGCACCCTTCATCTACGGTGCGCGCAACGGCATCCATATCATGGACCTGACCCAGACCGTTCCGATGCTGGACCAGGCGCTGCAGGTTGTGCGTGACACCGTTGCCAAAGGCGGCCGCGTGCTTTTCGTGGGCACCAAGCGCCAGGCTTCCGCGCCGATCGCCGAAGCCGCCGAGAAGTCCGCGCAGTACTTCATGAACCATCGCTGGCTCGGCGGCACGCTGACCAACTGGAAGACCGTTTCCCAGTCGATCAACCGCCTGAAGGAAATCGACGAGAAGATGTCCGCCGGCGCCGAAGGCCTGACCAAGAAAGAGCGTCTGGGCATGGAGCGCGACCAGGAGAAGCTGGAAGCGTCGCTGGGCGGCATCCGCGAAATGGGCGGCGTGCCGGACCTGCTGTTCGTCATCGACGTGAAGAAAGAAGCGCTGGCAATTGCTGAAGCCAAGAAGCTGGGCATTCCGGTTGTCGCGGTTGTCGACACCAACTGCTCGCCCGATGGCGTCGACTATATCATCCCCGGCAACGACGACGCCTCGCGCGCGATCTCGCTGTACTGCGACCTGGTGGCCCGTGCGGCACTGGACGGCATGTCGGCTCAGCTGGGTGCAGCAGGTGTTGACCTGGGCGCGCTGGAAGAAGCCCCGGCCGAAGAAGCCGTGGCTGAAGAAGCTGCCGAAGCCTGATCCGTCCGTCACGGATTTGACATGCGGGGCAGGTACCGCCTGCCCCAATTCTGTTCTGAATTGAGGAGAGCCTGACATGGCAATCACTGCAGCAATGGTAAAAGAACTGCGCGAATCCACCGGCGCAGGCATGATGGACGCGAAAAAGGCACTGGTCGAAAACAACGGCGACATGGAAGCCGCTATTGACTGGCTGCGCACCAAAGGCCTGGCGAAAGCCGCCAAGAAATCCGGCCGCACCGCGGCGGAAGGCCTGGTCGCCGTTGTCGTCGAAGGCGGCAAAGGTGTTGCGGTTGAGGTGAACTCGGAAACCGACTTCGTTGCCAAGAACAGCGAGTTCCAGAACATGGTTGCCGGCATCGCCAAGGAAGCCTTGAACGCTGATGACGTCGATGCCCTGGCCGCGGCCGACCTGGGCGGCAAAACCGTTGCCGAAACCCTGACCGACAAGATCGCCACCATCGGCGAAAACATGTCGCTGCGCCGCATGGAAAAGCTGGAAGGCGAGACCGTGGTCTCTTACGTCCACAATGCGGCCGCTGCCGGCATGGGCAAGATCGGTGTTCTGGTTGCGATGAACGGCGGTGACGAGGCGATCGGCAAGCAGATTGCCATGCACATCGCAGCCGTGAACCCGGCGGCGCTTTCTGAATCCGACCTGGATGCCTCCGTGGTCGAGAAGGAAAAGCAGGTCCAGATGGACATCGCCCGCGAATCCGGCAAGCCTGAACAGGTGATCGAAAAGATGATCGAAGGCCGGATGAAAAAATTCGTGGCCGAGTCGACCCTTCTGAACCAGCAGTTCGTGGTGAACCCGGACCTGACCGTCGAAGCTGCCGCCAAGGAAGCCGGCGCCACCGTCACCGGCTTTGTCCGCGTGGAAGTGGGCGAAGGCATCGAGGTCGAGAAGGAAGACTTCGCAGCCGAGGTGGCCAAGGCTGCTCAGGGCTAAGCCCGCGGGCCACTGTCCCGGTGAGATTTGGAAAGCCGGCGGTTATTCCGCCGGCTTTTGCATGTCCAGTGGCAAAAAGCGAACGGTCCCATGCGGGATGCCTGCGGTTTCGCAAAGGCTGGCGCCACCGAAGCAGTCGCAGGGCAGGGGAGATTGGCGAGGAGTCCCGCTGATGGGGATGGGCGAGACTCCTCTGAATAACGGAAGCCGGCGTGGACCAATACACGCCGACATCCGAACAGCAGTGAGAGCCCTGAAATCGCAGGGAATCACAACTAGAAGTTCCAAGGCCAAAGCCACCACTCACGGAACACGTGTAGTTTGCAGGCTTTGATACGAAGAAGGTAGTAGTGAATTCCCTACCTTCTTTCCGGCACTTAACGCTTGCAATCCTGGGGCGGCCTTAAGGCTCGACAATATACATCTGGTTGTGCAGCGCGGCCTTCAATACCGCCTGCGCCGTTGTCTCCACCGACAGAGCCTCCCGCGCGAGCCGCAGGTGTTTTTCCACCGTCGCAGAGGTCAGCCCCATTAGCATGGCAATGTCCTGCGTTGTCTTGCCGTCACCGACCCATTGCAGCACTTCGCGCTGGCGTTTCGTCAACCCGCGGTTCGGCGGCGTGTAGGGCAAGGTGAGGATCTTCAGATGCGCAACATTATTCATCAGCACGATGTCGCTGCCGTGCGCCTGCCAGACCGCATCGGCCTCTGCCTGGCTGCTCCCGGGCGTGGCTGCCAGCGCAATCGCGCCCTTGTGACGCCTGGAGGCACTGGGAAAGCTGATGGTATAGCCCGCAGTGATGTCCATGCTCTCGTTGAACTCATAAACCCGCTGTGCCTCGGGCGGAAGACGGCCGCTGGCTGCCATCTCCTGGGCCCTCCGCCAGCTGCTGGCGCCTTCATTTTCCAGTGCCCACCTTAGCATAGGGGCCTGGTTGTAAAGCCCTCCATGGACGTATCCTGAGAGGTACTCGGCGGTGTGGTTGCTGAGGATCACGAAATCCTCGGGATCTCCGAGCGAGGTGTCGGTCTTGTAGCGGGTATAGCCATAGAGAAGCCGGTCGAAGCCGTAGCGGGACATCTGGCGCACATGGGTGTCCCACAGCGCCTCCAGGCTGCTGACACCGCAGAGGAAATGCAGGTAGTCCGAAACCCTCATGCAGATGCGCAGTCCCGTAAGTGCGCCGCCAGCGCGTCCAGCGCCAGCAGGTAGCCGCGGGATCCGAAGCCGCAGATCTGCCCCAGCGCGGCCTTGGCGATATAGGATTGATGGCGGAAGCTTTCGCGCGCGTGGATGTTGGACAGATGCACTTCCACCGCGGGGATCTCCACGGAAATCAGGGCGTCCATCAAGGCAATTGAAGTGTGCGTATAGGCGCCTGCATTCAGGATGATACCGTCATGCACGCCTTTTGCGGCATGGATGGCATCAATCAGAACTCCCTCGTGGTTGGATTGAATGCAGACGGCTTGCAGCCCCAGCTTGCCGGCATGGGCGGCGCAGCTGTCCTCCACCATGGCCAGCGTTTCCGTCCCGTAGACCTTTGGCTGGCGTGTGCCCAGCAGGTTCAAATTCGGCCCGTTCAAAACCAGAATACTTTGCATCGAGGGTATTTCCTTGTCGTTCTTCTTCCTATTCTTCTAAGCCACTCATGGAGAAAAGGCTAATGGGTAATTTCGCACGTTAAGCCAAAAGAAAAAGTGTTTCTTTTTCTCTCTATCTGGCGTGTTTGCCCGGGCCGGCAAGGCAGTAGCGCCAACTGTCCTTGGCGCCAAATAGGCGTTGGGGCAGGGCGCCGCCGCGCGGACCTCGCCGGTGATCCGGAGAAGTCTATGAAAGTCTTGTATTTTTCGTTTCCGCGAAAGATGCGCCGAAGATATGCCCGGTATCGTCGCTCCGGAAAGCGGCAGCGGCAATTCGTCAGAAAGAGTGACAATTCCCACTCCTACTAATGAAACATTAAAATATAAGGTGTAAAAGGCCGCAATTGCCGGCAGGATGTTCAGATCGGGAAATCCCGAAAAACTGCGCATCGGCCGGCGTTTGCGCGCCATATGCGGCATGAGCCGCCAAACCGGGTCATGAAGCTTTGCGCTTCGTAAATCCCGCGGGCGGGCCCAATCGCCTCCGTGACGTTGTGTTGCCTGTCTTCCGGGCCCGTTGCTTCAATCGCCGCTGCGTGCCAGCCTGCAGGAAAACCAGACGGCAAACGCGGGAGGCGACATGACGGCACCAGCCCACACCCTCGATCTGGAGGCAGTCTCCGCCTATCTGCGTGGCCGGCTGCCCGGGTTTGACGGCCCGGTCCGGGCCCGCAAATTCGCGACCGGCCAGTCGAATCCAACTTTTCTGCTGGAGACCGCGGCCGGAAACTACGTGTTGCGACGCAAGCCTCCGGGGGTGCTGCTGAAGTCGGCCCATGCGGTCGAGCGCGAGTTCCGCGTGCAGCGTGCCTTGGCCGGCAGCGCGGTGCCGGTCGCGCGGATGCATCTTTTGTGCGAGGACGACAGCGTCTTGGGCTCGGCTTTCTACGTGATGGATTATGTTCCAGGCCGCAGTCTGCTCGACCCTTCGCTGCCCGATGCTGGCCCGGCCGGGAGGGCGGCGGTCATGGACGAGATGAACCGCGTGCTCGCCGCGCTGCACGATGTGGACACCGAAGCAGCGGGCCTTGCTGACTACGGCCCGCCGGGCGATTACTTCGCGCGCCAGCTGAGCCGCTGGACCAAGCAATACCGGGCCAGCGAAACCGGCACCATCCCGGAAATTGAGGAACTGATTGCCGCACTGGAGGCCGGCAATGCGCCGCAAGACGGCCAGCGCAGTCTGGTGCATGGCGATTTCCGCATCGACAACATGATCTTTGCCGCGGGCGGTCCGTCCTGCCGGGCGCTGCTGGATTGGGAGCTGTCGACGATAGGCCATCCTTATGCCGATCTGGCTGCCGTTATCATGCAGTGGCGGATGCCGCCGGGACCGGAGGGCAGGGGGCTTGCAGGGCTCGGCCGCGCCGCGCTCGGGCTGCCGGAAGATGCCGAGTTCATCGCGGCCTACTGCGACCGCCGCGGCCTGCCGGGTGTCGAGCGGTTCGGCTACTGTCTCGGCTTCAGCTTCTTCCGGATGGCGGCGATCCTGCAAGGTGTGCGAAAACGCGCGCTGGACGGTGCCGCTTCCAACCGGGAACACGCGCTCCGTCTCGGCGCGTATGTGCCGGAATTTGCACGTCAAGGCTTGCAGGCACTCAGCGAATAAGCTGTTCTCTGTTTGCGGGATCGTCAAGTGCGGGTTCTATTGCCGTTCGGGGTCCTGGTTCTCTACGAAGTCGGTGTTTCCGCTTCCTGATGGCGTCCGGGAGCTGACCAGCCAGAATGTCATTCGCGA
>NZ_JBMERR010000016.1:0-112984 GCF_048820915.1 Cribrihabitans pelagius | reverse complement strand
CGACGGCTTCTCAGCCGAACTGCGCCCGCCTAACGGCTCACGCCCCTCGAACCTACAGCGCTAAGCCAATCAGGCCGCAGTAGCAGCCCCCCAGGGCTGCTCATATTACCCCGCACATCAGAAAATCACGGTTTTCGGAGGTGTCCAGCTTCGAGCCGGAGCTAGTGAAGAAGGGCCAGACCCGGATCGACGGGATGGATGACAAGATCATCGGGCTCTACGCCGCCGGTCTGACGGTCCGGGACATCCAGGCCCATCTGCTCGATCTTTATGGCTTGAAAGTCTCGCCCGACCTGATCAGCCGCGTCACCGATGCGGTGCTGGGCGAAGTCAGGGAATGGCAGAGCCGGGCCCTGGACCGGATGTATCCCATCGTGATCTTTGATGCGCTGCGGGTGAAGATCCGGGATGGTGACTGCCGGACGGTCAAGCACAAGGCCGTCTACGTCGCGCTTGGCGTCACCCGCGATGGGAGCCGGGAGGTTCTGGGCCTGTGGATCGCCGAGAACGAGGGCGCCAAGTTCTGGCTCGCGGTGATGAACGAGCTGAAGAACCGGGGCACGCAGGATATTCTGATCGCGGTTGTCGATGGGCTGAAGGGCTTCCCCGAGGCCATCACCGCCGCCTTTCCGGAGACACAGGTCCAGACCTGCATCGTGCATCTGGTGCGCCACAGCCTGAACTTCTGCTCCTGGAAGGACCGCAAGGCCGTGGCCGCCGATCTGCGCCGGATTTACAGCGCCCCGACCGCCGATTTGGCCGAGGCCGAGCTCGATGCTTTCGAGGAAAAATGGGCCGGGAAATACGCGTCCATCGCCCCGGCCTGGCGCCGGGCATGGCAGGAGGTGATCAGCAGGAGGTGATCCCGTTCTTTGCCTTCGATCCGGCGATCCGGAAAATCATCTACACCACAAATGCCATAGAAAGCCTCAACCGCGTGATCCGGAAAACGATCAAGACACGTGGCTCCTTCCCGACCGACGAGGCTGCGACCAAGCTGATCTACCTCGCCATCCGAAAATTTGAGAAGGATGGCCGGAACGTCCGAGAATGGTTTGCGGCCCGCAACCAGTTCGCCATAATGTTCGGTGAGCGCTTCGACGCTTGAGTATTTGAAACCGCATGGGCCGGGTCAGATACACAGACTTCACGACACTCCCATCTCAATGGGGGCGAAGCGGAGCTGGCCGTTCTTCGATCTTTTCTCGCCAACGAGGACATCACCGGTAGAGAGAAGCGTGTTCTGTTTCGCGCGGCGTGGGCGCTGCTGTATGCCTACTATGAGTGGTTTTTTGCAAATTTGCACTGACCGTCTACTTCGATGCCCTGCAGTCATATGGGGGAAATGCGAAGAATTTGCCCCCAAGACCCAAGCCTTTGCCTTGATCGATAAACTGAAAGAGATCCGGCAACTGCCATCAGTGGATTTTATTTCTGCCATGCGAGGGTTTGAAGCCGATGTTCTCGCAGCGCCCATCACTTTTCCGGAGGTGGATACAGAATCGAACTTTTGGCCCAGAACACTGACCAGATTGTTGGAGGATGCTGACCTGGAACTTGAGTCGTTGTCATCGCACAACTGATCGCTCTACACACTGCGTCAGCAGGCGGAACAAGATTGCGCATGGCGAAAGGGACATCATCCCTGAATACGACTACTTTATTAGGCTCCAGACTCATTGAATTTCAGAGCCAGAAGATGACGGCGGCAGCGAGTGCGATGGCTGAGAGGAAGACCTTCGGGCACCTGTCGTAACGGGTTGCGACACGCCGCCAATCTTTCAGCCTGCCGAACATGATCTCGATGCGGTTGCGTCGCTTGCACCTGCGCTTGTCGGTAAGCGGTGCAAAGACCCCATGTTTCAAAAAAATAAGTTGTTTGAGATGCTGGCGCCACCTGAAGAAAGGAGGTGGTGATGCTGGACGGAATGATGCCGGAAGAGGTGAAGGTGTGGGGGTTCACCGTCCCCGTTTCCTCATCCGGGCGGCGCAAGTGGCCTGATGCGCTCCGCGCTAAGGCTGTTCAAAAGATCCTGGCTGGTGCCGGAATCCGCGAGACTGCCGAGGAGATCGGGGCCAATAAATCTCTGGTCGCTCTCTGGGTTAAAAAGGCTGGTACTTCCGGGAAGAGCCCGACATTTGTCGAGGTAATAGCTCCGGCGGCCCAGCGGCCAACCGTGTCCCCTCACGAGAATGGACCCGAGGCTGCAAGCAGCACCTCCTGCCGGATCAGTATCGGAACGGCAGGAATCGAGATACCTCCTGGCTATCCTGCCGATCATTTGGCGGAAGTTTTGCGCGCCGTGAGGGCGGCACAATGATTTCTCCTGCCAGCAACTTTCGAATTTACCTCGCCTCGGAGCCGGTCGACTTCCGCAAAGGCATGGACGGGCTTGCAGCCTGTGTGGCTAACAGTTTCGAGCTCGATCCCTATTCAGGGGCGATTTACGTTTTTCGTTCCCGGCGTGCCGACCGGTTGAAGCTTCTGGTTTGGGATGGTTCAGGTCTTGTGCTGATCATGAAACGGCTGAATGGCAAGCGCTTCACCTGGCCGAAACCGCAAGCCGGGCCTGTCACTTTGAGCAAAGTCCAGTTCGACGCCCTTTTCGAAGGGATCGATTGGACCCAGGTGGCAGCATCAAGCAGCCGCAAGCCCGTTTTCCTGTAAACCCAACAGCCAGTTCCTTGCTGATCGGCCGGAGCGCTCCCGGCCAACAGCCCAATTTGCCATAGGTCTTACCCTGATGTCCCGCATCCCCTTCATCGAAGACCGGTTTTTCAACCCGGATGACACCACCTACACTCTGGAGAAACGGCTCGTGCAGCACCTGCGCGACCTGCGAAGCCGGAAGTTGCCTGATGCCAGCACCGGTGCGGAACACGCAGAAGGCAGTGAAAAAGCTGCCAGGTGCCGCCACTCCACCAACCCCAGCGAACAGAAAAGAGCGCGGATCAAACGCCGTGTTGATCTTCTTATCGAGCGCCGGAAAGCAGCTTCCGGCATGGGGCATCTCCCCCGGGAGCACCGGGAGCGGCTCGCTGTGCTGCGGGATGGCGTCAGCCTGGCTGTGATCGCTACTGAACACCAGGCTGATGAACTGGCAGCCGAACTGCATGGGGAAATGCCCTGGATGTCTCCGGCGACGGAAGCCGTGTGGCATGCGATGCGCCGGTCCGTGCGCGAAGGGTGGCCGGGCCTGCGTCTGCCGCCCATTCTGCTGGATGGGCCGCCCGGTATCGGAAAAAGCCACTGGGCGCGGCGCCTCGGGCAGTTGCTCACAATCCCAACGGCTGTTGTTGAAGCTACCAGCGAGAACGCGTCGTTCGGCGTTGTCGGGTCGCAGCGCGGCTGGGGCAGTGCGCATCCGGGGCGCTTGCTGGAAACCATTATGCAGGCGCGCGTTGCAAACCCGATTATTGTCGTGGACGAAGTGGAGAAGGCCGGGAAAGCTACGTCCAACAGGGGACATGCTTTTGGCCTGGCTGAGGCGCTCTTGCCTTTGCTCGAACCCATGACTGCCAAACGCTGGAATTGCCCTTACTATCAGGTGAAGTTCGACATGAGCTGGGTGGGCTGGGTGCTGACGTCCAACAATTACCGCCTGCTGCCTGAACCGCTTCTTAGCAGGTGCCCGCCTGTCCGGTTGCGCGAGCTTACACCAGCGGAACTGAGTGATTTTGTGCGGCGGGAGGGCGCTAAACGGCATCTTTCGTCCATCGCGGTCCAAGCTGTTACCGAAGCTGTTGACCGCACTTGCCAATATGGGATGCGCATCGACCTCCGGATTGCATCCCGGCTGCTCCAGCGTGCTGAAGACCTGGAACGTCGACCTGTCTGGCAATGACCACCGTGGAACTTCTGCAAGTTGCTGAAATTGCACGTTGGAGTGCTCCGGACGAATTCGTTTGGTTCAAGGGTAGCAATTCGCAGACAGCGCCCTTCGCAAAGTCGACGCTGCCAGTTTATCAGAAGTGCGCCGTCAGCCCAAAGGTGTCCTATGTCTGGTGACCAGCTAGGGTCAGGACTCATAGCCAGTAAATGACGAGTGCGGCGAGGGCGATGGCTGAGAGGAAGACCTTCGGGCATCTGTCGTATCGGGTCGCCACACGCCGCCAATCCTTCAGCCTGCCGAACATGATCTCGATCCGATTGCGGCGTTTGTAGCGGCGCTTGTCGTACTTGACCGGTTTCTTCCGCTGTTTCCGACCGGGGATGGGATACACGCGCGTATCCCTTTGTCTTTCAACGCTTCTCTGAACCAGTCTGCATCATATCCGCGGTCCCCGAGGAGCCAATCGACACTCGGCAGGCTGCTCAGCAAAGCCCGTGCCCCGATGTAATCGCTGACTTGCCCAGCAGTAACGAACAGGTTCGGGCAGAACCCGGAACAGATCCTGCGGGGCTTCGATGGCATCCTGCAGCGGCCCTCCCGGCAGCATGCTTCGCATGCGCCTGCCAGGTGACAGAAGGCTGCACCGGCTGCAACCGGCAGGCGCGCCCATCGCGGAAAGGCGGCGCGCCGGTCACGGTCGCACATTGCCGGGTGCATGCCCTCAGAAAGCTGAAGGAGGTCTTCGACCGCGGCGGCGCCGTGCGGGAAGCACGCCTCCGGCGTGATGATCGCCGCCGGGGGACTGCGCCGGATTTCGAAGCTCTACCGCATCAAGGATAAGATCCGCGGCATGGGTGGTCCCGCCCAGCGGCTGCCGGCCCGGCAGGCCCGCACCGCGCCGCTGGCCGCCGGGTTCGGAGAATGGCTGCAAAGCCAGCGCTGCCGGATCTCCTCAAAATCGCGTCTCGGTGAGAAGCTGGCCTGCATCCACCGTCAGTGGGACCGGCTGCAAACCTTCCTCCACGACGGCCGCGTCGGGATCGACTCCAATGCCCCCTCTCGGCAGATTGCTGCGCAATCGCCCGCCGGGCAGCGGTGCGAGAACCTGATCCGCCCTATCGCCCTGACGAGAAAGAACGCCCTCCTCGCCAGCCATGATGAAGGCGGCCGCCCCTGGGGCCGCATCGCTTCGCTCATCGCCACAGCAAAGATCAACGGCGTCGAGCCTTTCGCCTACCTCAAGGCCACCCTCGAAGCCATCGCTGCAGATCACCCTGCCAGCCGGCTCGACGAGCTCCCCCCCCCCTGGAACTTCCAGCCGTCAAGCTGACCCCGGGTGCAGTGTGGGCAACGCTTGCAGAGAGGCCATGCGGAGCGGCGGCCTAATCAGGCGGGCGATCTGCCGGGGTGGGCTGCGGTGCCGGTTCTTTGGGCGGGAGAGCCGGTGCCGGGCCGCAGAAGCTGGGGAAGCAGGCAAGACTCGACGGAGGTCTTCGTTGCCGGCGCGGTCAGAGCCGCACCGGCGCGGCCAGCTCCAGCAGGCGCGGCAGGTCCATGTAGCGCTCCAGATGCGCGGCCAGCGCGTCCAGCGTTGCCTCCACCCCGGCCTCGTAGCCCGCCTGGCTTGCGTGTCCCAGGCTGGCGAGGAACTCGGCCCGGAAGGCGTCGGAGGAAAACAGACCGTGCAGATAGGAGCCGCGCACCCGCCCGCAAGGAGAAACGGCGCCTTCGGGGCGGCCATCGATGCTGAGCCAGGCGCGGGCGCAATCGGGGCCGGTGCTGCGGCCCATGTGGATCTCGTATCCGGTCACCGGCAGGCCGCTGTCCCGGGTCTGCGCCTCGGTCAAGGTCACGCGTTTCCCGGCCGCCATCGTGGTCTCGATGTCCAGAAGCCCCAGCCCCTCGGCAGTGCCGGGGCGGCCGTCCACCCCCAGCGGGTCGGCGATGCTGCGGCCGAGGATCTGGTAGCCGCCGCAGAGCCCCATCACATGGCCGCCGCGGCGGTGGTGGGCGCGGATGTCGATGTCCCAGCCTTGGGCGCGCAGGAAGGCGAGATCGCCCAGCGTCGACTTGCTGCCGGGCAGGATCACCAGATCGGCATCGCCGGGCAGGGCGCGGCCCGGCGGCACGATCTCCACACTTACGCCGGGTTCCGCCGCCAGCGGGTCGAGGTCGTCGAAATTGGCCATCCGCTCCAGCTGCGGCACCACCACCTTGCAGGCGCCGCCCAGGTGCGAGGCGATGTCCATCATGTCCTCGGCCGGCAGTTTCCAGGCGTCGTTGAACCAGGGGATCACCCCCAGAGACGGCCAGCCGGTGCGCCGCGCGATATCGTCCCTGCCCGCATCGAACAGGCTGAGATCGCCGCGGAACCGGTTGACGAGGAAGCCTGCGACCCGCTCCAGGTCCTGCGGCTCCAGCACCGCCTGGGTGCCAACGATCTGCGCAATCACCCCGCCGCGGTGGATGTCGCCGGCCAGCACCACCGGCACGCCTGCGGCGCAGGCAAAGCCCATATTGGCGATGTCGTTTTTCCGCAGGTTGGTCTCGGCCGGCGAGCCCGCGCCCTCGATCAGCACCAGATCGGCCGCCGCCGCCAGCCGCCGGAAGCTGTCGAGCGCGGCCTCCAGGAGGCCGGCCTTGTCGCGCATGAAGGAGCCCGCCGCCATGGTCCCGCGGCGCTTGCCCTGCACGATGAGCTGGGCGCCGGTGTCGGTCTCGGGCTTCAGGAGGATGGGGTTCATGTCGGTATGGGGCGGCCGCATGGCCGCGCGGGCCTGCAGCGCCTGGGCGCGGCCGATCTCGCCGCCTTCGGGGGTGACGGCAGCGTTGTTGGACATGTTCTGCGGCTTGAAGGGCGCAACCTTCAGCCCGCGGCGCGTGAAAGCGCGCGCAAGCCCCGCGACGATGAGCGACTTGCCGACATTGCTGCCGGTGCCCTGGATCATGATCGCCCGTGCCATTGACCGCTCCCTGCCTGATGCCGCCCGTGATGCCCCTTTGCCGGACCTTGCATAGCAGGTTAGCGGCGCCGGTCCAGCGCGGCTGTGCTGCTTCCGGCACCTTCTGGCCCGGGCGCGGCGCGCGCACCCGCGGGCGGGGCGCCCCGCGTCCGGCTGGTGTCCTGCGCGGGACAAGGCTTACGGCCGCCGCGCATCGCCGGCGCCCTCCCGCGCGGCGGCAGTTTGGCCGGGGCTGGGGCGCCGCCAATGGGGAGCACGGGCCTGGCCGGGATAAGCTGTCCGTCGCGCCCGTTGGGATCGCCCCCGCGCGCACAGGACAAGCACGGCTCACTGCTTAAAGCGGCGGCAGCTTTCCTCATCGCGGACGAGCACGGTTTGCGGGCGCCGCAAAAGAAAAACGCGCCCCAAGGGGACGCGCTTTTCAGCTAACATGGCAGGCGGTTTCAGGCCGCTTCGGCCTGTGCTGCGTGGCGGCGCTCGCTCTCTTCGCGCGACAGCGCAACCGAGGTCCGCACACCGCGGCCCACAAAATCCATCAGCCCGGAAACCACCCGCTCGTTGGGGTCGATCCCGGCACAGGTCAGCACTTCGCGGCCATCGCGCGACCGGGCCCAGCGGGCGATCTGCTCAGGGCCGTTGCCGTATTTCTTGTCATCGGCGATCGCATCATCCAGAGCGGCAAGCACAACGGCGGCAAAGAGTTTGCGCGCACGGTTGCCCTGCTCGTTGTTATATGCGGTGCCGTCAACGAAATCTCGCATCTCGCTTCCTTTGTTGTTCTTGCTGTTGCAATTTTCGCCGTGGCGCTGCTTATGACGGAAGTATGACGATTCGGGTAGCCCGCAGATGCATAGCGTTCATGCAAATTGCGCATACCTTTACGACACGCTCACACGACATAGGTTGTCTTGCCAGCCGACAGCCCGCCAGATATAGGGGCTGTTAAGAATACATCAACCATCTGAAAGGCATTTTTCCATGCCCAAGATCAATGGAAACGAAATCCGTCCCGGCAACGTGCTGGAGCACAATGGCGGCCTGTGGGCGGCGGTGAAAGTCGATCACGTGAAGCCGGGCAAGGGCGGTGCTTTTGCTCAGGTCGAGCTGCGCAACCTGCGCAACGGCTCCAAGCTGAACGAGCGGTTCCGCTCGGCGGACAAAGTGGAGCGCGTCCGCCTGGAGCAGAAGGACCAGCAGTTCCTCTATGAGAGCGACGGCATGCTGGTGTTCATGGACACCGAGACCTACGAGCAGATCGAACTGCCGGCGGACCTTCTGGGCGACCGCCGCCCGTTCCTGCAGGACGGCATGACCATCGTGGTGGAATTCTACGAGTCCGAAGCGCTGAATGCGACCGTGCCGCAGAAGGTGACCTGCAAGATCGTCGAAACCGAACCGGTGGTGAAGGGCCAGACCGCGGCCAACTCCTTCAAGCCGGCGGTGCTGGACAATGGCGTCAAAGTGATGGTGCCGCCTTTTGTCGGCCAGGACGAGATGATCGTGGTCAACACAGAAACCATGGAATATTCCGAGCGCGCCTGAGCCCGTTCTGCCGGCCGGCCGCAAACCGGCTGCAATCCCGACTCATCCAGCCCCGCGCCGCCCGCGCGGGGCTTTGTCATTGGGGATCAGCCGGGCAGCGCCAGGCTGAAGCCGCATTCATCCATCATCTTGCCATAAGCCGCGGTGAAGCCGTCGAGCGAGGCGGTGAGCAGGGGCACTCCGTCCGCGCGGATCTCAACCCAGCGCCCGGATTTCATCATTTGCAGCATCGGCAGATGCGCCGAAGGGTCCAGCCGGCTTTCGGCCGAGGCCAGGCCTTCGCGGTTGATCCAGACCGAGGTGGAGCCATAGGCCGCGCCGCCGTCGTCGAACAGAAACTCCACTGTCTGGCCGGGCTGCATCTGGGTGAGGTAGTGGCGCGGCGCGGTCTCTCTCACCCGCGTCACCGGATAATGATACGGCGGGCCCGCGTCGCCGTTGGAGACCTCGATCCGCAGTGTCGGCATACCGTCACCGCCGGTATAGGCGGTGCAGCTGCGGCGCAGATCCTCGCCGGTGTCCACCACTTCGACCATTGTGTGCCAGTCGCGGTAGCTCCAGTAGTCGGCCGCGGCCGCGGCCGCGGCCGGGGCGGCTGTGACGGTCGCGAGCGCGAGGGCAAATAGCAGGCGCATGCCTTCCTCCTTGCGGGTGCTCCCGGCCGGAAAAAGAGGACGGTCCGGGTATTGCGGGCAGGGTAGCGGCCAGACGTGAACAGACCCTTGCCATTTGCTTGGGAAGCAGGAGGCTGCGCGCTTACCCCAGCCAGGAAACGCGGGCGTCCCCCGCCTGCATGTCCCCGCCTGCGCGGTCAAAGCGCAGGTAGGCGATGCCCTGGCCGCCCGACTGGGTAAAGAGCGTGCCCGCGGGCTTGCCGCCCGCGGTGATCCCGCTGCCCACAGGGGCTGCGCCCGCAACTGAAACGGTGCAGAAGCCCTTGCGCAGCTCGGTCTTGTGTTTCATCCGCGCAGTCACCTCCTGGCCGACATAGCAACCCTTGCGGAAATCGACGCCGTTCAGCGCCTCGAACCCCGCTTCCAGGATGAAAGTGTCGCCGGTCAGCTCCACTCCAGTTTCAGGAATGCAGTGGCGGACCCGGATCGCGTCCCAATCGCTGCCGTCATCGCCGCCTTGCCTGCCATAGAGCCGCCAGCCCATGTCCGCATGGCGCGGATCGGCCAAGGCGCCGTACGGCGCCGGGCCGGTGCCGCGCTGCACCTTCAGCCCGGTCTCTTCGATCTGCACATCAGCGCGCAGCCGGTACATTGCGAGCCGCTTCTTCAGCCCCTCACCCAAGGGGGCGGCCACGTCCAGCAGCACCGCGCCGTCTTTGTCCGCCACCAGGAAGAAATCGGCCAGGTATTTGCCCTGCGGCGTCAGCAGCGCGGCATAGACCAGCCCCTGATCCAGCCGCTCGACATTGTTGGTGACAAGCCCCTGCAGGAAGCTGCGGGTGTCGGCGCCGCTCAGGCGCAGGATGCAACGGTCGCTCATGTCGTGGTCCCCCTGGGCGTTTCAACTCTTGCGCCCGTGATATAGGAACTGGGCGGGAAGAGAACAGGAAAACCCGCCATGCCCGCACCTTTGAGCATCGTGATCCCCACCCTCGACGCCGAAGATGAACTGCCCGCCTGCCTCACGGCGCTGATGGAGGGGCTGACTGCCGGGCTGATCCGCGAGCTGATCGTGAGCGACGGCGGCTCCGCGGACGCGACCCGCCGGATCGCGGCGGAGGCCGGGGCAGAGTGGCTGAGCGGCGCGGCATCGCGCGGTGGGCAGCTGCGGCGCGGCTGCGCTGCGGCCAAGGGCGAGTGGCTGCTGGTGCTGCACGCGGATACAAGGCTGGAGCCGGGCTGGGCGGCGGCAGTCTCGCAGCATCTGCAGGAGGGGCAGGGAAGGCCCGCTTATTTCCGGCTGCGCTTCCGGTCCCGCGGGGTGGCGGCGGCCTGTGTGGCGGGCTGGGCCAACCTGCGCGCGCGGCTGTTCGGGCTGCCTTACGGCGATCAGGGGCTGCTGGTGCGGCGGCGGGAGTACCGGGCCGCGGGCGGCTATCCCGATCAGCCGCTGATGGAGGATGTGGCTCTGGTGCGCAGGCTGAAGCGGCTCACCTGCCTGCCGGCCGCGGCGCTGACCAGTGCAGCGCGCTACGAGCAACAGGGCTGGCTGCGGCGCGGCAGCCGCAATCTATTTACCCTGGCGCGCTATTTCCTCGGCGCCGACCCGGAGGCGCTGGCCCGCGCTTACCGCAAATAGGCGCAGGCCGCCGCGGTCTTCAGCCGAACATTTTGCGCGCGACCCGCTTGAACCAGGGCGGCCGGGGCTGGCTGCGTGCCAGACGCTGCGGCGCCTGCGCGCGCACGCCCTCGGTATCGACCAGCGTCTTGCCGTCCTGAAACTGCAGCCGGTAGAGATCGGCGTAGATGCCGCCGCGCGCCAGCAGCTCCTCGTGGGTGCCCTGGTCCATCACACGGCCGCGGTCCATCACCACGATCTTGTCGGCGTTGCGGATGGTCGACAGCCGGTGCGCGATCACCAGCGTGGTGCGCCCGCCCGACAGCTTGTCCAGCGCCAGTTGCACCACCTTCTCCGATTGCGCGTCCAGCGCCGAGGTGGCCTCGTCCAGCAGCAGCACCGGCGTGTTGCGCAGAAGCGCGCGGGCAATCACCACCCGCTGGCGCTGGCCGCCCGACAGAGCCGAGCCGCGCGGCCCCACCTTAGTCTCCAGCCCGTGCGCCAGCTTGGGCAGGAAATCCGCCACATGGGAGGCCTCCAGCGCGGCCTGCAGCTCCTCCTCGCTCACGTCGGTGCGCCCCAGCAGGATGTTGTCGCGCAGCGTCTCGTCAAACAGCAGCGCGTCTTGCGTCACCACGGAGAACAACGACCGCAGGTCGTCGGTCTTCAGATCGCTCACCTCGACGCCGCCCACCGCGACCGATCCCGCCTGCGGGTCGACCATGCGGGTCAGAAGGTTGAAAATCGTCGATTTGCCCGCGCCCGAAGCCCCCACCAGCGCCGTGGTCTTGCCAGCCTCGGCAGTCAGCGACAGCCGGTGCAGGATCTGCGATTCGCCATAGCTGAGATCGACGTCCTTGAGGCTGATCTCCGGCAGGCCCGCGGGGGCCGGTTTCGGGTTCTCCGGTTCGGTCAGCAGGATCGGCGCATCGACCAGCTCCTTGATCCGCTCCAGCGAGGCCGCTGCAGCCTGCCAGATGCCGGAAATATTGGCGAGCCGGCGTATCGGCTCGAAAGAGAGACCGATCGACGTGAAGAAACTCATGAATTCGCCGACCGTCTTCTCGCCCGCGATGATCTCAGAGCCGCCGTAAAGCAGCACCGCCATGAAGCCCGCGCCCGCCATGACGTCGGTCATGCCGGAAATCGAAGAAGTGCCAAAGGCGGATTTCACCTCGGCCGTCACCAGCCGGTCCATCAGGTTGCCGAACCGGTTGTTCTGGTAGGTCTCCAGCCGGTTCAGCTTGATCGGCACGATGCCGTGGAAGATCTCGTCCAGCCGGGTGGTCAGCGATCCGCTGAGGTCACGCGCCAGCGACGCCTTCTTGCGCACGTAGCGCTGTGCCATCTTGATCGGCAGCAGCAGAACCGGCACCCCGATCAGAAGCACCGCGGTCCAGCGCCAGTCGATGCTGATCGCCACTGCAAGCACCGCGACAAGCGCCATCACGTCGCGGCCCGCGCCGGTGATCATCGCGCGCCACACCGTGTCGATGGCGCCGACATCTCCCTGCACGCGCTGGATCAGGAGCCCCGGCGGGTGCACCTGGTGAAACGCCGGGTCCTGCCGGATCAGCCGCGCGAGCATGTCCTTGCGCAGATGCGCGGCCGAGGTCTGGGAGACCTTGCTGAGCAGCACCTTCTGGGTGACGCTGGAGACACCGCGCAGGGTGAAAATGCCCAGGAACGCAAGGCTCACCCAGAACAGTGCGCCGGTGTTGCCCTGCACGAAGACAAGGTCGAACATCGGCTGCATCATGTAGCCGAGCGCGCCCATGGTGGCACCCTCCAGGATCATGAAGATCACCGCAATGCCCAGAAGGCCGATGTAGGAGCGCAGATAGCCGCGCCACAGCCAGCCCAGCAGCTCGCGCGCGGATTTATACTCAGGCTTGCTCATAAGCGGCGGGTCCGGCAGGAAATTCGGGACATTCTCAGGCCTTCCTTGACTTGCCACAGCCATTTAAGCAGCAAAGCGTCAGGGCGCAAGCGGTTCAACCCGGAGGGGAATTGACCGGCGCGGAGGGGCCGGTAGTGTAACGGCAAAACGATCCGGCGGCAGGGCGCTGCGGGCAGCAGGCGGGGATGATGCGGAAATGAGCACACCGGTAAATGTTTCGGCGGGGCGGCCCTATCTGGCAATCCCGGGTCCTTCGGTGATGCCGGATGCGGTGCTGCAGGCGATGCACCGGCCCTCGCCCAACATCTACGCAGGCGAACTGGTGGAGATGACCGCCGCGATGATCCCGGACCTGAAGCGGGTGGCGCGCACCGGCCATCACGCGGCGATCTACATTGCCAACGGCCACGGTGCCTGGGAGGCGGCGCTGCAGAATACGCTGCAGCCCGGCGACAAGGTGCTGGTGCCCGCGTCGGGACGGTTCGGAATCGGCTGGTCGGAAATGGCGGCGGCGCTGGGGATCGAGACGGAGCTTCTCGACTTCGGCACCGGGGCGGCTTGGGATCTGGAGCGGATCGCCGCGCGGCTGGCAGCCGACAAGGGACAGCGCATCAAGGCGGTGCTGGCGGTGCATGTGGATACCTCCAGCTCGATCCGCAACGATATCCCTGCGCTGCGGCAGCTGCTGGACGCGGAGGGGCACCCGGCACTCCTGATGGCCGATTGCATCGCCTCGCTGGGGTGCGAGCGGTTCGAGATGGACGCCTGGGGTGTCGATGTGATGGTCTCGGCCAGCCAGAAGGGGCTGATGGTGCCGCCGGGGCTGGGGTTTGTCTTCTTCAATGCGCGCGCCGCTGCCGCCCGCGCCGCGCTGCCCCGGGTCAGCCGCTACTGGGACTGGGCCCCGCGCGCCAACCCGGATGAGTTCTACCAGTATTTCGGCGGCACCGCGCCGACGCATCACCTTTACGGGCTGCACGCGGCGCTGGGGCTGATCCACTCCGAGGGGGTGGAGGCGGTCTGGGCCCGGCACGCGCATCTGGCCCGTGTCATCTGGGCCGCCTGCGAGGCCTGGAGCGCCGAGGGGCCGCTGCGGCTGAACGTGCCGGACCGCGGCCTGCGCTCCCACGCGGTGACGGCGCTGCAGATCGGCGCGCCGCTTGGCACGCGGCTGCGGGAGTGGCTGGAGCAGTCGCTGGGGCTGACCCTGGGCATCGGCCTCGGCATGGCGCCGCCGCGAACCGAAGCCTGGCACGGCTATTTCAGGCTTGGCCACATGGGGCATGTGAACGGCCATATGGTGATGGGGCTTCTGGGCGGGATCGACGCCGGGCTGAACGCACTGGAGATTCCGCATGGCGGTGGCGCATTGGCCGCCGCAGCGCAAGCGCTGAGCGCGGCGGAGGTGGAGAACGGCCGCTGAGCGAGGGGCAGGGCAGTCGGTGCCGGTCGCGCAGGCCCAGGAGAACAGCCCGCCGAATCTGCAGCCCGCGCGCTTCCGGACGCAAGCCGGGAGCAGCGCGCCCGCTGGCGCTCCGTATAGCCGCGCGGTCGGCCCGCCTTTTGGCGCCGCGTAAAAGGCAGCCCTGGCAGTAAGCCCACCGGCACGCCCATCGATAAGCCCACGATCTAGCCCCCAAGACAATCCCACCGGCGGGAAGCCCGCTTGCAGGTGGCCGGCCCCGGTCAGTTCCTGAAAGCCAGCTCCCGGCAGGCACAGCGCAACCGCCGGCTGCCTCCCGCTTTCAGGCCCCGCCGTCCGCCAGCCGGGCCTCCAGCCGTGAAATGAAGTGGTTGATCAGCAGCGCCAGCACCAGCACCGGCACCAGCCCGTATAGCATCCAGACCACGAAAAAGACCCACATCAGGTTCATGCCGGCAAAGGTGATCGCAGCGGTGAACAGATCCGGTGTGCCGTCCGGCCGTTCGGGTTCGCGCATGGCCATACTCCCAGAACAGGTTACCCAGAAATACTGTTCAAAGAGTAGTCCGGCGGGGGTGAATGTCCGGTAAAACCCGGTTGATCTTTGTTACCGAGCGGCGGAAATCAGCCTGCGGCGCGCGCCGCTGCCAGCGCCACCGGCAGGGCGGCGGCAAAGGCGTCAAGCGCGGCTTCAGGCCCGCAGCTGACCCGGATGCAGCGGTTCTGTGGGGCGGAAAAAGGCATCCGCACAAACACGCCTTGGGCGGACAGCGCCTCCAGCGCCGCGCGGGCAAAACCGCCGTCCCGGCCGCAGTCGATGGCAACGAAGTTGGCCGCCGAGGGCAGCGCCTCAAGACCATTGGCCGCGGCGGCCGCGGCAATCCGGCTGCGGGCGGCGGCGATCCGCTGCAGCACCTGCGCCAGGTAGGCGCGGTCCTGCAGCGCGGCCAGCGCGCCTTCCTGAGCGATCCGGTTCACGCCGAAATGGTTGCGCACCTTGTTGAAGGCGGCGATCAGATCCGGATGACCGAGGGCATAGCCGATCCGCGCGCCCGCCAGCCCGTAGGCCTTGGAGAAGGTGCGCATGCGGATCACCCGGGGGTCATCGGCGCGGCCCGGCCAGGCGGTGCCTTCGGGCGCGCAGTCCACATAGGCTTCGTCCAGCACCAGCAGGCAGCCTTCGGGCAGGCGGTCCAGCAGTGCCGAGATTGCCCTGCCGCTGTGCCAGCTGCCCATCGGGTTGTCTGGATTGGCGAGGTAGACCAGTTTGGCCCCGGTCTCCCCCGCCCTGGCAAAGAGCGCCTCGATATCCTCGTGGTCGCCCTTGTAGGGGACGAGGTGCAGGGTGCCGCCAAAGCCCGCGACATGGTAGTTGAAGGTCGGATAGGCGCCCAGCGAGGTGACCACCGCATCGCCCGGCCCCACGAGAAGCCGCACCAGGCAGCCCAGCAGCCCGTCGATGCCCTCGCCCACAAGGATATGGCCGGGGCGCACGCCGTGGTGTTCCGCCAGCGCCAGGCGCAGCGCGTGGCTTTCGGAATCGCCGTATTTCCAGGCCTCCGCCGCGGCCTCGGCCATGGCCTCGACGGCGCGCGGTGAGGGGCCGAAGATGTTCTCGTTGGCGCCGAGGCGGGCGGCAAAGGGTTCGCCGCGGTCGCGCTCCTGCGCTTCGGGCCCGACAAAGGGCACGGTGGCTGGCAGGGCATTGACGAGCGGGGTGTAGCGGGGTCCAGTCATGCGCGCAGATAAGCCTTTCGCGGCGCCCTCTGCAAGCCCCGGGGGACAGCCGCACCGGGCTGCGCCTGCGGCGGACGGGGCAAAATTCCGGACGCGGAATTTTGGCCGGAAAATCCCCATTTTCCGGCGCCTGCCGCTGCCGGCCTGCCCCCACGTCCCGGTGGATTCCGCGGCCGCCGCGCGGCAGTCTGGCGTAAACCGGCAGTGCAGGGCCGGCAGCACAGGGAGAGCGCCATGACCCGGGTTTCTATCAGCTACAAAGACCACATCGCCCACGTGGCGCTGACACGGGGTGAGAAGCGCAATGCGCTTGACGAGGCCATGGTCAAGGCGATCATCGCCGCGGGCCAGGAGGTCGCGGCCTCGGATGCGCGCGCGGTGGTGCTCTCGGGCGAGGGCGAAAGTTTCTGCGCCGGGCTCGACTTGGGCAGCTTTTCGGGCTTTATGCAGCGCGACCTTTCGGCCTGGCTGATGGAGCGCAGCTTTGAGGACGCCAACGAGATGCAGGAAGTGGCGATGGTCTGGCGCCGGGTGCCGGTGCCGGTGATCGCGGCGGTGCAGGGCGCCTGCTTCGGCGGCGGGCTGCAGCTGGCGCTGGGCGCCGACATCCGCGTCGCGGGGCCGGATGCGCGGCTGTCGGTGATGGAGATGAAATGGGGGCTGGTGCCCGACATGGGCGGCATGGCGCTGCTGCCCGGTCTCCTGCGCCCGGACCTGTTGCGCCGCCTGACCTACACGGCTGCAACGGTCCCTGCCGAACAGGCGCTGGACTGGGGGCTGGTGACCGAGCTGGCCGGCGACCCCCTGGCGCGGGCCCATCAGCTGGCAGGAGAGATCGCCGCCCGCAGCCCCTCGGCCATCCGCGCCGCCAAACGGCTGATCGCCTATGCCGAAAGCGGTGCCAGCCAGGCCGATGTGCTGCTGCGCGAAAGCGCCGAGCAGCTGGAGCTGATCGGAAAGCCGGAGCAGATGGAGGCGGTGGCGGCCGGGCTGTCTCGGCGGCCTCCCAACTTCCGTTGAGGGCTGCATCGGCCGGTCCGCGGCAACCGAACGCCTTACTTTGAAATGCAACGCCAATTTTCGTGTAACTTTTCCGGAATGCGCCTCAATTGGCGGGAAACCGCCGTCCGCCGGCGGGAAAATGCCGCGTAAAGGCAGCGCAAATGCGCGTTAACCCTTTGATAACCTCCGGCGCCCGAGGGTGTTTTCAGCAAGGCGCAGAAGGGCCGGGCCAGCCGCATGATCCGCAAGCGGCGGCCGCCCTCGCGGGGCAGGGGAGTTCCCGCCGCCTTGCGGTCCGTGGTGGATCCGGTTTCGGGCGGCGGCGGCTGCCCGAAACCGGGCTTCAGAAAGGAGTGAGGCAATGCGAGTTGTGCAAACCAACATTCAGGCGGTGCAGACCAAGTGGTTTATCCTGTTCGAAAGCGGCGGGCTTCTGTCGCGCACGGGGGACCGGATCACATATTTCTATGACGAGGCGCTGAGCTTCCAGACCCGCGAGGAGGCGCTGCGTTACTTGATGGCGAACCGGAACGTGGTGGATGGCACCGGCCTGCGCCCGTCGCTGACCGAGGCGGCCTGAGCGGTGCGGCGGCAGGGGTTTCCGGAACCGCTGCCGGGTAGCGGTGCAGGCAGCGCGGGCCGTGCAGGCAGGGCGGGCCGTGCAGGCAGGACGGGCAGGGCAGGCGGGGAAAGCCATGCCTAGAGCCGTGCGGCGGCTGGCAGTCTGCGCCGGCCTGCTGATCTCTGCCGCGGCGCTGGGGTTCTGGCTCTTGATGCAGGGCGGCGGCGGTGCCGAGGGCTGGTTCAACGCCGCCGCCGCCCGGCATTTCTGGCTGCCCTGCGGCACCGGCCTGGCGCTGGCGATCGCCGCCTGCTGCAGCCGTTGAGAAATCGCTTTGCGGGCGGCATCCGGCGGCATCAGCCGGTGAGTGTGGACTCTGCTACCAAAGTGCCGGGTCATTCAGCGCTGCTGTGCAAGTGCAAGGGCCGCCCAGCGGCGGCACCGCGCCCCCTGCCAGCGACTGGCCGATCCATCCCACGGGCTGGCTGAGCGGCTGCGGCGCGGGCACCTCGGCTTCATCCATCGGCAGGAATCCGACCTTTCCATAAAAGGCCGGGTCGCCATAGGTGAGGGCAATATCCACTCCGGCGCCGCGCAGAGCGTCCAGTGCATACCGCAGCAGGCCCCGGCCCGCGCCTTCGCCCTGGCGGTCGGGCGCCACTGCCATGGGGGAGAGGATGAAGACGCTGCGGCTGTCCTGCGCATAAGTAAGCCGGGTGAATATGGCCCCGCCTATCAGCGCCCCGCCGTCTTCGGTTACAAAGACGCGGAGATCGTCGAGCGCGGTCCGGGTGAGGAGATCGCGCACGAGCCGGCCGATCAAGGCACCTTCCTCCGCGCCTTCGGAGGCGGTGAAAGCGGCGGTGAACAGGCCGATGATGTCCTCTTCGCGCCCCTTGTGCGTGTTCGAATGCTGCATGCAGCTGTCTCCTGTTTGTACGGCAACATGAAGCCGATGTGAAAAGGGCCGCGCCTTCGGTGAGCGCGGCCCTGGAAGGCAACCTGAGTGAGACCCTTCGGCCGCTTAGAGCGAGGCTTTGTAGATCTGGGTGATGTTGGCGGCGAGGGCAGCGTTGTACTGCTCGTCGCTCATAGCCACGTTCAGCCCCTCGGTCAGCGCGCGGCTGAAGGAGGCGGTCATCTTGGGGTTCTGCGCCAGTTTCTCGCAGGCCTCATCAGTGGAGTAGCCGCCCGAGAGCGCGACCACGCGCACCACATTGGCCTGTTCGGCCAGCTCGTCGTAAAGCCCGGGCTTGGTTGGGATGGTCAGCTTCAGCGCCACCTTGGTGTCAGCGGGCAGCGCGTTCAGTTCGGCGAGGATTTCTGCCTTCAGGATGTCCTCGATCTCGGCCTTGGCGGGGGCATGGATGTCCACCTCCGGCTCGATGATCGGCACCAGCCCGGCGGCGGCGATCTGGCGGCCGACCTCGAACTGCTGCGCCACCACGGCCTTGATGCCCGCCGCATTCGGCTCCTTGATGACCGAACGCATCTTGGTGCCGAAGATGCCCGCCTCTTTGGCGCGGGCGAGCAGCGCGTCAAGCTCCGGCATCGGCTTCATCACCTGAACGCCGTTTTCCTCCGCTTCCAGGCCCTTGTCGACCTTCAGGAAGGGCACCACGCCGCATTTCTCCCACAGGTAGTCCGGCACGCGGATGCCGCCGATGGCGTTGTCCATGGTCTTCTCGAACAGGATCGCGCCGATGATTTTGCCGCTGCTAAATTCCGGCGCGGTGATGATGCGGGCGCGCATTTTCTGGATCTCGGCAAACATCTCGTCGTCGTTGGCATAGGCGTCTTCATCGACGCCGTAGAGCTTCAGCGCCTTCGGGGTCGAGCCGCCGGACTGGTCGAGCGCGGCAATGAAGCCCTTGCCAGTGGCGATGCGGTCGAATTGGTCCTGCCAGGTGGAAGCGTCTTTTGCCATAATGCGTCACTCTCTTGGAAAGGTGGGTTGTCCTGTGGTGTCTATAGCGCGAATTGAACCGGAAACAACGGGGTGTTGCGCTAACACAAAGGCGATTTCTGCGGGCCGGGCGGAGGGTTGCCGGGGGTGCGGCTTGCGGCCGGCTTCGGGGCTGTCAGGTTGGGCGAAGGGAAGGCCGCCGGGTCCGCCGTCAGCCCAGCCAGTCCTTTCGGCAGACTGCGTCGTTCAGTGCGGTGAGGTCGCGGCGCAGAGCCTCAAGCGGGATCGGGCCGCCAAGACAGACCCGCATCGCCTCGGACGGCGTGCCGGCCACAGTGAAGGCATCGCTCGGCATCAGCCCGATGCGGCAGCCCGCCATGCGGCCCATCACTTCGGCCCGGCTGGTGCCGCGGGGCAGGTCGAGCCAGAGGTTGAAGGCGCCGGGCTCCGAGACATAGCTGCACTCCCCCAGCACCTCCGCCGCCAATGCCTGACGCTGCGCCGCGGCACGGCGCACAAAGCTTTGGATCCCGGCCGCGGTGCCGTCGTCGATCCAATGTCCCAGCAGCGCGAGGCTCAAGGGGGAGACCATCACATGCATCGCCCGCAAGGCCTGCGAGAACTGGCCCATTGCGGCTGTCTTCGGCACCGTGGTGCAGGCCAGCCGCAAGCCGGCGCCGAGGCATTTCGACAGGCCTGCCACATGCCAGCCCAGCCCCGGCAGGTGGCTGCAAACCGGCGCGGGCGCGCCGGGGGCGGTGAAGCAATAGGCGTCATCCTCCACCAGCGGCAATTCATGGGCGCGCAGCACCGCGGCGATCTCGGCACGGCGGGTGGCCGGCATGGTGCGGGTGGTCGGGTTGTTAAGCGTCGGGTTCAGGTAAAGCGCCGCGGGCCAACGGCTGCGGATTGCGGCCTCCAGCGCGTCGGGCAGGATGCCGTCCGCATCCGCCGCCACCCCCTGCAGCCGCAGCCCCAGCCTTGCGGCGATGGCGCGCAGACCGGGGTAGGTCACCTCCTCGCACAGCACTGTGCTGCCCGGCTCGCCCAGAACCGAGAGGATGGCAAACAGGCTCGCATGGGCGCCCGGGGTGATCGCCAGCCGCTCGGGTGCCGCGGGCAGGCCGTTGGCCTCCATCCAGGCGGCGGCGCGGGCGCCGTCCTGGGCGCTGCCGGTAACGGACTGATAGCGCATCAGCGAGACCAGATCGCCCGAAACCTGCGCCAGCCCCGCCTGCATCCGTGCAAGCAGCGCCGGGTCATCGGGCTCCGGGGGCATGTTCATCATCGGGTCCTCTTCACCCGCGCGCTGCGGGTCGGGCCGCGCAGGCAGGGTCCCGGCCGCCTTCACGAAGGTGCCGCGGCCGACGAAGCTTTCGATATGGCCCCGGCGCACCGCCTCGGCATAGCCGCGCGAGACGGTGGAGAAATCCACCCCCAGCTCCTGCGCCACGCGCCGCTGCGGCGGCAGCCGGTCGCCGGGATTCAGCTCGCCGCGGCTGATCGCGGTGCGGATCGCCTCGGCGATCTCCAGGTAGCGCGGCTGCGGCTCCTGTCCGTCCGCCCGGGCGTCCCGGTCCGCAAGCGCGGGAATCCATTGTTTCACCTGTCGGCTCTCCTGCTGGCGGCGTGGCAGCCGCATTGTGTCGCAATTGATTGGTTTAATGCCTTATGCAAGGTCGCTATGCAACAGGAATGATCGCATATTGATTGCATTCAAACCGGGAATCGCTGTATCAGGCGGGCAGTTGCAAGGAGGTAGCGCAATGCAGACGCAGGTGAGCGACGGACAGCAGGAGACGCAGCGGGCGCTGAAGCCTGCGCTGCTGAATGGGTTGCGGCTGCGCTGCCCAAGCTGCGGGCAGGGCAAGCTGCTGCACAGCTATCTGAAGGTGAATGACGGCTGCGCCCACTGCGGCGAGGCGCTGCACCACCAGCGCGCCGATGACGGCCCGGCCTATCTGACCATTCTGGTCGTCGGCCATATCCTCGGCTTTGCGCTGCATATCATTTACGTGCAGTTGCGCCCCGATCCCTGGACCTTGGCGATCCTGATGTCGGTGATCACGGTGGGGGCCTCGCTGGTTCTGCTGCCGCGGATGAAGGGCCTGGTGGTGGCCTATCAGTGGGCCAAGCGGATGCACGGGTTTTAAGACGGCACCCTTCAACTATTAGAATGCAAAAGGCGGGCCAGCGGCCCGCCTTTTTCCGTTCTTTCCCTGCGCCGCGAAAGCGGCGCCGGGCCCAACGGGAGCTGCTCATGTGCCATGAGCAGGCGACGGGCGGGAGAACCCCGCCTGCCGGCCGCAGGCCTTACACCAGGCGCGAGGTCTGCTTGGCCGCGCGCACGAAATCGTCGAACAACGGGTGCGGTGCGAAAGGCTTCGACTTCAGCTCCGGGTGGAACTGCACGCCGATGAACCACGGGTGATCCGCCCATTCCACGATCTCCGGCAGGCGGCCGTCAGGCGACATGCCGGAAAACTTCAGCCCGCATTCCTCCAGCTTTTCGCGGTATTTGGTGTCCACCTCATAGCGATGGCGGTGGCGTTCCTCGATGTGGCTGCTGCCATAGACTTCGGCCACTTTCGAGCCTTCCGCCAGGGCCGCGTCATAGGCGCCGAGCCGCATGGTGCCGCCCTTGTCGTCGCCGACCTTGCGCTCCACGGTGAGGTTGCCCTGCACCCATTCCTTCAAGTGGTAGACCACCGGCTCGAAGCGCTTCTTGCCGGCCTCGTGGTCGAACTCCTCGGAGCCCGCCTCGGCCAGGCCCGCCACGTTGCGGGCGGCTTCAATCACTGCCATCTGCATGCCGAGGCAAATGCCGAGGTAGGGCACCTTGTTCTCGCGCGCGTATTGCGCTGCCTTGATCTTGCCCTCGGTGCCGCGCTCGCCAAAGCCGCCGGGCACCAGGATGGCGTGGAAGCCTTGCAGGTAGGGATCGGCGTCTTCCTTGTCGAACAGCTCGGCATCGACCCATTCGATCTTCACCTTCACCCGGTTCGACATGCCGCCGTGGGTCAGCGCCTCGGCAATCGACTTATAGGCGTCTTCCAGCTGGGTGTACTTGCCGACAATCGCGATCTTCACTTCGCCTTCCGGGTTGTAGATGCGGTCGGCGACGTCTTCCCAGCGGCTGAGGTTCGGTTTCGGCGCCGGCGCGATGCCGAAGGCATCCAGTACCGCCTGGTCCAGCCCCTCGCGGTGATAGGCCAGCGGCGCCTCGTAGATCGACTTGAGATCCTGCGCGGCAATCACCGAGTCGGGCCGCACGTTGCAGAACAGCGCCAGCTTCTCGCGCTCTTTCGCCGGGATCGGGCCTTCGGAGCGGCAAACGAGAATGTCCGGTGCCAGGCCGATCGAGCGCAGCTCCTTCACCGAGTGCTGGGTCGGTTTGGTCTTCAGTTCGCCCGAGGCCTTGATATAGGGCAGCAGGGTCAGGTGCATGAAGATGCACTGTCCGCGCGGCTTGTCCTGGGCGAATTGGCGGATCGCCTCGAAGAAGGGCAGCCCCTCGATGTCGCCGACGGTGCCGCCGATCTCGCAGAGCATAAAGTCGACCTCATCCTCGCCGATCGAGATGAAGTCCTTGATCTCGTTGGTGACGTGCGGGATCACCTGGATGGTCTTGCCGAGGTAGTCGCCGCGGCGCTCCTTCTCCAGCACGTTGGTGTAGATGCGGCCGGAGGAGATTGAGTCGGTCTTGCGCGCGGGCACGCCGGTGAACCGCTCGTAATGGCCGAGGTCGAGGTCGGTCTCGGCGCCGTCGTCGGTGACGAACACTTCGCCGTGTTCGAACGGGCTCATCGTGCCCGGATCGACGTTGAGATAGGGGTCCAGCTTGCGCAGCCGCACGGAGTAGCCGCGCGCCTGCAGCAGCGCCCCCAGCGCCGCCGAAGCCAGGCCCTTGCCCAGAGATGAAACAACACCGCCAGTGATGAAGATGAAACGCGCCATGAGTGTTCGGCTGCCCCCGTGAGAAGTCAGAATCTAGCTGCCCGGCGGTATTCGGCAAGGCGCCAAAAACCGCAGCATCACGGGACTTCATTCATAAAGGATTCGCGCAAGCAACGCAAGGGAACCGCAAGATGCTGTTGCGGTTCCTTAAATCCTGACTAAGTCTAGTAGTTTAGTCGGCGCTGGGCACCAGCGGTGCGTCATCGCCCTGTGATGGCGGCAGAAGGTCGCTGCCCAAGGGCGCCACCGGCGCCTCCGGTTCGTCCGTGGTGTCCGCGCCGGGAAAAATGATCCGGTCTGCAACCGAGCTTCCGGCCGATTTCTGCGCTGCCAGCACGGTGAGGGTGATCGACGTGCCGATGAAGGCAACCGCCAGCACCCAGGTCAGCTTGCTGAGCGCGGTCGCGGCCGCCCGGCCGGTCATCGCGCCGCCGCCGCCGCCCATGCCGAGGCCGCCGCCCTCGGACCGCTGCAAGAGCACAACGGCGATCAGGCCCAGAGCCAGAAGAAGATGGATGATGAGAACAACGTTTTCCATGGGTCCCTGCGGCGGTTGGCTGAGTACCGGGCGGTAAATAGGGAAGATTGCCCGGAGGGGCAAGGGCGGAGTTGGCTTCCCTTGGCGCAGGCCTCCAGGCGCCGTTTTGCCCGGCCCTGCCAGGCGGCCCGCTAGTTGGGGCTGGACGCGGCGTGCGCGCGCAGGGCAGAGTTGAGCCATGCCCCATGATCATACCGGCCACCCGCACAGCCTGCTGCCGCCAGATCCCGCCCTGCGGGTGAAAGCGCTGGAAACGATTCTCACCCGCAAGGGGCTGGTCGACCCGGCCGCGCTGGACGAAATTATCGACACCTATGAAAACCGCATCGGCCCGCAGAACGGCGCCCGCGTGGTGGCGAAAGCCTGGTCCGATCCGGACTTCCGCGCAGCTCTGCTGGACGACGCGGACCCGGTGCTGGCAGAGCTCGGCTGCTACGGCCGCCAGGGCGAGCACATGGTGGTGGTGGAGAATACGGAGCGGCGCCACAACATGATCGTCTGCACCCTGTGCAGCTGCTACCCGTGGCCGCTCCTGGGCATTCCGCCGGGCTGGTACAAGTCCGACGCCTACCGCGCCCGCGCCGTCCGCGAGCCGCGTGCGGTGCTGGCGGAATTCGGCGTGACCCTGCCTCAGGAGACCGCGGTCCGGGTCTGGGATTCCACCGCCGAGGTCCGCTACCTGGTGCTGCCAATGCGGCCTGAGGGCAGCGAGGGCCTGGACGAGGACGCGCTGGCCGCGCTGGTCACCCGCGACAGCATGATCGGCACCGGCCTGCCGCGCGCACCCGAAGGCGCCGCGCCATGACCCGGGTGCATGACATAGGCGGGCGTTTCGGCGATGGACCGGTCACCCCCGAGCCGGAGGAGGCCCCGGTCTTTGCCGAGGACTGGCACGCCCGCGCGCTGGCAATCACCCTTGCCTGCGGCGCGCTCGGGCAGTGGAACATCGACACCTCCCGCCACGCGCGCGAGCGGCTGTCGCCCAAGGACTACACCCGCTTCACCTACTACGAGAAATGGATCGCGGCGCTTGCGGACCTTCTCGTGGAGAAAGGCGTGCTCACGCGCGCGGATCTGGAGGGGAAGGGCACCGCCGGGCTCCACACGCTGGCGGAAAAGGCACTGAAGGCCGCGGACGTGAAAACCATGCTGGCCAAAGGCGGCCCAGCGAACCGGTCCGGCGGGCCTGCGCCGCGCTTCTCCCTCGGGCAGGCGGTGCGGGCCCGCCTGCCCGCCGGCAACCGTCTGATCCCGGGCGGCCACAGCCGCCTGCCGCGCTACGCCGCCGGTGCTGCGGGCTATATCCAGCGGTTGCATGGCAGCCACGTGTTGCCCGACAGGAACGCCCACGGGCTGGGCGAGGCGCCGGAACCGCTTTATGCGGTGCGATTCAGCGCCAGCACGCTTTGGCCCCACCCGGAAAATCCGGAGGACGATGTCGTGCTCGACATCTGGCAAAGCTGCCTGGAGCCGCTATGAGTGACTGCCCTGACATCTCCGCCCCGCAGCCGGTGTTCGAGCAGCCCTGGCACGCGCAGGTCTTTGCGCTGACCGTGCATCTGAACGAGGCCGGGCGTTTCACCTGGGCGGAGTGGGTGGCGCGCTTCTCAGCCGCTTTGAAGCAGCAGGGGCTGTCGCGGGAGCTGGACGGCGGCGAGGATTACTTCCGTGCCTGGCTGGATACGCTGGAGGCGCTGCTGGCCGAAGATGGCGCCGCCCCGACAGCCGACGTGGAGGCGGTGCGCGGGCGCTGGGAGGAGGCGTACCTCTCCACCCCGCACGGCGCGCCGGTGCGGTTGGCGGACTGACCCGCGGGCGACGGCAGCACGGAACAAGGCTGAAGGCCGCCGCGCATCGCCGACGCGCGCCCACGCAGCGGCGATTTGGCTGAGGCTGGGTCGTGCCCTCGCGAGGGCGTAGGGACTTAGCCAGGATAAACTTCGAGTAACACCCCTTGGATCGCCGCCGCGCGCGCTGGCAATGCGCGGCTCACCAATGAACGCCCCGCCTGCGGCAAAAATGCGGTTCCAATGCCGGGGTGGCGGGGCTATAGGGGGGGCTGGTTTTAACCAGAGTGCAAAAGGACCGGACATGGCCAACGTCGTCGTAGTCGGCGCCCAGTGGGGCGACGAAGGAAAAGGCAAGATCGTGGATTGGCTGAGCGAGCGGGCAGACGTGATTGCGCGCTTCCAGGGCGGCCACAACGCCGGCCACACGCTGGTGATCGACGGCAAGGTTTACAAGCTGCATGCGCTGCCCTCGGGCGTGGTGCGCGGCGGTAAACTGTCGGTGATCGGCAATGGCGTGGTGCTGGACCCCTGGCATCTGATGAAGGAGATCGGGACGGTGCGCGCCCAGGGTGTCGAGATCACGCCCGAGACCCTGATGATCGCCGAGAACACCCCGCTGATCCTGCCGCTGCACGGCGAACTGGACCGGGCGCGCGAGGAAGCGGCCTCCAAGGGCACCAAGATCGGCACCACCGGCCGCGGCATCGGCCCCTGCTATGAAGACAAGGTCGGCCGCCGCGCCATCCGCGTCGCCGATCTGGCGGACGCCGCCACGCTCGAAGCCCGCGTCGACCGCGCGCTGCAGCACCATGACCCGCTGCGCAAGGGCCTGGGCGTCGATCCCGTCGACCGCGATGCGCTAATCGCCCAGCTGAAGGAGATCGCAGCGGAAATCCTGCCCTTCGCGGCGCCGGTCTGGAAGGTGCTGAACGAGAAGCGCAAGGCGGGCAAGCGGATCCTCTTCGAAGGCGCGCAGGGCGCTCTGCTGGATATCGACTTCGGCACCTACCCGTTTGTGACCTCCTCCAACGTGATCGCAGGCCAGGCCGCGACCGGCGTGGGCATCGGCCCCGGCTCGATCGACTACGTGCTGGGCATTGTGAAGGCTTATACCACCCGCGTCGGCGAGGGTCCGTTCCCGACCGAGCTGGACGACGAGGACGGCAACCGTCTGGGCACCCGCGGCCACGAGTTCGGCACCACCACCGGGCGCAAGCGGCGCTGCGGCTGGTTCGACGCCTGCCTGGTGCGCCAGACCTGCGCCACCTCCGGCATCAACGGCATCTCGCTGACCAAGCTCGATGTGCTCGACGGGTTCGAGACACTGAAGATCTGCACCGGCTACGAGCTGGACGGTGAGCGCCTGGACTACCTGCCCACCGCTGCGGACCAGCAGGCGCGCTGCACGCCGATCTACGAGGAAATGCCGGGCTGGAGCGAAAGCACCGAAGGCGCGCGCAGCTGGAACGACTTGCCCGCCAATGCGATCAAATACGTGAAACGCGTGGAAGAGCTGATCGAATGCCCGGTGGCGCTGCTCTCCACCAGCCCGGAGCGGGACGACACCATCCTGGTGACCGACCCGTTCGCCGACTGATGGCGGCGGGCAAGGGGCTGAGCTACCGGGCGCGGCGGCTCTGGTCGCTGGTGATCCTGCTCGTCGGAATGCCGCTCTACGTGGTGGCGGCGGTGACGGTGCTGAACTGGCTCGGCCGGCCGCCGCTGGTTGTGGAGCTGGCGGTTTATGTCGTGCTCGGCGTGCTCTGGGTGCTGCCGTTCAAGTTCGTCTTCCGGGGGATCGGCAAGGAAGACCCCTCTGCGGAGACCGGATCCGGTGCCGGCGAGAAGTGACGCGGGCGGGAAGGGGCGCTGCCCCTCTTGGCCTTGCGGCCAATTCACCCCGGGGTATTGGAGGTCAGAAAGCGGCTGCCGCCTGTTGAGCTTGCGGATACCGGGATGGGATAACGAAAACGGCGCCTTGCGGGGCGCCGTTTTTTGCTGCTGGTGCGAGGGAGTTCAGCCTGCGGCGCGGCTGCCGGGCTGGAAGCCGATCTGGCCGGAGGCGGTGAACTGGCCGTTGCCGGAGCGTTCGATCTTGCCGTCGCGCAGCAGCTGGCCGAAGGAGCGCAGACCGTCTTCGCGGTTGAATTGACCGCTGCCGGCGCTGCGCACCTTGTTCATCAGCTGCGGCCGGGAGAACTGGCCGCGGCCTTCGACAAAGCTCATGTAGGCGGCGGCAGCTTCCAGCAGGTCCTGCAGCCCGGCGGCGCCGCGTTCCGCGGCATAGGCAGCAAAGCCGCTGGCGCTCTCGGCGCTTTCCTGGCCCAGCACGTCTTCGGAGACCCGGCGCGGGCGCACCGGGGTGGCCGCGGCGGCTGGCGCTTCCGCTTCGCCAATGCGCTGCTCGGCTACCAGCTTGAGCGGCGCCGGGCGTTCGGCGGTGCGGCCTGCGGCCTCCGGGCGGCGCGGGCGCACCACGCTGGCGAGGTCCTGGCGGTAGGGTTCGGCGCTGTCGCCGCTGTCGCCGGAACGGTCGGCTTCGGCGGCGGCAACGGCGGCGCGCAGGTGGCTGTAGGTCTCGCGGGAGGAAGCAGTTTCGGGATCGTCCAGCCGGGCGTCGGCAGCGGCCATCAGGCGGTTCACGTCATTGTCCACCGAGACCTGCGCGGGGGCAGGGGCGCTGTGCCCGCCCGCGGCGGCGTCCTGTTCCGGAGCGTCTTGGGCGGATGCGTCCTCTGCGGCCGCGGTCCCTGCCAGCCTGTCCTCGGCCAGAACGTCCGGACTGGCGGGAGGGACAGCCTCGGCGTCCTCGTCCTGCTCCTCCGGGGCGGCGGCCGCGGCGGCGAGGAGCTCTGCCTCGACCTCGGCCAATTCGCGCATCAGGTCGGCTTCGTCTTCCTCTGAGAGCAGCGTGTCCCCGGCGGTGCGCGTCTGCGCCTCCGGCCCGTCCTCATCCGCTTGCAGTCCGGCGCTGATTTCCTGCAGGCGGCCGCTGGCCACGGCGGCTTCGAAATCCGCGCGCTTGACCTTTGCGATGCGCGGCCGTGCCGGCGCAGCGGCGGCTTCGGCGGCTTCGGGTGTTGTTTCATCCGGAACTGCTGCAGTGTCTTCTTCAGCGTCCGTTCCCGCGCCGCCGCCCATGACTTCCAGATCCAGCCGGTCCAGCGCGCGGGCGATTTCTGCGTCGGGCTCATCTTCGATGCCGGAGGACTCTGCGCGGCCGTCCTGCTCGATCGCTTCGGCGATGTCGGCGGCGGCATCCTGCCGGATGCTGTCGGCGTGCTCGTCTTCCAGGAATTCGCTTTGGGGTCCCTGCTGGGCCACCACCGCGCGGATGCGCTGAAGCTTGGCGGCGATGCTGTCGGGAGAGAGCGTCTCACGCGGCTGATCCTGCCCGTCATCGCGCGCGACGGGTGCGATTGCCCTGGACGGGGCGGAGCCTGCAGCAAAGAATTCTTCGGCTTCGGCTTCGGCTTCGGCTTCGGCTTCGGCTTCGGCTTCGGCTTCGGCTTCGGCTTCGGCTTCGGCTTCGGCTTCGGCTTCGGCTTCGGCTTCGGCTGTCAACTCCTCAGCCGGAACGCTGTCATGCGCGGGGGCTTCAGGCGCCTGGGCGACGGAGATCGGTTCGGCGGCAGGCTCCGCAACTTGCGCCTCGGGTTCGGCGGCGGGCTCTGCGGTTGCGGCCGGCGGGTGCTGTATTTCGGTCTCTTCCTGCGGCGCGGCCTCAGGCGCAGCGGCAGGCGCTGCTTCCGCTGCCGGGTGGGATGAGTTGGCGGCGGCACCCTGTTCCGCCGCCGCGGGGGCGGCGGCAGGCGCGGGTGTTACGGGGGCCAGGGGCGGTGCTGCTGCGCGCAGGTGGATGCCGCTGCCGCTGCTGCGGGCCTCGACCTGCCGGGCGATTTCGCGCTGGGCGATGCGGGCCAGCATGTCGGCGTCAGGCTGCGGCGGCTCGGCACCGAAATAGCGGTCGTCCGAGGCAAGGTCGCGGAAGTATTCGGCGATGGCCTTCATCGTGCCGAAAGAATCCTCGAACCCTTCAAGCGTGCAGGAAAAGGTCCCGTAGGATACGGTCAAGACTTTGTTGTTCTGTACCATCTGCGTCTCCGTCCTCGCCACATCCGTTGTCCCCTACATTCGTTAGCGAAAGGACAAATTTTGCTCGAATCCGTGCAATTGATCGTATCATTTTGTGTTCACATTGTGGCCGGTTTCCAAATCTGCAAGGAATGCGGGTATGAAGCGATGGATTGTTGAGGAAGTCGGGCCGGTGACGCTGGCTGGCGGGGGCGAGATTGCGCCTGGCAGCCTGGAGGAGGCGCTGGCGCTGGCGCCAGTGCTGGCGGCGGCGGATGGCGGCGCCACCGCGGCGCTGGCGGCGGGGCATCTGCCGCGGGCGGTGATCGGAGATTTCGACTCCCTGCCTGCGGAGACCCGCGCCGCCCTGCCGCGAGAGCGGCTGTTTCACGTGACAGAGCAGGACAGCACCGATTTCGACAAGGCGCTGCGGGCGATCTCGGCGCCGGTGGTGCTGGCGGTGGGCTTTCTGGGCGGGCGGCTGGATCACCAGCTGGCGGCGCTGAGCACGCTGGTTCAGGGGCATCCGGCGCCTTGCGTGCTGATTGGCGAGACCGAAGTGATCTTCCACGCCACGAGCCCTGTGGAGCTGCCGCTGGAGGCGGGCGACGTTGTGTCCCTTTACCCGATGCAGGCGGTGACCGGGCGTTCGGAGGGGCTGCAATGGCCCATCGATGGGCTCAGATTGTCACCGATGGGGCGCGTTGGCACCTCGAACCGGGCGCTGGGCCCGGTGCGCATCCTGCCCGATGGGCCGGGGCTTCTGGTGATTGCGCCGCGCCGCGCCCTCAGGACGGTCATGCAGGCGGTGCGGCGGTGACGCGGGCTATGGCGCGGGCGGTGCGATGCTCGCGCAGCACCACATAAAGGCCCGCAGCGACAGTCAGCGCTATTCCGGCCGCGGCCAGCCTATCGGGCAGCTCAGCGAAGATCAGCCAGCCGATGAAAGTGGCCATCGGGATCTCAAGATATTGCATCGAGGCAAGCGTTGCGGCCGGGGCAAAGCGCAGGCTCCAGGTCATCATGAGATGCGCCACAGTGCCAAGCGCGCCCGCTGCGGCCAGCAGGCTCCAGGTGTCCTGCGGCGGCAGCTCAAGGCTGAAGCTGGCAGAGCCGAGCGCGCCGCCGATCAGAAACACGGGCGCCAGCATCACCGTGCCCATCGCGCCCGCGAGTGCTTGCACCGCGATCGGGTCAGTGTGTTTGGCGATCTTGCGGGTGATCAGCATGAACAGCGCGAAGATCACCGCCACCGCCACCGGCCAGAGCGCGTGCCCGCCGACCTCGGCAAAGCTCGGCTGGATTACCAGAAGCGTGCCCGCAAAGCCCACCGCGCAGGCGGCCAGGCGGCGCAGGCCGACCTCTTCGCCCAGCACGTACTTGCCCAGGAGCAGCATGATGAAGGGCATCACGAAAGCGATGGCCACCGCATCGGCCAGCGGCAGGTGCTTCAGCGCTATGAACATCGCGCCGATACCTCCCATCTGCAGGACCGTACGCAGCACCAGGAGCGGCAGCACCTGCCGTGACACGGTAAGCGGCAGCCTGAGCGCCAGCGCCAGCGGCAGCAGGATCAGTCCTTGCGCGGCAAAGCGGATAAAGACGATCTGCGCCACCGGCACGCGGGTGGCCAGCAGCTTGGCAATGGCATCGCCAAGCGGGATCACGGCACAGAAGCCCAGCATGAGGGCGATGCCAAGAAGGGGACGGTCCTGGGTCATGGCGCCACGCTAGGGGCGGCGCCATGGCTTGGCAAGCTGGGTGTCGCGTTTTTTGCTGCCGGCTCAGCAGTTTGGCACGTTGACGGCAAGCCCGCCAAGCGATGTTTCCTTGTACTTTTCATGCATGTCGGCGCCGGTCTGCCGCATGGTTTCGATCACCGCGTCCAGCGGCACGAAGTGCTGCCCGTCACCGCGCAGCGCCAATGATGCGGCCGAAACCGCCTTGATCGCGCCCAAACCATTGCGCTCGATACAGGGCACCTGCACCAGGCCCTTCACCGGGTCGCAGGTCATGCCGAGGTGATGCTCCAGCGCGATCTCGGCGGCGTTTTCCACCTGTTCGGGGCTGCCGCCCATCACCGCGCAGAGCCCCGCCGCCGCCATTGCCGCGGCCGATCCGACCTCCGCCTGGCAGCCCGCTTCGGCGCCGGAGATCGACGCGTTGAACTTGACCAGCCCGCCAATGGCGGCGGCGGTCAGCAGGAAATCCTCCACATGGCTTGGCGCCGCACCCGGCACATGGTCGAGGTAGTAGCGCAGCACTGCAGGCAGCACCCCGGCGGCGCCATTGGTCGGCGCGGTGACCACCTGGCCGCCGGCGGCGTTTTCCTCGTTCACTGCCATCGCGTAGACGCTCATCCAGTCGTTGATCGTGTGCGGCGCGTTGATGTTCTTGCCGCGCTCGGCGATCAGGGCATCGTGGATCGCCTTGGCGCGGCGGCGCACCTTGAGGCCGCCGGGCAGGATGCCATCGCGCTCCAACCCGCGCTCGATGCAGTTGTTCATCACCTCCCAGATCCGGGCAGTGCCTTTGGCCAGGCTCTGCTCGCAGCCGCGCGAAATCTCGTTGGCGCGTTTCATCGCGGCGATAGTCTTGCCGCTGGACGCGGCCATCTCCAGCATCTCGGCGGCGGATTTGAACGGGTAGGGAACCGGGGCGCCCTCATCGGTGTCCTTGCCCGCGGCCAGTTCCTCCTCGGTCAGCACGAAACCGCCGCCGATCGAGTAGAACACCTGCCGCAGGATCACGTCGCCCTGCGCATCGGTCGCCATCAGGATCATGCCGTTGGCATGGCCGGGCAGCGCCTGCTCGTAGTCGAAGATCATGTCGGCCTCGGGGTCGAAACGCAGTTCCGGCAAGCCCTCGGGCTGCATCGTCCTGGTCTCGGCCAGCCGGGCGAGGAAGGCCTCGGCCTTCTCGTCATCGTAGGTTTCCGGCTCGAACCCCGCGAGGCCGAGGATGGTGGCGCGGTCGGTGGCGTGGCCCGCCCCGGTGAAGGCCAGCGAGCCGTGCAAGGAGGCGCGCAGGCCATGGAATTCAAACGGTGACGCGCGCATCATGTCGAGAAAGCGCGCGGCGGCCACCATCGGCCCCATCGTGTGCGAGGAGGAGGGGCCGATACCGACCTTGAACATATCGAAGACGGAGAGGAACATCAGGTGGCTGATCCTTCTGGGGGATTGGCATAAACAGGAGAGGTGAAGGGCCGGGGGCCGAGGCCCTCAGCGGCCTGCGCGGCGGCGGTGGCGGGGCGCGTCTCCAGCCCGGCGCAGAGGCGCTGCAGGCCGGGATAGCGCGCAAGCGCAAACCACGACCGGTCATCATCGGCCGGGTAGAGCGCCATCCAGCGCAAGAGGCAGGCGAGGTAGCAGTCCAGCACCGAGGGCCGCGGCGCGCCGAGCCAGGGCGGGCGTTCAGCGGCGGCGCTCTCGAGGCGCAGCAGATGCCTGTGCAGGCGCTCGCGCAGCACATGGCGCAGCTGCGTCTGATGGCTGTCCCCGCTGCCGATGTATTTCCCTGGGTAGAACAGCATGCGCAGGTCAGCATGCAGCGTGTTGGAGGTGAAGACCAGCCACTTCAGGAACCCCGCCCGATCCGGGCTCATCTCCGCCGGGGCCATCGCGCCATGTCGGCCGCTGAGCCACAGCAGGATCGCCGCGGTTTCAAAGATCGGACCATCCGGCGTCTCCAGCACCGGGATCAGCCCGTGCGGGTTGAGCCGCAAGTAGCCCGGGCTCTGTTGCGCATCTGCCCCGCGGTCGACAAGCTGGCAGGTGTAGGGCAGGCGCAGCTCCTCCAGCACCAGCCGGACGATCAGGCTGGCGTTGTCGGGCGCGTAGTGTAGGCGGTACTCGTCTGTCATGGCGCGACCCTAGGCGCAATCGCGCGGAAAACTAGCCCGTTTCCGCCGTTTCCGATAGGAAACACGCCGCTGCGAGGCATCTTTTGCCGCACTTGCGCCCGCTGCCCGGCGTTTTGCGGGGCGGGCTGGACGAAACCGGCGCAATGGCCCCTCGCACCGCGCCGCCAATGCGCTTATAAGCGGCCCGAACGCTTAGCACGGGAGCCTCCCTCATGTCCTCAGAACTGTCGCCTGTCGACAACGCAAAATTCGTCGCCGCCAAACGGGCGTCCGACATGGTGGAAGACGGCATGCGCGTCGGCCTCGGCACCGGCTCCACCGCTGCCTGGCTGGTGCGCTGCCTGGGCAGCCGGGTGCGCGACGAGGGGCTGAAGATCACTGCCGTGCCGACCTCCTCCCGCACTGCCGCGCTGGCGCGCGAGGTGGGCATCAGCGTGGTCTCCCTGGACGAGGCGAAGTGGCTCGACCTCACCATCGACGGTGCAGACGAGTTCGATGCCGACCTGAACCTGATCAAGGGCGGCGGCGGCGCGCATCTGCAGGAGAAGATCGTTGCCGCCGCCTCGGACCAGATGGTGGTGATTGCCGATGCCGGCAAAGCGGTGGAGACGCTGGGCGCCTTCCCGCTGCCGGTGGAGGTCATCCCCTTCGGCTGGCAGTCCACCCGCTCGCTGATCGAGGAGACGCTGGTGTCGATGGATGTGCTTGGCCGCAACACCTCGCTGCGGATGGACGGCGACGAGCCTTTCATCACCGACGAAGGAAATCACATCCTGGACCTGCACCTCAACCGCATCGGCAATCCGCGCCAGCTGTCGCTGGTGCTGAACCAAATCCCCGGCGTGGTCGAGAACGGGCTGTTCATCGACATCTGCGATTCCGTTGTGATCGGCTATGGCGACGGCAAGGTCGAGGTGCGCGACATCAACGAAGGCACGGTGGAGCAGGGCCGGCTGGACGCGGGCGAGACCGAAAACCTGTTCAAGGACCTCCCCGGCTGAGGGCCTTTCCCCCGCGGTGCGTGCCGCGGGGGATCACAAACGCGCGGGGTGCCGGTCCGGCAGGACTGCCGGCAGTTGAATCCCGCGCATTTGCGCCCACTTAGGCATATGGCGTTTGGTGTCTTGTTGTGGGATACCGGATTTGGAAATGCAAAAGGCGGGACATCATGAGCTTTGATTATGATCTGTTTGTCATCGGCGGCGGCTCTGGCGGGGTGCGGGCTGCGCGGGTCGCGGCACAGGAAGGCGCCCGGGTGGCGCTGGCCGAGGAAGACCGCTATGGCGGCACCTGCGTGATCCGCGGCTGCGTGCCGAAAAAGCTGATGGTTTTCGCCTCGGAATATGCCGACATCGTGGAAGACGCCCGCAGCTACGGCTGGGAGGTGAGCGGCGGCGGCTTCGACTGGCCCGCTTTCAAGAACAAACTGCACAGCGAGCTGGACCGGCTTGAAGGCGTTTATCGCGGCATCCTGAAGAACAACGGCGTCGACAGCTACGACCAGCGCGCCAAGCTGGCCGATTCCCATACGGTGGAACTCGCCGATGGCACCCGCAAAACCGCAAAGCACATCCTGATCGCCACCGGCGGCTGGCCGTCGGTGCCGGACTTCCCGGGCTGCGAGCTGGCCATCACCTCGAACGAGATGTTCCAACTGGAAGAACTGCCCGAAAGCCTGCTGATCGTCGGCGGCGGGTATATTGCCTGCGAGTTTGCGGGTATCATGAACGGGCTCGGCGTGAAGACCACCCAGTTTTACCGCGGCGCCCAGATCCTGCGCGGCTTTGACGACGAGGCGCGCGGGCTGATCTCCGAGGAAATGTGCCAGGCGGGCGTGGATGTGCATCTGGGAACGAATGTGCTGGAGATGCGCAAGGAAGGCGATAAGATCTGGGTGAAGTCGACCAATGGCCGCGAACAGCTGTTCGACAAGGTGATGTACGCCACCGGCCGCAACCCCAACGCCGACAACCTCGGGCTGGAGGATATCGGCGTCGAGCGCGGCCGCAAGGGCGAGATCATGGTGGACAGCTACAGCCAGACCTCGGTGCCCTCGGTCTATGCGATCGGCGATGTGACCGACCGGGTCGCGCTGACCCCGGTGGCGATCCGCGAGGCGATGGCCTTTGTCGAGACCGTGTTCAAGGGCAACCCGACGAAGCCCGACCACGACCTGATCCCGACTGCGATCTTCACCCAGCCGGAGATGGGCACCATCGGGCTGAGCGAGGAAGACGCGCGCGAGCAGGAGGCGATCGAGGTCTATGCCACCTCCTTCAAGCCGATGCAGCAGGCCTTTGCCGGGCGCACGCGGCGGGTGCTGATGAAGCTGATCGTCTCCAAGGCCAGCCGCAAGGTGCTGGGATGCCATATCGTCGCACCCAGCGCGGGCGAGATGATCCAGCTGGCGGGAATCGCCGTAAAGATGGGCGCGACCAAGGAAGATTTCGATCGCACCGTTGCGGTGCATCCGACAATGTCGGAAGAGTTGGTGACCATGAAAACCCCGGTGCGCACGGCCTGACGCCGGGCGCAGCGGCAACAAGCGGAAACGAAGGCCGCCCCAGGGCGGCGGAAGTTCGGATAGGAGACAAATGGCGGGCAACAGTGGCGGCCCCTGGGGGGGCGGAGGCTCATCCGGCGGCGGAGGAGGCAACCGGGGAGACAAGGGCGGCAGCGGCGGTGGCGGCGGCCGCAAACCCGATGAACCTCAGATTCCCGAGATCGACGAGCTGGTGAAGAAGGGCCAGGAACAGCTGCGCGTGCTGATGGGCGGGCGCGGCGGCCGCGGCGGCGGCTCCGGGCGTGGTCCGGGCGGTGGCCCCCCGCTGTTCACCAAGGGCACCCTTGGCATCGCGGCCGCGGCCGCGGCGGTGCTTTGGAGCTGGGTCAGCTTGTACACCGTGAAGCCGGAAGAGCAGTCGGTCGAGCTGTTCCTCGGCGAATATTTGGCAACCGGCCAGCCCGGTCTGAACTTTGCGCCCTGGCCGCTGGTCACCTATGAGGTGATCCCGGTGCGGGTGGAGCAGGTGGAGAACATCGGCGCGGGCGGCCGCGGCTCGGACGCCGGGCTGATGCTGACCGGCGACGAGAACATCATCGACGTCGATTTCCAGGTGGTCTGGAACATCTCCGACCCGTCCCGCTACCTGTTCAACCTGCGCGACCCGCGCGCCACCATCCAGGCGGTGGCGGAATCGGCGATGCGCGAGATCATCGCCCAGTCCGAACTGGCGCCGATCCTGAACCGCGACCGCGGCGCGATCTCGGCCCGGCTCGAAGAGCTGATCCAGTTCACGCTCGACAGCTACGACAGCGGCGTCAACATCGTCCGGGTGAACTTCGACGGCGCCGACCCGCCGGAACCGGTGAAGGACGCCTTCCGCGAGGTGCAATCGGCAGGCCAGGAGCGCGACCGGCTTGAAAAGCAGGCCGACGCCTACGCCAACCGCAAGCTGGCAGGCGCCCGCGGCCAGTCCGCGCAAACGCTGGAAGAGGCCGAGGCCTACCGCGCCCGCGTGGTGAACGAGGCCCAGGGTGAGGCCAGCCGCTTTATCGCGGTTCTGGAGGAATACCAGAAGGCTCCCGAGGTAACCCGCAAGCGTCTCTACCTGGAAACCATGGAAGAAGTGCTGAGCCGGGTGGACAAGATCATTCTTGACCAGTCGGGTGACGGCCGGACCCAGGGCGTCGTGCCCTACCTGCCGCTCAACGAACTGCGCCGGACGGAGAGCAACTGATGCGAAAGACGACCTTTCTTCTGCCGGTTCTGGTAGTGGCACTGATCGCCCTGCTTTCGGCGATCTTCATCGTGGACGAGCGCGAGAAGGCGCTGGTGCTGCGCTTTGGCCGCGTCGTGGCGGTCGAGGAAGATCCCGGCCTCGCCTTCAAGGTGCCGCTGATCGACGATGTGGTGCGCTATGACGACCGCATCCTCAGCCTGGAAGTCGGCCCGCTGGAGGTCACTCCGCTGGATGACCGCCGCCTGATCGTGGACGCCTTCGCGCGCTACCGGATCGTCGATGCGGAGCGCTTCCGCCAGGCGGTGGGCGCCGGTGGCATCTCGGGTGCGGAATCGCGCCTCGACAAGATCATGCGGGCCCAGACCCGTGAGGTGCTCGGCTCGGTCAGCTCGAACGACATTCTGTCCTCGGACCGCGCCGCACTTATGCTGCGCATCCGCAACGCCGCCATCACCGAGGCCCGCAGTTTCGGGCTTGAGGTAATCGATGTTCGGCTGAAGCGCACCGACCTGCCGCAGGCCAACCTCGAAGCTACCTTCTCCCGGATGCGGGCCGAGCGCGAACGCGAAGCAGCGGACGAGATCGCCCGTGGTGAGGAAGCTGCCCAGCGGGTCCGCGCCCAGGCCGACCGTACCGAGGTCGAGCTGGTCTCGGAGGCGCGCCGGGAAGCCGAGGTGATCCGCGGTGAGGCCGACGCCGAGCGCAACGGCATCTTTGCCGAGGCCTATGGCCGCGACAGCGAGTTCTTCGAGTTCTACCGCAGCCTCAACGCCTATGCGCGGGCGCTGCAGGAGGGCAATTCCTCGATGGTGCTGTCGCCGGATTCGGACTTCTTCAATTACCTGAAGTTCTCCGACGGTGCCGCGGACTCCCGCGCCCCGGCGGCTCCGGGCACGGCTGAGGCCCCGGCCTCCGCATCCGAGGCGCCTGGGCCTGAAGCACCTGAAGCGCCTGAAACGCCTGATGCGCCCGCCGCAGACGGTGCGGATGGTGCGGCCGAGGCCGGCAGCTCCGGCAGCGAGTGATGGCAATGCTGCTGCTGGCCATAGGGCTGGTATTGATTGTGGAGGGGCTGGTCTATGTGCTGGCCCCTTCGCTTGTGGAGCGCCTGCTCGAAATGCTGCGCCTTATCGGCGAGGATCAGCGCAGACTGGCCGGGCTTGCTGCCGTGGCTCTGGGGCTGGTGCTGGTCTGGCTGGCGTTCCGCCTTGGGCTCTGACCCGGCCGCAAGCGCGGCCCTGTCCTCACGCGGGCTTGATTGCTTGCAACATTCATTGCGGTATGGCCGCAAACTCTTACATTGGAGCCATGACCGCCCGCCGGCGGCCCGTGTCCCGGGGCCCGCACCGGCGCAGACAAGAACAAGACGGCTATGACAAGGAGTAGTTCCGTGCAGCCACAGGCAATAGTTTTATCCGAACAGGCAAGCGAACGGCCGGTCCCCCTGCGGCTGTTCCTGCTGGCACTGCTGAGCGCGGCCATTCTGCTGCTGCAGGCGGTGCCCGGGCTGGCCCGGCCCGAAAGCCTGGCACCGCTGGCCGAGAAGATCAGCCCCGCGGTGGTCAATATCGCCACCTCCACAATGATCGAGGGCCGCACCGGCCCGCAGGGCATCGTGCCCGAGGGCTCCCCGTTCGAAGATTTCTTCCGCGAGTTCCAGGACCGCAACGGCAGCGGCAATGGCACCCCGCGGCCGCGCCGCTCCTCGGCGCTGGGCTCGGGCTTCGTGATCTCTGAAGACGGCTATATCGTCACCAACAACCACGTGATCGAGGCCGCCGACGAGATCGAGATCGAATTCTACCCGGGCGAAGGCCAGCCCGCGCGCCCGCTGCCTGCCAAGGTGGTTGGCACCGATCCCAACACCGATATCGCGCTGCTGAAGGTCGAGGCGCCCGGCCCGCTGAAGTTCGTGAAATTCGGCGACAGCGACACCGCGCTGGTCGGCGACTGGGTGGTGGCAATGGGCAACCCGCTGGGGCAGGGCTTCTCGGTCTCGGCCGGTATTGTCTCGGCCCGCAACCGCGAGCTTTCGGGCTCTTATGACGATTACATCCAGACCGACGCGGCGATCAACCGCGGCAACTCGGGCGGGCCGCTGTTCAACATGGACGGCGAGGTGGTCGGTGTGAACACCGCGATCCTGTCGCCCAACGGCGGCTCCATCGGCATTGGCTTCTCTATGGCCTCCAATGTGGTCAGCAAGGTGGTCGAGCAGCTGAAGGAATTCGGCGAGACCCGCCGCGGCTGGCTGGGCGTGAAGATCCAGGATGTGGACGCCGACCTGGCCGAGGCCATCGGTCTCAGCAAGCCCAAGGGCGCGCTGGTCACCGAAGTGCCGGACGGCCCGGCCAAGCAGGCGGGCATGATGGCGGGCGACGTGATCGTCAGCTTCGACGGCACCGATGTCGCCGACACCCGCGCCCTGGTGCGCCAGGTCGGCAACACCGAGGTCGGCAAGACCGTGCGCGTCGTGGTCCACCGCGAAGGCAAGACCGAAACCCTGCGCGTGACTCTCGGCCGCCGCGAAGACGCCGTGGGCGGCTCCTCCCTGCCGGAAGCCGAAGGCAGCCCCGACGTGACCGAGAAGGAGCTTCTGGGCCTCTCCGTCGGCGTTCTGAACGATGAGCTGCGCCGCGATCTGAATGTGCCTGCGGGCGTCGAAGGCCTGGCGATCCTGTCGGTTAACGAAGCCTCGGAGGCCTGGGAGAAAGGTCTGCGCGCCGGTGACGTGATCACCGAGGCGGGCCAGCAGAAGGTGGCCTCCATCGCCGAGCTGGAAACCCAGGTCGCGGATGCCAGGGAAGCGGGCCGCAAGTCGCTGCTGCTCCTGGTGCGCCGCGGCGGCGAGCCGCGCTTCGTGGCACTGAACCTCGAAGAGTAACATTCCGGGACCTGCAGCGGGCGGGATGCCTGCCGCGGGGAACCGGGCCAAGCCGGAGGCCGGGCGAATGCCCGGCCTTTTCCGTGCGAGCGGGCGGGTGCCGCCTGGTCAGACCGGGGAATTTTGAAGGGGAGCTTTGGGAAAGAGAGCGGAGAGCCGCGCGCCACCGGGCACGCGGCTCCTGAGGTCAGGGAGCCGCTGGGATGGAACGGATAACGGCCTCCTGTTGCGCCAGATTGACCTAGAGCGGCGGCAGCGTCTGTGACCTGCGTCACAGGGCAGGTTTCAGCGTAGGGAGCGGGTGAGTCCGGGGGGGGCACCTTTCGTGCCGGTCAGCATCCGGGCGCAACAAACTGAACCGAAGCTGATTGCCCCGGCGCGCGACAAGGCGGAAGGCCGCCGCGCACCGCCGCCGCCCCCCCGACTCGGCGGCGATTTGGCGAAGGACAGCCGCTCCGTCGGGAGGGCGCACGGACTTGGCAGCGATAGACCGCGGGACACACTCCTGCGGATCGCTACCGGGCGCGGCGGCGGGGCGCGGCGAGGTTCGGTGCGCGGGTGCAATGGTGGAGTGATCCCCATGCAGGAGCGGCGCGGTTGGCGGACCCTCCAATTTGCCGGAGCTTGCCGGCAGCTTCGGCGGCTCAGATCAGGTCCGGATCGGCCAAGAGCGCCAGTTCGGCCCGGTCCAGAATCTCCACCCCGCCGCGGGTGATGCCGACCAGCCCGCTGCGCTTCCAGGCCGCCAGCGTTTTGGAGACCGCCTCCCGCGTGGCGCCGACAAATTCCGCCAGTTCCGCCTGCGACAGCGCTATCCGGCCGCTGCCGCTTTCCGGCGCCAGGTAGATCAGCTTGCGCGCCAGCCGCACCGGCATCGGCAGGAACACCTGCTCGTTCAGCTGCGCGTTCATCCAGCGCATCCGCTGCCCGGCGAGGCGCAACAGGTCGGCCGCCAGGTCGGGATGCTGGCGGATCTGCGCCAGCACGTCGCGGCTGCGCACCCGGCGCAGGCGGCTGGGCTCGGCGGCGGTTGCGGTGGCAGTGCGCTCGCCCGGGTCGAACAGGGCAATCTCGCCGAAGACGGCTCCGGGGCGCATCATGTCCAGCGACAGCTTGCGCCCGGAGGCCGAGAGGATCGAGAACTCCAGCGCCCCCTCGATGATCGCATACAGCGCGTCCCCTGCATCGCCCTGCTCGAACAGCGTCTCGCCCTGGCGCAGCCGCACCTCGGTGGCCTGGCTCTCCAGCATGCGCCTGAGCGGCCCCGAAGCGCCGGACAGGAACCCGGTGTCGGGCAGGCGGGGTTTCAGCATGGCGGGTCGGTCTCCTTTGCGGCGGGTCGGCCGGAGGGCGGGACCGGCCAGGCGGAGCCTAGCAGATGGGTGTGAGGCTGGGAACTGCCTGCAGGGGCAGGGCGCTTCTGGTGAGGCGGGGGGACATCAGCCGCCAACGGCCACCAGCCCCAGCTTGCGCGCGGCAGAGAGCGACAGGGTGCCGCTGTCCAGCCCCATTGGCTGCTGATAGCGCTGCACGGCGGCGCGGGTGGCGGCGTCCATGCGGCCATGCACCGGTCCGCGGTAGAGCCCGCGCGCCGCCAGCGCGCGCTGCACCGTGCGGATGAACTCCGGCGTCATGCTGAGGGCGCAGGGGATCTCGAACCAGGTCTCGCGGCGCGGCTCGACGATCTCCTGCCGGGTCTCGGTGCGGAACAGCGCGGCGCGGACCACCTGGCCCGCGGCATCGGTCTCGGCTGGCCGCACCAGCACCTGGCTTGTCACGGTCTCGATCACGGCGGGACGGGTGTGCTTGCTCCAGCAGGTTCCGGGCGGCGCGCCGGGGGGCGCGTAATGGCCCGCGCGGGTGGCAGAGTCCCCCGTGCCCGCGCCGTTGCAGGCCGTCAGCGCCGCCAGCAGCAGTGCGGCCAGGGCGCCTTTCGGCCAGGCAGGCGGCAAGGGCCAGAGAATGGATCGGCTGGGCGGCATGCGCAGGGTCCCCGGGGGCAGGCGCGGCGCGCGGCTGCGGTTGCGCCGGACCCTAGCCCAGTTCCGGACCCGGCGCAAAGGCGGGATCGTCCTGCCGCCCCTGTTCGCTCAACAGCTGGTCGAGCATGGGCGAGATGTCCTCGATGATCTCGGCGATCACATGGGTGACCGCATGCGCCCGCTGCAGCCGTCCGGTCACCCGCAGGAGCCGTCCGGCAATCACCGCCCGGCGGAAGGTCTCGTAGATCTTGCGCCAGACGATCACGTTGACGATGCCGGTCTCATCCTCGAGCGTCAGGAAGATCACCCCCTTGGCGGTGCCCGGCCGCTGCCTCAGGATCACCAGCCCGGCCACGGTGATCCGGGCGTTCTCCGGCGGCTCGGCCAGGCGGGCGGAGGGCAGGCAGACCGGCGGGCGCGGCCAGGGGCGGCGCGGGCGCGGGACAGATGCGGGCGGCGGCGGTGCGGGCGGCATTGGGCCTCAGGGTGCGGGATGGTTGCGGGTGGTGAGTGGAGTGAGAACATATATAGAACATTTACCCCGGGCGTCCAGCCGCGTCAGCCCGGGGTCGCAAATGGGGCTGGCAGCGGCGCGGCGGCTTGGCTACACAGTCCGGCAAGTACCGGAAAAGGGAAGAGAGCTGACGATGGCAAAGATCACCTATATCGAGCACAACGGCACCGAGCACGTCGTCGAGGTCGCCAGCGGGCTGACCGTGATGGAAGGCGCGCGCGACAACAACATCCCGGGCATCGAGGCCGATTGCGGCGGCGCCTGTGCCTGCTCGACCTGCCATGTTTACGTCGATGCCGCCTGGGTGGAGAAGTTGCCGGCGAAGGACGACATGGAAGAAGACATGCTGGACTTTGCCTATGAGCCCGACCCGGCGCGCTCGCGCCTGACATGCCAGCTCAAGGTGACCGACGCGCTGGACGGGCTCGTCGTGCATATGCCCGAAAAGCAGATCTGATACGGCAGGCGGGCGGGCGCGCGGCGTCTGCCCGCCCGCTCCCCGGCTCCGTCCCGCACGCCGCGCGTTGGCGGCGAAGGCGCTTTCGGCGGGTGGAGAGGCGGGTCTGCCGGCGGCGTGAACAACCGCCATGCTGCAAAGACAGACCGCGGGTACAGGCCGCCCGCAGCACGCTTCGCAAGCTTTCAGTATTTTAGCCCTCCCCCCGCACTTTCTGAAACGCGGCGCCGCATCGCCCGCTGCGCCTGCCGCCACTTGCCGCCGGGCGCAACCTGCGCCGCGCGCAAGCGCGGCGCCCGGCCCAACTGTGAGCCCCATCCGGCAGATGGGGCGGCGCAGGCGGGAACGCTCCGCTCCACGGTCCGCCTGCCGGGGGCTGCCCTGCGTCCCGGCAACTTCGCCGGCGGTGCCGTCTTGGGCGCCCCGGTCCATCGCCTCTCCTCATGCGGATGGCGGCTGCGGCCCGTCTCTCCCGAAGCCTGGCCCGCCAAGCGCCGCGGCGGAAACGGCTTGCGGCCGCAGGCAGCCCGCGCAGGCGCCGCCTTCCTCAGTTCAGCACGTAGTCCGCAGGCCGCAAGGGTGGCGGCGGATCGAGGTCCAGATGCGGCGCCAGCGAGATTTCCACCGTCCGGCACATCGCGTCCAGCGGCAGCCCGTTGCCGGTGGCGCCGAAAGGGTGCGCCAGCTCCTCCGAGACCTCGGCCAGCCCGAAGAACACATAGGCCGCGATGGCCGTGAACAGCGGCGTCAGCCAGCCCGCCGCGTCGAACAGGGCAAAGGGGATCAGCAGGCAGTAGAGATAGGCGGTGCGGAACACCAAAAGCGAATAGACATAGGGCAAGGGTGTTGCCGCGATGCGCTCGCAGCCGGCCTGCGCCAGGGTCAGATCTGCCAGCCGCTCGCCCAGGGCCTTGCGCCCGAACCCATCGGCGCCGGAAGCCGCGACCTCCCGTGCCATACGGTCCAGCGCCGCGCAGGCGGAGTGCGGAGCGGGCGCGGGCAGGGTACCGGTCCAGGCGGAGGCGGCGCTGTCCGCGGCCTGCGCGCGCAGGTTCAGCCGGTGCAGGTGCAGGAAAGCCAGCGCCAGGCGCAGCAGGCGCTGGCGGCCGTCCTTGCCGGGAACGAAGATCTCCGCCTCCCGCCCCAGCGCGCGCAGCCCGGCTACCAGCTGCCCCCAAAGCCTGCGCGCCTCCCACCAGCGGTCATAGGCGGCGTTGTTGCGGAATCCGAGGAACAGCGAGAGCGCCACCCCGAAGACCGCCATCGGCCCGGGGTCGAGATGCGGCAGCGCCATCACGGCCCCGTCGGCCCAGACCATCAATGCGGCCAGCCCGGCCAGTCCCAGGACGCGCGGCAGGATGCGCGGCAGGACCGAGCCCTGCACCGCAAACAGGAGCTGCAGCGCCCCGGGTTTTTCTCTCAGGATCATTCGGGTCTCCCTGCGGTCCGTCCGCCCTCAAGGTGCGAGGCAAGGCCCCGGCCGCACATGGCCGCAAACGGCAGCCTGCACGCGAATGCGGCATGGCAGCGATGACGTCCCGCAAAATCTTCGCCGCAATGCGGTGCCGCCGGGCGCGCGAGCGCCCAGGCCACGGCCCAACTGCCAGGCCCATCCCGCGGAGGGGCCGGCGCAGGCGGGAGCGCGCCCCTTGCGGGAAGCGCGGCGATCAGGCGCAGATCAGCTCAGCGCGCGCCAGCCGATGTCGCGGCGGCAGAAGCCTTCGGGCCAGTCGAGCGCATCCACCATCGCATAGGCGCGGTCGCGGGCCTCCTGCAGGCTGCCGCCGCGCGCAGTCACGTTCAGAACCCGGCCGCCGGCGGCCAGCACCTTGCCGTCTTCGGACTTGGTGCCTGCATGGAAAACCATGTTGCTGCTGTCCTCAGGCAGGCTGTCCAGCCCCCTGATCTCGGTCCCCTTCCGGTAGGCGCCGGGGTAGCCTTCGGCAGCCATCACCACGGTGATCGCGTGATCCTCGCCCCAATTCACCCGCGCGTCCCCGAGGCGGCCTTCGGCGGCGGCGTGCATCAGGTCCAGCGCCTGCGCGCCCAGCCGCATCATCAGCACCTGGCATTCCGGGTCGCCGAAGCGGACATTGTACTCGACCAGCCGCGGCACACCGTCCCGGATCATCAGCCCGGCATAGAGCACGCCCTGATAGGGCATGCCGCGCTCTGCCATCACCTTCATCGTCGGCTTCACGATCTTCTCGATCGCCTTCTCTTCGATCGCAGCACTCAATACCGGGGCGGGGGAGTAGGCGCCCATGCCGCCGGTGTTGGGGCCGCTGTCGCCTTCACCCACGCGCTTGTGGTCCTGCGCCGTGCCGATGGGCAGCACTTCCTCGCCATCGACCAGCACGAACAGCGACGCCTCCTCGCCCTCCATGAACTCCTCGATCACCACTTCGGCGCCGGCCCCGCCGAAGGCGCCGCCGAACATCCCGTCAATCGCGTCGAGTGCCTCCTGCTCCTGCATTGCCACGATGACGCCCTTGCCCGCGGCGAGCCCGTCGGCCTTGACCACGATCGGGGCGCCCTGCGCCTTCACATAGGCCTTGGCCGCTTCCGCATCGGTGAAATGGCCGTATCCGGCGGTGGGCGCGCCGGCCGCATCGCAGATCTCCTTGGTGAAGCGCTTGGAGGCTTCCAGCCGCGCCGCTGCCTCCGAGGGACCGAAGACCAGAACACCCGCCTCGCGCAGGCGGTCCGCAACGCCTGCCGCAAGCGGCGCCTCCGGGCCGATGATCACGAAGTCGATGGCGTTTTCCTCGGCAAAGCCCGCCACCGCGCCGCCGTCCCCGATGTCGAGGCTGGCGCAGTCGGCGATTTGGGCGATGCCCGCATTGCCCGGCGCGACGATCAGCTTATCGCATTTGGGGTTCTGCATCACCGCCCAGGCGAGCGCATGTTCGCGCCCGCCGCCGCCGAGAATAAGGATGTTCATTGCCGCGCTCCGTTCTGCCGTCCGGGACCCGCCCCGGCGTCTTGCTGCCATTTCCCCCGGCCGCGCGGCCGGGGCTTGCCATGCTTGCGGCGGGTTCTATGCTGCGCGCCACGGCAAAACAAGAACCCCCGGGGCGGGCGCGCCGCCGCAAACCCCGAAACCGTCCCCCAAGAGACGCAGGAGAGCACCCCTTGTCCGACCTGTTCGACGACCCGCAGCCGGGGCAGAACGCCCCCGAATTCACCGTTTCCGAGATCTCCGGCGCCGTGAAGCGCACGCTGGAGGGAACCTTCGGCCGGGTCCGGGTGCGCGGCGAGGTGGGGCGGGTGTTCAAGGCCCGCTCCGGGCACCTCTATTTCGACATCAAGGACGACCGCAACGTCCTGGCCTGCACCACCTGGAAGGGGCAGATCGCCGGGCTTTCGGTGGTGCCGGAGGAGGGACTGGAGGTGATCGTCACCGGCCGGCTCACCGCCTTCGGGGCGCAGTCCAAGTACAACCTCAACGTCGAGGAAGCCGCGGCGGCCGGGCAGGGCGCGCTGATGGCGCTTCTGGAGAAGCGCAAGAAGCAGCTGGAGGCGGAAGGCCTGTTTGCGCCTGCCCGCAAGAAGCCGCTGCCCTACCTGCCGCATATCATCGGCGTCGTCACCTCGCCCTCGGGCGCTGTGATCCGCGACATCCTGCACCGCCTGCGCGAGCGGTTTCCGCGCAAGGTGCTGGTCTGGCCGGTTGCGGTGCAGGGCCGCAACTGCGCGCCCGAAGTCGCCCGCGCCATCGAGGGCTTCAACCGGCTCACCCCCGGCGGGGCTTTGCCGCGCCCGGATCTGATCATTGTGGCCCGCGGCGGCGGCTCGATCGAGGATCTCTGGGGCTTCAACGAGGAGGCCGTGGCCCGCGCCGCCGCCGCTTCGCAGATCCCGCTGATCTCGGCGGTGGGGCATGAGACCGACACCACTCTGATCGACTTTGTTTCCGACCGGCGCGCGCCCACCCCCACCGCGGCGGCCGAACTGGCGGTGCCAGTGCGGCTGGAGCTGATGGCCTGGGCCGAGGCGCAGGGCGCACGGCTGGCCCGCGTCGCGGGCCAGGCCGTGCAGCTGCGCCGCCAGCGGCTGAGCGACCTGGCCCGCGCGCTGCCGCGCCCGGACACGCTGCTGGAGACCCCGCGCCAGCGGCTCGACCGGATTGCGACGCGGCTGCCGGATGCGCTCACCGCGGGCGTGCAGCGCCGCCGCCTGCACCTGAGCGAGGCCGCGGCCACCTTGCGCCCGGCCACCCTGCGCGGGCTGGTGCAAGCGCGCCGCGACCGGCTGCAATACCTGTCGTCGCGGCTGAGCCTTCGCCCGATCCAGCGCGAAATCGCGCAGCAAAAAGACCGTATCGCCCAGCTTGGCCAGCGGCTGGACGCAGCCGAGCGCCAGCGTGCCGACCGCCGCCGCCAGAGCCTCGCCGCAGCAGGGCGCCAGCTGGAGATCCTCAGCTACAAGGCAACGCTGGCGCGCGGTTATGCGGTGGTCCGCTCCGAAGGCCTGGTGCTGACCACAAGAGCCGCCGCGGCCGGCGCCGGTCCGCTGCAAATCGAATTTGCCGACGGCACGCTGGATCTGGGCGCAGAACGCGCGGGCACGGGCGCCTCCGGTGCAGGCCACGCCTCGCCCGATGGGCCCGAGACCCCGCCCAAGGGCGGCCAGGACTCGCTGTTCTGATCCGCGTTTGCGGGGGCGGCACTCAGCCTCACGGCCCCCGGGCCGGACCTCAAACCCCGGTGTCGGGCCCGTAGCAGAGCATATCCTCGCCGATATCCTCGGCCTCGTAGAGCTCGGTTGCGGCGGGGTCGTTCTCAAACCGCGCGGTCAGCCCGCGCGGGCTCAGTTCGAAACTCCAGCACTGCGGCTCGTCGCGGTTGATGTAGACGAAACAGATCTGGCCCGCGTCCTCGTACCAACGGCCTTCCTGGCAGTTGCCATCGAGAAAGGACCAGATCACGCGGCGGTCCGGCAGGTAGCGCTCCACCCCGTAAAGCGTGCCGCCATAGCCGTAGTAAAGCGTGCGCCCCTGCGTATAGCGTTCGAACTCCTCCGCCCCCAGCGGCGCCGCCGCGGCCCGGCTGCCGCCCGGCGCCAAGGGGCCAAGCAGTGCGGGGATGATGAGAATCAGCAACAGCCAGCGCATGGCGCCACTGTGCCAGAGCTCCGCGCCTGCGGCCAAGGACTATCGGGGCGCCCGCAGGCCAAACAGCTCCCGCAAGGTCACCTTTGACCCGCGCCGCCCGTCCCGGGTTAGCTGGGCCGGAGCCGGGCGTAGGCGCGGAACAGGAGGCAGGCAATGGACATACTGACAGATCCCCGGACCCTCTGGGCCGGGGCGGCGGCGCTGGCGTTCTGGTACCTCCTCCTGGCGGCGCGCCCGCCTGGCCCTCTGCGCAGCATCGCCAAGACTGGCGCAGTGCTGCTGCTGGCGCTGGGCGCCTTGGCCGCCAGTGCGCCGGCGCTGCTGGTTGCGGCCCTTGGGCTCTGCGCGCTCGGCGATCTCCTGCTCTCGCGCGAGGGGGAGGGTGCCTTTCTGGCAGGAGTTGGTGCTTTTGCCGCCGGGCATCTTGTCTATGCGGCCCTGTTCCTGACCCGGGACGGCAGCGATCCGGCGCGCCTTCTGGAACTGCCGGGCCTTGCGGCGGCGGGCGCGCTGGCACTCCCGGGACTGGCGATGGCCCTGCTGCTCGCACCCCGGGCCGGGCCGCTCAAGGGCGCCGTTCTTGGCTATATTCCGGTGATCCTGGCGATGGGCTTTGCCGCGCTGAGCCTGCCCGGAGCCTTCGGTGCGGCGGTCTTCGCCGCTGCCTGCGCCTTCATGTTGTCGGACATCGTGCTGGCGGTTGAAACCTTCGTGCTGCCCCAATCCCACCGCCTGCGGCGGGTCACGCCCTTTGCGGTCTGGGTACTTTACTGGGGCGCGCAGGCCGGTTTCACCGCCCTGTTTTCCTGATCCGCCCGCGCGCTTGCGCTTTGCACTCCGGCGGAAACCGCATTAGGTGAAGGACAAACCCAAAGCCAACCTTCTGTGCGGAGACCAAGATGGCGTTTTTCTCGAAGCTCAAGGACCGGCTGTTCAAATCTTCCTCCAAACTCGAGCAGGGGCTCGATGCGATTGTCGAGGAGGGCGCGGCACCCGTTCCGGAGCAGGCGGCAAAGGCTCTGGCCGATTCGCCCGCGGTGACGCCCGAGCAGCCCGCGCCGGCGCCAGTGCCGTCTCCCGTCCCGTCACCGGCCCCGGAGCCCGAAGCAGCGCCCGAGCCCGGACGCGAAGCTGCCCCCGGACCGGCGCGGAAACCGGCCCCCGCCGAACCTGCGCCCGCCGCCCCTGCACCGAAAACCCCGGGCCTGCTCGGCCGCCTGATCGGCCGCGCCGCCCCGGAGGAGCCGCGCCGGGCGCTGGACGACGACATGCTGGAGCAGATCGAGGAGCTGCTGATCGCCGCCGACATGGGGGTCGATACCGCGCTGCGCGTCACCTCTAACCTGGCGGAGGGCCGCTTGGGCAAGCGGGTCTCCAGCCGCGAGATCAAGGAGCTCCTTGCACGGGAGATCGCCCGCATCATGGAACCCGTTGCCAAGCCGCTGCCGATCTATTCCAAGCGGCCGCAGGTGGTGCTGGTGGTCGGTGTCAATGGCTCGGGCAAGACCACCACCATCGGCAAGCTCGCGAGCCAGTTCAAGGCGGCCGGCAAGCAGGTGGTGATCGCAGCGGGCGACACCTTCCGCGCCGCCGCGGTGGAGCAGCTGCAGGTCTGGGGCGGCCGCGCCGGGGTGCCGGTGCTGACCGCGCCTGAAGGGTCCGACCCGGCATCGCTGGCCTTCGATGCGCTGACCAAGGCGCAGGAGGAAGGCGCCGACCTTCTGATGATCGACACCGCCGGCCGTCTGCAAAACCGCGCCGACCTGATGGAGGAGCTGGCCAAGATCGTCCGGGTGATCCGCAAGAAGGACGAAACCGCGCCGCATAACACGCTCCTTGTGCTCGATGCCACCACCGGCCAGAACGCGCTCTCCCAGGTTGCGACCTTCCAGAAGCTGGCCGATGTCTCCGGCCTGGTAATGACCAAGCTCGACGGCACTGCCAAGGGCGGCGTGCTGGTGGCGCTGGCCGACAAGTTCGGCCTGCCGATCCACGCCATCGGAGTGGGCGAGCAGATCGACGACCTCGCCCCCTTCGACCCGGAGGAATTTGCCGCCGCCCTCACCGGCCTGGAAAAATCCTGACCCGGCCTTTCCCTCGTCCCGGATATTCCCGCGCCGGGGCAGGGAAACCTGTCCCGCCGCTTCTTCTGGCTGAAAATATCCTCCGGGGGTCCGGGGGTGGAAAACCCCCGGCTTGCTCCCGCTGGCTGCTATAGTACCCCCGGCGGCCGCGGGCCTGGCCCACATAGATTTACCCCAACTCGTCCTCTTGCAGGAAATATCCCCGGGGGTCCTGGGGCAGGCAGCCCCGGGGGCTCTCCTCCGCGAAAAGGCATTTGATTTGAGCGATTGGCTGATTTCCCTTGAAGGCACCGCAGGCGGGCAGCAGGTGGCGCTGTACCTCGCCGTGGTGGCCGCCTTCCTGCACGCGGTCTTCGGCGCGCTGCAGAAGGGCCGCCATGACCCCTGGCTTTCGCGCGGCGCGATCGACTTCTCCTATGCCGCGATGGCGGCGCCCTTCGCGCTCTTCGTGGTGCCCTGGCCCGAGCCGCACATGTGGCTGATCTTCTTCGGCGCCTGGGTGATCCATGTGCTCTACAAGCTGTTCCAGGCGCTGGCCTATACCAAGGGCGCCTATACCGTGGTCTACCCGGTGGTGCGCGGCACCGGGCCGCTGTTTGCGGTGATCGGCGCCTACCTGCTGTTCGGCGAGACTTTCACGGGCACGCAATGGCTGGGCGTTGCGGTGCTTCTGGCCGGAATCTTCGGGCTGGCGGTCTACAACTTCCTCTTCCTCGTCAGCGCGCGGGAGACCCTGGGCATTGCCCTGGTGCTCGCGGTGATCACCGGGCTGTTCGTGGCGCTTTATACCACCTATGACGCCTACGGCATCCGCGCCACAGCCGACCCGTTCACTTTCCTCGCCTGGTTCTTCATGATCGACGGGCTGGTGTTCCCGGTCATCGCCCTTGCCCGCTGGCAGCGCATGGCCGAAGCGCCCGCACCGGGGCCGCTGATGATCCGGGGCTTCTTCGGCGGGCTGGTGGCCTTTGCCTCCTTCGGGGCGATCATGCTGGCGACCCGGCTCGACAAGGTGGGCGAAGCGGCGGTGCTCCGCGAGACCTCCACAGTCTTTGCCGCGCTGATTGGCTGGCTGGTGCTGAAGGAAACCGTCGGCCCGCGCCGGATTGCCTTGATGGCTTTGATCGCGCTGGGCGCCGTGATAGTGGAGATGGGCAGCGCCTGAGCGCGCACCGCAGAATGTCAGGAGAATGAATGGCCGGCCGTAAAATCAACCCCACCCTGAAGATGGTTCTGGAACTGGGCCCGATCGTCCTGTTCTTCATCGGCTACCTGCGGCTCAAGGACGAGGTCTTCCTGCTCGGCGGCGAGGAGTACCGCGGCTTCATCGTGGTGACCGCGGCTTTCATCCCGTTGATGATCGCCTCGACGCTGGCACTGTGGAAGCTGACCGGGCACCTCTCCAGGATGCAGTTCGCAACGCTGGTGCTGGTGGTCCTGTTCGGCGGCATGTCGGTCTGGCTCAATGACGACCGCTTCATCAAGATGAAGCCGACGATGCTTTACCTGTTGTTCGGCGGGCTCCTGGGCGCGGGCCTTCTGCGCGGCAAGAGCTACCTCAAGGTGGTGATGGAGGAGGTGATGCCGCTGGAGCAGGAGGGCTGGATGATCCTGACCCGCAGGCTCTGCGGCTTTTTCCTGGCGCTGGCGGTGGCAAACGAACTGATCTGGCGCTTCCAGAGCGAGGAGACCTGGGTCTATTTCAAGACCTTCGGCCTGCCGGTTGCGATGTTTGCTTTCTTCATGCTGCAGGGCGGGCTGCTGCAGAAATACGGCATCGATGAGGAGAAAGAGGAGGCAGGCCCGGCGGAATGATCCGGGGCCTCCCGCCGCTCCAGCGTGCCATGCGGCCTCCGGTGCTTGACGAAGCCCGCAGCCGTGCGTATTGGGAACAGACATCGATCGTGGCGATTTGTTACCGGATTGCGGGCCACGTTAAACATTCCCGCTAAAGAGGTCAGGACGTGAAGGACCCCCTTTCGCTTGGCCGATCGGGGGTTTTTTGTTGCGGCGCGTCCGTCCCGGCCGCCCGCCGCGCGAAGGAGACTGTGACGAGATGAGCGACAACGCAAACAGCACCTGGAACAGCCGCACCAGCATGGTCCACGGCGGCACCCGCCGCAGCCAGTACAACGAGGTGAGCGAAGCGATCTTCCTGACCCAGGGCTTTGTCTACGACAGCGCCGAACAGGCCGAGGCGCGCTTCATCGAGACCGGCCCGGACGAGTTCATCTATGCCCGTTACGGCAACCCCACGGTGGCAATGTTCGAAGAGCGCATTGCCGCGCTGGAAGGGGCGGAAGACGCCTTTGCCACCGCGTCCGGCATGGCGGCGGTGAGCGGCGCGCTGACCTCGATGCTGAAGGCGGGCGACCATGTGGTCTCGGCAAAGGCGCTGTTCGGCTCCTGTCTCTATATCCTGGAAACCATCCTCACCCGGTTCGGGGTCGAGGTGACATTTGTCGACGGCACCGACCTGGACCAGTGGCGCGCCGCGGTGCGCCCCGATACCAAGGCCGTGTTTTTCGAGAGCATGTCGAACCCGACGCTGGAAGTGATCGACATCGCCGCGGTGGCAGAGATTTCCCATGCCGCAGGCGCCACGGTAGTGGTGGACAATGTCTTCTCCACCCCGGTCTTCTCCAACGCCATTGCGCAGGGCGCGGACGTGGTCGTCTATTCCGCGACCAAACATATCGACGGCCAGGGCCGGGCGCTGGGCGGTGTGGTGCTGGGCAGCAAGGACTTCATCCGCGGCACGCTGGAACCCTACATGAAGCACACCGGCGGCAGCTTGAGCCCGTTCAACGCCTGGGTGATGCTGAAGGGGCTGGAAACCATCACGCTCCGGGTCAACGCCCAGGCCGACACTGCGCTGAAACTCGCACAGGCGCTGGACGGGCACCCGGCGCTGAACCGCACGATCTATCCGGGGCTCGCGGCCCACGCCCAGAACGCGCTGGTGCAAAGCCAGCTCGGCGGCAAGGGCGGCACCGTGCTGTCGCTGGACCTGAAAGGCGGCAAGGATGCGGCCTTCCGCTTCCTCAACGCGATGACGATCCCGGTGATCTCCAACAACCTCGGCGATGCGAAATCCATTGCGACGCATCCCGCCACCACCACCCACCAGCGCCTCAGCGACGCGCTGAAGCAGGAGCTTGGAATCACCCCGGGCCTGGTGCGCTTCTCGGTAGGATTGGAGGATGCCGAAGACCTGATCGCAGACCTGAAGGCGGCGCTGGCGGCGGCAGAAGGCTGAGTCCGGCCGCGGTCAGGGAGCTGCGGTTCACCTTTTGGAAATCATTCCTGTGCTAGATTGGCTAAAAGGCGAAGCGGGGCAGGCGCCTCCTACTGCCCGCAGCGTCGGCTTGGACGGTGCGGGGTCCGATTAAAAGCCGGTTCTGCCGCATTTGACCGATCCGTTTTGAGTTTTGCGGCGTAACAGGGTAAGACAGATGCCTGCCGGTCCCGTTCCGGGCCGGCCAGTGGAAGGACATGCGCCAATGAACATGCACCCCCGCGACAGCGGCGACTCCTCCGGACGTGAAGACGCGGGCCCCGGGTCCCCGGACCGCGCCGCCGCGGCGGCTGCACTGGACCTGCTGCGGGCCTGGGCGGTCAGCGCCAGCGAGACCGAGATTGCCGAGCTTGACCCGGCAGTCGCCCGGCTGCTGCCGGGGCGCGCAGCCTCCAACTACCCGGAGCTGTCGCGCCGCTACCCTGCGGACTTCCAGGCCGATGAGGCCTACCGCGCCACACTGCCCGACCTGCAGAACGGCCCCACCAGCCTGATCCGCGGCGCCCGCCAGCAGATTCAGCATGTGGGGATCTCCAACTTCCGTCTGCCGATCCGCTTCCACACCCGCAACGGCGGCGACCTGACGCTGGAGACCAGCGTGACCGGCACCGTGAGCCTCGATGCCGAAAAGAAGGGCATCAACATGTCGCGCATCATGCGCTCCTTCTACAAGCACGCCGAGCGCACCTTCAGCTTCGAGGTGATGGAAGCGGCGCTGGGCGACTATCTCTGCGACCTCGACAGCCCCGATGCCCGGCTGCAGATGCGCTTCTCCTTCCCTCTGAAGGTTGACAGCCTGCGCTCGGGCCTCAGCGGCTACCAGTATTACGATATCGCGCTGGAGCTGTCTGAACATGACGGGGTGCGCGAAAAGATCATGCATCTCGACTATGTCTACTCCTCGACCTGCCCATGCTCGCTGGAGTTGTCGGAACACGCCCGCCAGGCCCGTGGCCAGCTCGCCACCCCGCATTCGCAGCGCTCGGTCGCGCGGATTTCGGTGCAGTACGACCCGGAGGGCCCCTGCCTGTGGTTCGAGGACCTGATCGATCACTGCCGCCGCGCGGTGCCGACCGAAACTCAGGTCATGGTCAAGCGCGAGGACGAACAAGCCTTTGCCGAGCTGAACGCCGCCAATCCGATCTTTGTGGAGGACGCGGCGCGGCTGTTCTGCGAGGCCCTGCAGAGCGATCCCCGGATCGGCGACTTCCGCGTCATCGCCAGCCATCAGGAAAGCCTGCACAGCCATGACGCTGTGAGCGTGCTGACCCATGGCAAGCTCTTCAAGGCGGTGAGCCTCGATCCCAAACTATTCTCAACCCTGATCCATCAGGGCTGATCAGCACCGGGCACGCCTCTGCGCCGCGCGGCCCGGGCGGCAGGCGTCCCTCATTTTTGCGGCGGTTTTCCGCTCTTGCCGCGGCGCCTTCTGCGCTGCGGCATTTTTTATGCTGCCATGCGGAATTTCATGCTAGCCTGACTTGGAGCCTGCGGGGAATCCCGGGCAGGTTCCAAAGGGGGAGCCCATGCAGATGCGTCCACGACCGAGCGCCCGCAACCGCCCTGTTTCCGCATGCCGCGCGGATGGCGGCCGGCTGTCTGCTTCCCTCCGCTTGCCATCCGCTGGGCCTCGGGCCGCGGGCGGGCAAGCCAAGTGCAAGATGTAAGGAGTACGTGATGACCCGCTCTCACCGCCCCGTGGGGCTTTCTTTCCCGGCGCATCAGTGGGCTGGCTATGCGGCCGGCGCGCAGATGAAGCTGTGGCGCCGGATGGCCGAGGCCGCGATCGAGGTGCCGTTGCAGCAGATGCGGCTGGCACACAGCTTCCTGGACGCGCAGCGCAGGATGATGGGCTTCCCGGTGCCGCAGGGGTCTGGGGAAGCGCCCGCGCGCGCAGAGCAGGACATTCCGGCCAACCCGCCCGCCGGACCCGCAGCGGCACCGGAGGCCGCCGCAAAGCCCGCCGCACGCGAGACGGTGCGCCAGCCCGCCAAGCGCAAGCCTGCCGCCCGCAAGGCGGCGCGCCCGGCTGCCGCCGCTGCGCCCGCCACTGTACCGGCACCGGCCGCAGACGCAAAACCGGCCGCCAAGTCCCCGGCCCGCAAGCGTGCCAAACCGGCCGCCAGTTCCGCCACGCGCAAAGCCGCAAAACCAGCTGCAAAGGCAGCGGCACAGAAGGCACCCGCGGCGGACGGGAAACCGCAGGCCTCCCCTCCTGCGGAGGCGAAGACGGCCAAGCCCGCAGAGGCGAAGACAGCCAAGCCCGCAGAAGCGAAGACGGCCAAGCCCGCGGAAGCGAAGACGGCCAAGCCCGCAGAAGCGAAGACAGTCAAGCCCGCAGAGGTGAAGGCGGCCAAGCCTGAGGAGGTGAGGGCGGCAGAGCAGCCGAAGCCTGCGGCGGCCAAACCCGCCGCATACGCCAAGCCGGAAACCGCAACAGCCGCCAAGTCCGGTCAGCCTGCCGCTGCCGCAAATAACGGCGCAGACAATGGCGGCGGGGATGCCATTGCCAAGGCCGCAGCCGCGGTTGCGGCCCGAACCACCAAGCCGGCGCAAGCGGCCTCCGCCGACGGCGGCGAGGCGGCACAGTCCAAAACCGCCCGCCCGCGCCCGCCCTCGGCGCCGCCGCAGATGCCCGCGCGCAACGGCACCAAGGACGGCGGCAGCGCCACCTAAGCGCGCAGGCTTGACAGTTCCGTTGCACGGGGCCAACGCTGCGCGCCATGTTGGATCTGCGCCCGGTCGGGTATGTCATCGGCCTTCTGGTCGTCATTCTGGGAGCCACGATGGTCTTCCCGCTGCTGGTCGATCTCTATGACGGCCAGGGCCAGTGGCCGGTGTTCCTGCAAAGCATGGTGTTCACCGTGCTGGTCGGCGGGCTGCTGGCGCTCAGCTGTGCCAATGGCGTGCGCGAAGGGCTCAGCATCCGCCAGACCTTCCTGCTGACCACCACGGTCTGGCTGGCGCTGCCCCTTTTCGGGGCGGTGCCGCTGATGCTGGGGGCAACCGAACTGCGCTTTGTCGATGCTTTCTTCGAGGCGATGTCGGGGCTGACCACCACCGGCGCCACGGTGATCACCGGGCTCGACGGCCTGCCGCGCGGGCTTTTGCTGTGGCGCGGCATCCTGCAATGGCTGGGCGGCATCGGCATCATTGTGGTTGCGATGGTGTTCCTGCCCGAGCTGCGGGTTGGCGGCATGCAGATCTTCAAATCCGAAGCCTTTGACACTTTTGGAAAAATCCTGCCCCGCGCCCAGGCTATCGCCAAGCAGATCTCGCTGATCTACGTCGGCCTGACACTGGCCTGCATGCTGGTTTACACAACGCTGGGGATGGGCGTCTTCGATGCGCTGGTGCATGCGTTGACGACCTCTTCCACCGGCGGGTTCTCAAACTACGACGCCTCCTTCGCCACCTTCTCGGGCCCCGCGGAATATGCGGCGGGGCTGTTCATGGTGCTCGCGGCGCTGCCCTTCGTGCGCTACGTGCAGCTGTTGCACGGTCATGCCACGCCGATCCTCGGCGACAGCCAGATCCGGGTCTTCCTGATCACCATCGCGCTCCTGGTCGCGGTCACCGCCGCCGTCCTGATGATGCTGTTCCCGCACACGCCCGAGCGGGCCGTGCGCGAGGCACTGTTCAACATCATCTCGATCATCTCCGGCACCGGTTATGCCAGCGCCGACTACATGACGTGGGGCAGCTTCCTGGTGATGGTGTTTTTCTTCATCGGGCTGATCGGCGGCTGCGCGGGCTCGACCACCTGCTCGGTGAAGATCTTCCGCTACCAGCTCTTGTTCTCCGCGATCAAGGTGCAGATCCTGCGCATTCGCCTGCCGCACGGAGTCTTCATCCCGCGCTTCGAAGGCCGCCCGGTGGGGGTGGACGTTCTGAGCTCGGTGATCTCCTTCTTCATGTTCTTCGTCCTGACGCTCGGCATCGTCGCCCTGGCGCTGGCGTTCACCGGGCTGGATTTCGTGACCGCCGTGTCGGGCGCGGCCTCGGCGGTCGCCAATATCGGCCCCGGGCTCGGCAGCGTGATCGGCCCCGCGGGCAATTACGCGGCGCTGAACGATCCCGCCAAATGGATCCTCAGCGCGGCCATGCTGATTGGGCGGCTGGAGCTGATGGCGGTCTATGCCATCCTCACGGTGCGCTTCTGGCGGGCCTGAGCGGCGCGCGCCTTGGCCCGGCGGCCTGCGTGTATCGCTACAATGCGCGGCTTGCTCTTGCACGGCGGCTCGCATAAGAGGCTCTGGATTATAACCCGCAAGCGCAGGGAGACGATGTCCTTATGCCCGTACTTGTGATGAAATTCGGCGGCACGTCGGTCGCCAATCTAGACCGCATCCGCCGCGCCGCCAAACGCGTCGGCGTCGAGGTGGCCAAGGGCTATGACGTGATCGTCATCGTCTCTGCCATGTCCGGCAAGACCAATGAACTGGTCGGCTGGGTGGACGAAACCTCCCCCTTGTATGACGCGCGCGAATATGATGCTGTGGTGTCCTCGGGCGAGAATGTGACCGCCGGCCTTATGGCGCTGACCTTGCAGGAAATGGATGTTCCGGCGCGCAGCTGGCAGGGCTGGCAGGTGCCGCTCAAGACCAATTCGGCCCATAGCCAGGCCCGCATCGAAGAGATCCCGCCGGAGAACATCACCCAGAAGTTTGCCGAAGGCATGAGGGTTGCGGTTGTGGCCGGCTTCCAGGGCATCAGCCCCGAGGGCCGTATCACCACCCTGGGCCGGGGCGGATCGGACACCACCGCGGTGGCCTTCGCCGCCTCCTTCGGGGCCGAGCGATGTGATATCTACACCGATGTCGACGGCGTTTACACCACCGACCCGCGCATCTGCGACAAGGCCCGCAAGCTGGACCGGATCGCGTTCGAGGAAATGCTGGAGCTGGCCAGTCTGGGCGCCAAGGTGCTGCAGACCCGGTCGGTCGAGCTGGCGATGCGCTACAAGGTGAAGCTGCGCGTGCTGTCCAGTTTCGAGGAACAAACCGACGAGGCCGGAACCCTGGTCTGCGACGAGGAGGAAATCATGGAATCCAATGTTGTGGCCGGTGTGGCCTATTCCCGTGACGAAGCCAAACTGACGGTGCAATCGGTGGCCGACCGCCCCGGCATCGCGGCCACCATCTTCACCACGCTCAGCGATGCGGGCGTGAACGTGGACATGATCGTGCAGGACATCTCCGAAGAAGGCCGCACCGACATGACCTTCTCCTGCCCGACCGATCAGGTCGCCCGCGCCGAACAGGCGCTCTTGGCAATCAAGGACAAGGGCGAGCTGAACTATGCCGAGCTGCTGGCCGACAATCACGTCGCCAAGGTGTCGGTCGTGGGGATCGGCATGCGTTCGCAGTCGGGTGTGGCGGCCAAGATGTTCAAGGTGCTGTCGGATGAAGGCATCAACATCAAGGTGATCACCACCTCGGAAATCAAGATCTCGGTGCTGATCGACCGCAAGTACATGGAACTGGCAGTGCAGGCGCTGCACGACGCTTTCGAGCTGGAAAAAGCGGGCTGAGCGCGTCCGCGCCAATTGACAGGTAACAGAGCAAAGGCGCCGTGACGGCGCCTTTCTTTTGCGGTGCAGAAAGCAGCCGCGCGGTTTCTGCGCTGCGGCGGCGATATTCGCCCAAGCGGGCGGCAGGGTTGCAAAAAATCTTGGACTTTTCCCGCCGGGGTGGGACAAGTGGGTGGAGGAGAGATGGCCGGCGCACTACTTTGGGCGGAGCCCGCACAGGCACGGATTGTGCAACAGGGGCGGGAGTGCGGCAGCCGGGGAAAGGGTGGCAATGGCTGAAACGACGGAATCCGAAAGCAGGAAGCTTCTGGTTCGCCTGCGCGAGGCTATGGCGGGCGATGACGCCGGCCAGGCCCGGCTGGACAAGATCACCCATCTGATCGCGGACAGCATGGGTTCCGAAGTCTGCTCGGTGTATCTGTTCCGCGATGATGAAACGCTGGAGCTTTGCGCGACCGAGGGCCTGAACCTCGAATCGGTGCACCAGACCCGGATGCGAATCGGCGAAGGCCTGGTCGGCCGGGTGGCGCGGTTCGGCAAGGTCATCAACACGCCCGATGCGCCGCACGCCAAGGGCTTCCGCTACATGCCCGAAACCGGGGAGGAGCGCTATTCCTCCTTCCTCGGCGTGCCGATCCAGCGTCTGGGCGAGATGCTGGGCGTCCTGGTGGTGCAGTCCAAGCAGGCGCGCGAGTTCTCCTCGGATGCGGTCTACGCGCTCGAAGTGGTGGCGATGGTGATCGCCGAGATGACCGAGCTGGGCGCCTTCGTCGGTGAGGGCGCGGCGCTGTCACCGTTGCACCAGCAGGCAGTGATGATCCACGCCACCTCGGCGCAGGAAGGCGCGGCGGAGGGCCATGTATGGCTGCACGAGCCCCGTGTCATCGTAACCAACCCGATCGCCGACGACCCCCAGCGCGAACTGGAACGGCTTACCGCCGCGGTCGAGGAACTGCGCGTCGGCGTCGACAAGATGCTGGAAGTCTCCCGCTCGGGCGATTCCGAGCAGTTGCAGGTGCTCGAGGCCTACCGGATGTTTGCCAATTCCAAGGGCTGGATGCGGCGCATGGAGGAAGACATCTCCCGCGGCCTCAGCGCCGAGGCGGCGGTGGAGAAGGAACAGTCGCAGGCACGCTCGCGCATGGGGCAGGTGCAGGATGCCTACCTGCGCGAACGGCTGAGCGATCTCGACGACCTCTCCAACCGGCTGCTGCGCATTCTGACAGGGCAGGGCTCCAACACCGGCGCCGAGCTGCCCGACGATCCGATCCTGATTGCCCGCAACATCGGCCCCGGCGAGCTCTTGGAATACGGCCGCTCCTTGCGCGGTATCGTGCTGGAGGAGGGCTCGGTCGGCTCCCACGCCGCCATCGTGGCCCGTGCGCTGGCGATCCCGCTGGTCGTGAATGCCAAGCGCATCACCACCGAGGCGCTGAACGGCGATTACGTGATGGTGGATGGCGATCAGGGTGTCGTGCATCTGCGTCCCGAGGACACCGTTGTCAGCGCCTTTCGCGACAAGATCGCGATGCAGGCCAAGGCGCAGGAGCGCTACGCCTCGGTCCGCGACTGCCCGGCCGTCACCCGCGACGGCCAGCGCATCAACCTGATGATGAACGCCGGGCTGATGGCGGATCTGCCGTCGCTGGACGGCTCCGGTGCCGAAGGGGTGGGGCTGTTCCGCACTGAGCTGCAGTTCCTGGTCCGCAACCAGATGCCGAAACGCTCGGAGCTGGTGGCGCTCTACCAGCGGGTGCTGGATGCCGCCCACGGCAAGCCGGTGGTGTTCCGCACGCTGGACATCGGCTCCGACAAGGTGCTGCCCTACATGAAGCCCACGGACGAGCCGAACCCCGCCCTGGGCTGGCGCGCGATCCGGGTCGGGCTGGACAAGCCGGGCATCATGCGGATGCAGCTGCAGGCGCTGATCCGCGCTGCCGACGGGCGGCCCCTGACGGTGATGTTCCCATTTGTCGCGCAGTTCGAGGAATACCGCGCCGCCCGCGCCGAGGTCGAAAAAACGCTGGAGCGCGAACGCATCCTGGGCCACCCGCTGCCGTCGGAGCTGAAGGTGGGGGCGATGCTGGAAACGCCCTCGCTCGCCTTTGCGCCGCAGAAATTCTTTGACGAGGTCGCCTTCCTGTCGATCGGAGGCAATGACCTCAAGCAGTTCTTCTTTGCCGCCGACCGCGAGAACGAGCGGGTGCGGCGGCGCTATGACACGCTGAACGTCAGCTTCCTCAGCCTGATCGAGCGCATCGTGGAGCGCTGCGGCATCTCCGGCACCCCGCTCAGCTTCTGCGGCGAGGATGCCGGCCGCCCGATCGAAGCGGTCTGCCTCGCCGCCATGGGTATCCGCACGCTGTCGATGCGCCCGGCCTCCATCGGGCCGGTGAAATCGCTGCTGCTGCGGGTCGACCTGGGCGAATTGCGCAAGATCATCTCCGACGCGCGCCACCGCGGCGACCAGGCGGTGCGCCCGGCGGTGATGCAATACCTGCGCGAACTCTGACCTTTTGGCCCCGGCCCGTGCGATCAGGGGGGGCATGGCATTGCAAGCGAATAAGCCGGGCCGTGGCGCTGCCGCGGGCCCGTTTCCCGCGTGCCCCTGCCCGCACATCCCGGGGGCGGGCTGTTTTGTTTCAAGCATGAAATTTTAAGCTTGAAGTTTTTTCCGGCCGTCCTATCCTGATCCACAAGCGAATTGCGGATTGCAGAGAGGGAGTGCCATGAAAATCGCCTGTCTAGGGGGAGGGCCCGCCGGGCTGTATTTTGCGATTTCCATAAAATTGCGCCAGCCCGATGCCGAAGTCACGGTGATCGAGCGCAACAAGGCTGACGACACCTTCGGCTGGGGCGTGGTGCTGTCGGACGATGCGCTGGAGAACCTCAGCACCAACGACCCCGTCAGCGCCGCAGCGATCCGCGAGAGCTTTGCCTATTGGGACGACATCGCCGTGGTGCGCAACCACGAGCGCGTGGTTTCGGGCGGGCATGGCTTTGCCGGCATCGGCCGCAAGAAGATGCTGCTGATCCTGCAAGAGCGCGCCCGCGAACTGGGTGTGGATCTGCGCTTCGAGACCGAAGCCCGGCCTGCCGCGGACTACCAGAAGGACTATGACGTGGTGGTCGGCTGCGACGGGCTCAATTCCCGCGTGCGCACCGAGTTTGCCGAGCACTTCAAGCCCGACATCGACGTGCGCCCGTGCAAGTTCATCTGGCTGGGCACCCAGCAGAAATTCGACGACGCCTTCACCTTCATCTTCGAGAAGACCCAGCATGGCTGGATGTGGATCCACGCCTACCAGTTCGACGACGACACCGCGACAGTGATCGTGGAATGCTCGGCCGAAACCTGGGAGAAGTGGGGCTTTGAGGGCATGTCCAAGGAGGAGATCATCCGCACCTGCGAGGAGATCTTTGCCGATCACCTGGGCGGCCATGCGCTGATTTCCAACGCCGCCCACCTGCGCGGCGCCGCGGTATGGATCAACTTCCCCCGTGTGCTTTGCGAAAAGTGGCACCACGAAAATGTCGTGCTGCTGGGCGACGCCTCGGCCACGGCGCATTTTTCGATCGGCTCGGGCACCCGGCTGGCCTTTGACAGCGCCATTGCACTGGCCGAGTTCCTGACCACCGAGCCAACCCTGGAACGCGCCTTCGAACGCTACCAGGAGGAGCGCCGCCTGGATGTGCTGCGCCTGCAATCGGCGGCGCGCAACTCGCTGGAATGGTTCGAGGAGGTGGAACGCTATCTTGGCATGGACATGGCGCAGTTCAACTACTCTCTGCTCACCCGCTCGCAGCGGATCAGCCACGAAAACCTGCGCCTGCGCGATGCGGACTGGCTGAAATCGGCGGAAGGCTGGTTTCAGCAGCGCAGCGGCGCGCCCGCCGATGCTCCGGTGCGCCCGCCGATGTTCGCCCCCTTCAAGCTGCGCGGCATGGCGCTGAAGAACCGTATCGTGGTCTCGCCCATGGCGCAGTACAAGGCCAAGGACGGCAGCCCCACCGACTGGCACCTGGTGCATCTGGGCGAGCGCGCCAAGGGCGGCGCCGGGCTGGTCTATACCGAGATGACCTGCGTCAGCGCCGAGGGCCGGATCACGCCGGGCTGCCCCGGGCTCTACGCGCCCGAACATGAAGCCGCCTGGAAGCGCATCACCAGCTTCGTGCATGATGAAAGCGACGCGAAGATCTGCTGCCAGATCGGCCATTCGGGCCGCAAGGGCTCGACCAACCTGGGCTGGGAGGGCATGGACAAGCCGCTGAATTCGGGCAACTGGGAGATCATTTCGGCCTCCGCAATTCCGTGGTCGGCGGAGAACGCCACGCCGCGCGCGATGACGCGGCAGGACATGGACCAGGTGACGGACGACTTCGCCTCGGCCGCGCTGATGGCCGAACGCGCGGGTTTCGACATGATCGAGCTGCACGCAGCACACGGCTACCTGATTTCCTCCTTCATTTCGCCGGTGTCCAACACGCGGCAGGACGAATACGGCGGCAGCCTGGAAAACCGTCTGCGCTACCCGCTGGAGGTTTTCGCTGCCATGCGCGCGGTCTGGCCCGTGGGCAAGCCGATGTCGGTGCGGATCTCCGCCAACGACTGGGTCGGCGAGGATGGCGTGACGCCGGAGGACGCGGTGGAGATTGCCCGCGCCTTCACCGGGGCAGGAGCCGACATCATCGACGTCTCCGCCGGGCAGACCACGACCGAGGCTAAGCCGGTCTATGGGCGCATGTTCCAGACGCCTTTCTCGGACCGCATCCGCAACGAGGCGGGCATCGCCACCATGGCGGTGGGCAACATCTACGAGGCCGATCACGCCAACTCGATCCTGATGGCGGGTCGGGCCGATCTGGTTGCCATCGCGCGGCCCCATCTGGCCGATCCCTACTGGACCCTGCATGAGGCCACCCGCATCGGCGACCGGCACGCCAGCTGGCCGCTGCCCTATGAAGCGGGGCGCGATCAGGCCTGGCGCCTGGCCGACCGCGACGCCGAGGTGATCCGCGCATGAGCAGCAGTAGCGATATCGCGGGCCGGCATGTGGTGATCTCCGGCGGCGGCTCCGGCGTCGGGGCCGAGCTTGCGGCGCAGTTTGCTGAAGGCGGCGCCAAGGTCACCATCCTTGGCCGCCGGCTGGACGCGCTGGAGGAAGTCGCAGGCCAGACCGGCGCCCATGCGGAGGTTTGCGACGTCACCGACCGCGCGAGCCTTGATGCGGCCATCGCCAGCGCGGCGGAGGCGCAGGGGCCGGTGCAGATCGCCATTGCCAATGCCGGCGCCGCGCCGTCGAAGCCTTTCGAGCGGATGAGTACGCAGGATTTCGAAGCGGCGCTTGGCGTGAACCTGGTGGGCGTCTTCAACTTGTGGCAAGCCTGCCTGCCGGGCATGAAGGACGCAGGCTGGGGGCGGCTCATCGCCATTGCCTCCACTGCGGGGCTGAAAGGCTACCCTTATGTCTCGGGCTATTGCGCCGCCAAGCACGGCGTGGTCGGCCTGACCCGCGCGCTCGCGGTGGAGCTTGCCCGCACCGGCGTTACGGTCAACGCGATCTGCCCCGGCTTCATCGAAACTCCCTTGCTGGAACGCTCGATCCGCAACATCGTTGAGAAGACGGGCATGAGCGAGGAAAAGGCCGCCAAATCCCTGCGCGCGGGCAACCCGCAGGGCCGCTTCATCCAGCCGGGCGAGGTCGCCTCGGCGGCGCTGTGGCTGGCAAGCGAGGGCGCGGGCTCGGTCAATGGCAGCGCGCTGCCGGTTACCGGAGGTGAGATTTGAGCAATACATCCAAGGACAGGCTCCGGCTGTGGCTGAAGGTGCTGAAGGCAACCCGCGCGGTGGAAAGCGAGATCCGCGAGAACCTGCGCAAGGACTTCGCCACCACACTGCCGCGCTTTGACGTAATGGCGGCGCTGATGCAGCACGAAGACGGGCTGAAGATGAGCGAACTCTCGGGCGTGCTGAAGGTCTCCAACGGCAATGTCACGGGCATCGTCGAGCGGCTGGTGGAGGACGGCCACGTGCTGCGGGAGAAGGTGGCGGGCGACCGCCGCGCCAGCCGCGTGAAGCTGACCGGGCAGGGTCGGGCGGAATTCACCCGCCAGGCCGCCGCGCATGAGGCCTGGATCGACCGGATGTTCCAGGACGTGAGCCTTGAGGACGCGCAGCGGGTGGCCGCTGCATTGGATGCGGTCGCACGCCAGACCGGCAAGGGGGAAAAGGACAGATGAGCAACACCGGCACCAAGCATTTCCTGTGCAGCATCGAGGACGGCATCGCCACCGTCGCGCTGGACCGGCCCGAGCGCAAGAACCCGCTGACTTTCGACAGCTACGCCGAAATGCGCGACTGGTTCCGCGACCTGCATTACGACGACAGCGTGAAGGCGGTTGTGTTTTCATCGAACGGCGGCAATTTCTCCTCGGGCGGCGATGTGCATGACATTATCGGCCCGCTCACGAAGATGAGCATGAAGGAGCTTCTTGCCTTCACCCGCATGACCGGCGATCTGGTCAAGGCGATGGTAAATTGCGGCAAGCCTATCATCGCCGCCATCGACGGCATCTGCGTCGGCGCGGGCGCGATCATCGCGATGGCGTCGGATATCCGGATTGCGACGCCGGAAGCGAAAACCGCCTTCCTGTTCACCCGCGTTGGCCTTGCGGGCTGCGACATGGGGGCTTGCGCGATCCTGCCCCGCATCATCGGCCAGGGCCGCGCGGCGGAGCTGCTCTATACCGGCCGCGCGATGAGCGCCGAAGAAGGCGCCGCCTGGGGCTTTCACAACAAGCTGGTGCCCGCGGCCGATCTGGCGGGCGAGGCGCGGCAATGGGCCGAGCGCATCGCGGCCGGTCCGAACTTCGGCCACATGATGACCAAGACCATGTTGGCGCAGGAATGGTCGATGTCGATCGAACAAGCGATCGAGGCCGAGGCCCAGGCGCAGGCGATCTGCATGCAGACCGCGGATTTCGAACGCGCCTACCATGCCTTTGTGAAGAAGGAAAAACCGCTCTTCGAGGGCGACTGAGGCGTGACATAAAGGGCTTTCGCGCCGGAGGAGGGCGCGGGAGCCTCCGGCGGGGATATTTTAGGCCAGAAGAAGACCCGGACGGGTCGCCTGGCCGGAAGGGGAGGAAGACGACATGGCGGACAAGAGCTTTCTGAGCTGGCCGTTCTTTGAAGACCGCCACCGAGCGCTGGCGGCGGAGCTGGACGAATGGGCCGCGGGCGCGCTTGCGGGGATCGATCATTCCGACACCGATGCCGCCTGCCGGTCGCTGGTGGCGGCATTGGGCGAGGCTGGCTGGACCCGGCACAGCGGTGCGGAGGCGGGCGAGAGCCTGGATGTGCGCACGCTTTGCCTGATCCGTGAAACGCTGGCGCGCCATGACGGGCTCGCGGATTTTGCCTTTGCCATGCAGGGGCTGGGTACCGGCGCGATTTCACTGTTTGGCACGCCTGACCAGCAGGCCGAATGGCTGCCGCTCACCCGCGCGGGCAAGGCGATTTCCGCCTTTGCGCTGACCGAGCCGCAGTCGGGCTCGGATGTCGCGAACTCGACCATGACGGCAGAGCTGGATGGTGAGCACTACCTGCTGAACGGCGAGAAGACCTGGATCTCCAACGGCGGAATTGCCGATGTCTACACGCTGTTTGCCCGCACCGGGGAGGCACCGGGCGCGCGCGGGCTGTCGGCCTTCATCGTGCCTGCCGGGCTGCCGGGATTCGAAGTGGCGGAGCGCCAGCAGGTGATCGCGCCGCATCCCCTGGCGACGCTGCGCTTCACCGATTGCCGGATCCCGAAATCTGCGCTCCTGGGCCAGCCCGGCGCGGGATTCAAGATCGCAATGTCGGTGCTGGATGTGTTCCGCTCCACCGTGGCCGCCGCGGCGCTGGGCTTTGCCCGCCGCGCGCTGGACGAGGCGCTGTTGCGTGTTTCCAGCCGCCAGGTGCAGGGCGCGCCGCTGTTCGACTTGCAGATGGTGCAGGGGCATATCGCCGACATGGCGCTGGATGTGGATGCCGCAGCGCTCTTGGTCTACCGCGCCGCCTGGGCCAAGGACACGGGTGCCGCCCGCGTCACCCGCGAGGCGGCAATGGCCAAGCTGTTCTCCACCGACCAGGCGCAGCAGGTGATCGACAAGGCGGTGCAGCTGCATGGCGGCGATGGCGTGCGTTCGGGCCAGAAGGTGGAGGAGTTGTACCGCGACATCCGCGCCTTGCGCATCTACGAAGGCGCTTCCGACGTGCAGCGGGTGGTAATAGCCCGGCAGACGCTGGGCGCCTTTCAGGGAGGGCAATGAGATGCTGGGACCATCGGCCCATGTGGATACCTTCACCCGCGACAACCTGCCGCCTTCGGATCAGTGGCCGGAGTTCCTGCTCGAAGGCTTCGACTACCCCGAGCGCCTCAATGCCGCGGTGGAACTCACCGACGCGATGGTTGCCAAGGGGTTCGGCGACCATACCGCGCTGATCGGCAACGGCCGCCGCCGCACCTACAAGGAGCTGAGCGACTGGACCAACCGGCTGGCGCGCACGCTGAGCGAGGATCTGGGCGTGAAGCCCGGCAACCGGGTGCTGATCCGCTCGGCCAACAATCCGGCGATGGTGGCCTGCTGGCTGGCGGCGACCAAGGCGGGCGCAGTGGTGGTCAACACCATGCCGATGCTGCGCGCGGGCGAGCTGGCGAAAATCGTCGACAAGGCGCAAATCAGCCATGCCCTTTGCGATACCCGCCTGAAGGACGAGCTGGTCGCCTGTGCCAAGACCTCCAAGTTTCTGAAGACCGTGGTGGGCTTTGACGGCACGTCCAACCACGATGCCGAACTGGACAGGCTGGCGCTGCAGAAGCCGGTGACCTACGAGGCAGTGCCGACGGGGCGGGACGATGTGGCGCTTCTGGGCTTCACCTCCGGCACCACCGGATCGCCCAAGGCGACGATGCATTTCCATCGCGACCTGCTGATCATCGCTGATGGCTACGCCCGCGAGGTGCTGGACGTGCAGCCGGAGGATGTCTTTGTCGGCTCGCCGCCCCTGGCCTTCACCTTCGGGCTCGGCGGGCTCGCCATCTTCCCCTTGCGCTTCGGGGCTGCGGCCACGCTGCTGGAAAGCGCCACTCCTCCCAACCTCATCGAGATCATCGAGACCTACCGTGCCACGGTCTGCTTCACCGCGCCTACCGCCTACCGGGTGATGCTGCGGGCGATGGAGGAGGGAGCGGACCTGTCCTCGCTGCGCGCCGCGGTCTCGGCCGGGGAGACGCTGCCCGCGCCAGTCTACGAGGATTGGATCGCCAAGACCGGCAAGCCGATGCTGGACGGAATCGGCGCGACCGAGATGCTGCATATCTTCATTACCAACCGCTTTGACGACCACCGCCCCGCCTGTACCGGCAAGCCGGTCAGCGGCTACCGGGTGAAGGTGCTGGATGCGGACGGCAAGGAGGCGCCGCGCGGCGAGGTGGGGCGGCTTGCCGTGCAGGGGCCGACCGGCTGCCGTTACCTCGCGGACATGCGCCAGGGGGAATATGTCCAGGACGGCTGGAACGTCACCGGCGACAGTTTTGTGATGGATGCGGATGGCTATCTGCATTTTGCCGCCCGCAACGACGACATGATCGTTTCGGCCGGCTACAACATCGCCGGTCCGGAGGTCGAGGCGGCGCTGCTCGCGCATGAGGCTGTCGCGGAATGCGCGGTGATTGGTGCGCCGGACGAGGCGCGGGGCGAGATCGTCGAAGCGCATGTGGTTCTGGCAGAGGGGCACAGGGGCTCGGACACACTCGTCAAGCTGCTGCAGGATCACGTGAAGGCCACCATCGCACCCTACAAATACCCGCGCTCGGTGGTCTTTGCCGAAGCGCTGCCAAAGACCGAGACCGGCAAGATCCAGCGCTTCCGCCTCAAGCATTGACGTGGCGGCAAGGGGGCAAGGCGGCGTTATCTGAAAATTGAAAAGGGCAGCGCGCTGGCGCTGCCCTTCTGTTGTCAGCCGCGTTAGCGGACGATGTGAACCACGGTGCGGTTCTCCGCGTCGACCAGGACGGGGAGGGTGTTCACATAGACGTAGCGGTACTCGGAGTCCGGGATCTCCTGCAGCTCCACGGTTTCCGGCAGCTGCACGCCGGTCACGACTTCGCCGTCCAGGTAGACCGGCTCGACCTTGTTGGTGCGCACGTAGCTCACCACTTCTTCGGCCGGTTCGGCCAGCGCACCCGCGGTTCCGCCAATGATGGCGCCCGCCGCGGCGCCAACCGGGCCGCCAACCAGAGCGCCTGCGACCGCGCCGAAGGTGCCGCTGCCGGCCACTGCGCCTGCGTGGTCTTCGTTCTCATAGGTCACGGTGCCCGTCTCGATGGTGGACTGGCTCGACACGACCGGCACGAAGGTATTGACTTCGGCCTCAACCTCAGCCTCAGCTGCGGCGCCGCCCAGGTATTCGCCATAAGCCCAGCCGGTAGTCCCTTCATAGGTCACCTTGCACCAATTGCTGTCTTCCAGGCAGCCCTCGATGTCGGTGCTGGCGTCCTTGGCGATCACGCCGATCACCTCGTGCTGGGGGCCGGGGCCTGCGCGCAGGTTCAGGTCGGTCACGGCCGTGGCGGAGGTAGCGGCCAGGCCCTGGCCCGCAATGAGGGCAAGAGCGGATGCGGCGAGGGTAAGGATCGGTTTTTGCATTGGTATTCTCCATTGGACATGCTCGGGACGGCGATTGCTGCGCCGTTACCGGGAGACAACTGCTCAAGGCCGGGAGAGTTCCAAAAGATGTGCCCGGGGCTGAGGGCAATGGGCGGGAAACGCCGCGTTTCCGCTTACTGCAAGCGGTATGCCGCCGGTCCCCTGGCTCCTGCATTGTTTTACCGGGCGGTTCCGGCCGCCTTGGGTCTCTTGCAGGCGGACGCAGGGGCCTCAGGGGCCTCAGGGGCCTATGGCGGACAGTAAGCTCGCCACCCGGCTTTTACGACAGTCGTGGCGCGGCGCAGGCGTGCGGGCGGGAGGCCGGGCGGCGAAGGCAGAACGCTGCGAAGCTGCGGCGGGTGGAAATACCGTGGGCCAGCCCGCAATTCAGCAGATGGCCTGGCCCGTGCGGGCGCCGGAAGGCGGGAAGCGGCTTGCCATTTCACGCATGAAGAAGGGACGGGCTTCGCCGGCCGGGCTGCGCCAAGGGCGCAGGCTGCGCGAGCTTAGGCCGGAGCCTGATGTGCGGCGTGGCGCACCACCCCGAGGATCGCGCGCGCGGTCAGCACCAGGAGGCCAAGCACCGCCAGCACCGTGACCGGCGCGTTGCTGCCGGCGCCCGCCTGACCTGCCAGGACGCCAAACAGTGCCCAGCAGACCGCCGCCGGATAGGTCCAGGCCACCGGCCGCAGCGTCTGCACGCTCAGCGCCACCGCCAGCACCAGGGCGAGGCACAGGATGGCAGCGGCCTCCGCGCTCAGCAGTCCGAAGCCGGACAGCACGATGCTGAGCGACACGCCCGAGGCCGCCGTCAGCCAGCCGGCATAAAGCCCCACCGGTCCGCGTTTCCAGACCCTGTCGCGGATGTCTGCCCGCAGCACCGCGGCAATCGCGCCCGCGGCCATCAGGAGGATCATCACCGTTGCAGGCACCGGCGCGGCATTGGCAACCGGCAGCCAGAACACCCCGAGCGCCAGGCTGACCGCCAAAGGCTGCCGCATGGCGTGCCAGTTGCTGCCGCGCGGTGCCTTCCATGCGCCGTAGCCTGCGCCGAGAACCAGCCAGAGGTAGATCAGCCCCCAGATCGAAAACGCCCAGCCGGCCGGCTGGATCGGCGGGTCGGGCTGCGGGTTGGGGAGCTTTTCGGTGGTGTAGCCAGTAAAGCCGCCGGTGAAGTAGGGCGCAAGCGCAAAGGCCAGCGCCAGCAAGAGAACGCCATAGGACAGGATCTTTCGCTTCATTGCCGTTCCTCTGCATGAGTGATTTCGCGCGCCGTCAGCTCTTTGCGTCCGAGCCTAGGCACGGTTTCCTAAAGCAATTCTTTCAGTTCAGCCAAAGTGCCGGCCTCGGCCGCGGGTTTATCGCTGCGTATACGGTTGATGCGGGGGAACCGCATGGCAACGCCGCTCTTGTGGCGGGAAGAGCGGTTCAGCCCCTCGAAAGCCACCTCCAGCACCAGCTCGGGCTTTACCGCGCGCACTGGGCCGAACCGGTCAGTGGTGTTGTTGCGCACGAAGCGGTCGAGCTCCTTCAGCTCGGCGTCGGTGAAGCCGAAATAGGCCTTGCCCACCGGCACCAGCGCCTCGCCGTCCCAGACCCCAAAGGTGAAATCCGAGTAATAGCCCGAGCGTTTGCCATGCCCGCGCTGCGCATAGAGCATCACCGCGTCGACCAGCATCGGGTCGCGCTTCCACTTGTACCAGTAGCCGCGCTTGCGCCCCGCAAGGTAAGTGCTGTCCCGGCGCTTGAGCATCACGCCTTCGATCACGGGAGCGGGCGGCGCGGCGCGCAAAGCTGCAAGGTCCCGCCAGCTGGCAAACTCCAGCGGCGGGGAAACATCGATGCGGGGGGTCTCCAGCTCCGCCACGCAGGCGTTGAGCGCTTCCTGCCGCGCCTTCAGCGGCTGGCCGCGCAGATCCTCGCCGTTCCAGAGCAGGAGGTCATAAGCCCGGAGCGCCGCCGGGTGGCTTTCCAGCAGCGCCTTGCCCACGCGCTTGCGGCCCAGCCGTTTCTGCAACTCGCCAAAAGCCGCGACCTCGCCGCCGCGCTTCACCAGCAATTCGCCGTCCAGTGTGCCGGAGAACTCCAGCGCCTCCAGGATGTCGGGGAAGGCGGCCGAGATATCCTCGCCCGTGCGGGTGTAGATCCGCCGCACGCCACCGTCGCATGTCGCCTGCACCCGGATGCCGTCCCACTTCCATTCCGCGGTGAACTCCGCAGGTTCCAGCGCCGTGAGCTCATCTTCGGTGACGGGGGTAGAGAGCATCACCGACCGGAATGGCGCGGCAGCGAGGCTCACGGGTTTTTCGCCGCCGTCGAGCCAGCCGAACAGCGGCCGGTAGGGCGGGGTGAGGGCGTGCCACAGCTCCTCGATCTCCTCCACCGCGACATTGCCGTAATCCGCCAGCGCCGTCCGAGCCAGCCGCCCCGAGACACCCACCCGCAACCCGCCGGTTGCCAGCTTCAGGTAGGCGTAGCGTTCGGTGGAGGGCATCGCGTCGAGCCGCTTCGTGATAAGTGAGGGCAGGGCGGCTTTGGGCGATGCCGACAGTTCCGCCACAGCCTTCGGAAGCGGCAGCGGCTCCAGTGTTCCCTGCTGCGGCCAGATCAGCGCGACGGTCTCGGCCAGGTCGCCGACAAATTCGTAAGACAGCCGGAACAGCTCAGGGTCGGTGCGCTCCGCCACCAGCGTGCGCAAGAGCGAGGGCGTCACCTGGCGCAGGTTCAGATCACCCGTGAAGGCCGCCAGCGCGTAACCCCGCGCCGGGTCGCCCATGGCGGAAAAGGCCGTCTTCAGATGCGCGATCTTGCCATTGCGCGAGGGCGTGAAGGCGAGCTGTTCCAGAAGGCGGGCGAAGTCCTGCATCACTCGGCCTCGTCCTCGTAGCCGACCAGCCGCAGGGGCCGGGCGGCAATCTGGTTCAGCCCGCACCAATGCACCAGCGCGTCCTCGCGCCCGTGGGTGACCCAGACCTCGCGCGGGGCGAGCTCCCTGATGGTGCGGGTGAGGCCGGTCCAGTCTGCGTGATCGCTCAGCACCAGGGGCAGTTCAACACCGCGCTGGCGGGCGCGGGCGCGCACCTGCATCCAGCCGCTGGCGAAGCAGACGACCGGGTCGGGGAAGCGCTGCGCCCAGGCGGCGGCAAAGGCCGAGGGCGGGCCAAGGATGATCTGGCCTTTGAAGGCGTCCTTGCCGGTCTCCGTCGTGGCCGGGCGCAGCTCGCCCAGCTCGATCCCTTGGGAGATGTAGTAATCGCACAAGCGTTGCAGCGCGCCATGCAGGTAGATCGGCCTGTCCCAGCCCGCCTTGCGCAACAGCGCGATCACCCGTTGCGCCTTGCCAAGCGCATAGGCGCCGACGAGATGGCAGCGCTCCGGCTGGGCTGCAACCGAAGCCAGGAGCTTGGCGGTTTCCGCCATCGGGTCGGGGTGATCGAAGACCGGCAGGCCAAAGGTCGCCTCGGTCACGAAGACATCGCAAGGGGCGGGCTCAAAGGGCGCGCAGGAGGGGTTGGCGTCGCGCGCATAGTCGCCCGACACGGTGATCCGCGTCGCACCGTCGTTCACCGTGATCTGGCAGGAGCCGAGCACATGGCCTGCGGGCGTGAACGCCGCGGTGACCCCGTTCACCTGCACCGGGTCCTCGACCGCGATCGTCTCCTCGCAGAATGCCTCGCCATAGCGGATCGCCATAATGCCGAGCGTCTGGCGGCTGGCCCAGACGGTGCCATGGCCCGCGCGGGCGTGGTCGGCGTGGCCATGGGTGATCATCGCCCGCGGCACCGGGCGCACCGGGTCGATGTAGAAATCACCGGGCGGGCAATAGAGCCCGGCGGGCCGGGGGTACAGCAGCGCTGCCGGATCTGACGGAGTTCCCCGTGCTGGGCCTGACTGGGCCAAGTTGCCTCCCTTCCCGGATGTGCGGCCGGTGCACCGGTGCGGCGCGGCGGGCCTGCCATGAGGAAACGCCGCAACGCTGCGCAGGTTCCCGCCTTGCGGTGCGCGGGCCGATTGCTATTCCTTGCGCTGGAACATATAGAGAACACCATGGCACGTCAAACCTTGCAACAGAAGCTAGAGATTCTTGCGGACGCGGCGAAATACGACGCCTCCTGCGCGTCCTCGGGCACGGAAAAGCGCGACAGCCGCGGCGGCGGGCTCGGCTCCAGCGGCGGCGCGGGCATCTGCCACGCCTATGCGCCGGACGGGCGCTGCATCAGCCTCTTGAAGATCCTGATGACGAACTTCTGTATCTACGATTGCTCCTACTGCATTAACCGGGTGTCCTCGGACGTGACCCGGGCGCGGTTCAGCGTCGACGAGGTCGTGAAGCTCACCATCGAGTTCTACCGCCGCAACTATATCGAGGGGCTGTTCCTCTCCTCCGGCATCATCCGCTCGCCCGATGACACGATGGCGGACATGGTGCGCATCGCCCGCAAGCTGCGGGAGGAGGAAAACTTCCGCGGCTACATCCACCTCAAAACCATCCCCGACGCCGCACCCGAGCTGATCGCGGAAGCAGGCCGCCTGGCCGACCGGCTGTCGATCAACGTGGAACTGCCCACCGATGATGCCGTGCGCCGCCACGCGCCGGAGAAGAACCCGGCGCAGATCCGCAAGGCGATGGGTGACGTGCGCCTGCGCCGCGAAGGCGCCAAGGACACGAGCCACCGCGGCAAGCGGCCGCCGCGGTTTGCGCCCGCCGGGCAGTCGACGCAGATGATCATCGGCGCGGATGGCTCCAACGATGCGGCGGTGCTGGGGCAATCGGTGCGGCTTTACTCCAGTTACAAGCTGAAGCGGGTGTATTATTCCGCCTTCTCGCCGATCCCCGGCAGCTCGGCCCGGCTGCCGCTGGTGCGCCCGCCCTTGGTACGCGAGCACCGGCTGTATCAGGCTGACTGGCTGCTGCGCTTCTACGGTTTCGGGCTGGAAGAGATCACCTCCGCCGCGCCGGGCGGCAACCTGGACCTGAACCTCGACCCCAAGCTGGCCTGGGCGCTGGCGAACCGGGCGGTGTTTCCGCTGGATGTGAACCGCGCCGGCCGGGCGCTGTTGCTGCGGGTGCCGGGCTTTGGCGTGAAGACGGTGGAGCGCATCCTCGCCACCCGCCGCCACCGCAGCCTGCGGTATGAGGACATCGCCCGCATGGGGGCGTCGATGAAGAAGGCCCGCGCCTTCATCACCGCGGGCGGCTGGACGCCCGGCGGGCTGACCGACAGCGCCGACCTGCGCGCGCGCTTCGCGCCGCCGCCGCAACAGCTAAGCCTCTTGTGATGCAGCGCGCGGAGCTGCCCAGGATCGGCACCGCGGAGGCCTGGCGCGACGCCGCGCGCGGGTTCCTCGCGGCGGGCATTCCGCCCTCAGGCATCCTTTGGCGCAGCGGGGCGGGGGAGGGGGAGGCGTCCGGCGCCGCAGCCGCGGGGGACTTGTTTGCCGATGCCGCTCCTGCGGGTCCGCCCGCGGGGCAGGGCGCGGTGAGCGTGCCGCGCAGTTTCCTGGCGCTTGCGAACAGCGTGGTCTGGCACCGCGACCCGGAGCGGTTTGCGCGCCTTTATGCGTTCCTGTGGCGCCTGCGGGAGGCGCCTTGGCTGATGGGCGACCGCGGCGATCCCGGCCTTGCCCTGCTGCGGCGGATGGAGAAGGGCGTGCACCGCTGCCAGCACAAGATGAAGGCCTTCGTGCGCTTTCGCGAGATCGGCCACCATGAGGCACCGCGCCGTTCATTTGCTGCCTGGTTCGAGCCCGAGCACCACACGGTAGAGCCCACGGCCGCCTTCTTTGCCCGCCGTTTCGGCGATATGGACTGGCGCATTCTGACCCCGGACATCTGCGCCAGTTTTGAATCGGGCAAACTGCGGTTCGAACCGGGCCAGCCGCGCCCCGGTCTGCCTGAGGATGCAAGCGAGACGCTGTGGCTCACCTACTTCCGCAGCACCTTCAACCCGGCGCGGCTGAACCTCAGGGCGATGCAGTCGGAAATGCCGAAGAAATACTGGAAGAACATGCCCGAGGCGGCGGCGATTCCCGAACTGGCGGCCTCGGCCGCTGCAAGGGTGCAGGCGATGGCGGCGGCAGCCCCGGTGCCGGTGCCTGCGCGCGCCGCCCGCATCCAGGCGCATATGCCACCGGAACAGCCCGCCTGGCAAGGCAGCGGCGGGGAACTCGCCGAGGCGATCCGCGGCTGCACCCGTTGCCCGCTCCATCGCAGCGCGACACAGGCGGTGCCGGGGCAGGGGCCTGCAAACGCGCGCCTGATGATCGTCGGCGAACAGCCCGGCGATCAGGAAGACCTGAGCGGCCTGCCCTTCACCGGGCCCTCGGGAGAGCTGCTGGATCAGGTGGCGGCGAGCGCCGGGCTGGACCGCAAGGCTGCTTACGTTACCAACGCAGTGAAACACTTCAAGTTCAAGCCCCGCGGCAAGCGGCGGCTGCACCAGCGCCCGGATGCCTCCGAGGTGGCGCATTGCAAATGGTGGCTGGAGGCCGAGCTTGCGCAGGTGCAGCCCCGGCTGGCGCTCGCGCTGGGCGCCACGGCGGCGGGTGCGCTTTTGGGAGAGGGCGGCGGCGTGACCGCGCGGCGCGGCACTGTGGAGCATACTGCCGCGGGCCTGCCGGTGCTGATCACCCTGCACCCGGCTTTCCTGCTGCGCCAGCAGTCCCCTGGGGAACGCGACGCGGCTGAGGCGCTGTTCGAGTCCGACCTGCGGCTGGCCGCGCGGATGCTGGCCGGGGCCGGCAACGCCGCCTAGCCGCCCCGGCGGCGCGCGCCCTCCTCTTTCCAGACGTAGCCCTGCGACCAGGCCGCCAGCGCATCCAGGAACTCCGCATCGGTCCCGCAGTCCGTGGCGTCGAAATTTGGCAGCCCGCTCAGGATCACCCGCAGCCCGGTGAGGGTGCCGCGTTCGGCATGCCAGGCGCGGGCATAGCGCAGCAGCCCCTCGGGCAGGCGGCGCTCAGGGTCGGCGGTGGAGAAATAAAGCGCATGCGGCTGGCTGTGCAGGTTGGCGGTCAGCTGCGCCAGAGTGTCCAGCGCGCCGCTGCGGTCCTGCCCCAGCTCGGCCCGCGCCTCCGCCGCAGCGAGAAAGGCCCGGCCCAGCGTCACCGACTGCGTGGTGTTCAGCACAAAGCTCACTGACAGCGTCAGCACCACCATGCCATTGACGCCTACCACCACGGTAATCAGCTCCCACATGGTCCCGCCCGCCTGTGCCATGCCGCCGCCAAGGGTCGACAGCGCCTTGCCGGCAAAGGCGAGGTCCAGAGCCGGGCCTGCGGGCAGCTTGCTGTCGGTCAGGAGCACCGCCTCTGCCGAGGCCTGGAACACCAGGAGCCAGCCAAGCGCCACCATGACAATCCAGAATACCGCGATCGACGTCATCACCAGCGGCCCGATCGCAGTGCGGCTCCAGCCCGCCGAGGGCAAGAGCCGCGCCAGCCCTTTCCAGACCGCCGCCGCCACCCAGCGCGACGGCAGTTTGCGGTCGGTAATGCCGGTGGTCGTCAGCAGGAAGTCGAGCCCGGCAAAGAGCAGCACGGCGAGCCCAGCCAGCGCAAAGATCATTGTGTCTCCCTTCACGGGTCCAATGTGGCATCCCGGCGGGAAACCGCGCAGGCACCGGCCAAACTGTGCAACCCAAGGAACTCTCGCCCAGGATGATCGTTATTTCAATGCAAACAACGGCCGGAGGGTATCCCCGGCAGAAAAGGAGACAGCCATGAATTGGGATGAAGTCAAAGGCAAATGGAAAGAAATGAAGGGCAACGTGCGCTCCAAATGGGGTGAGTTGACCGATGATGAGGTCGAAGAAGTTGCCGGCGACCGCGAGGTGCTGGAAGGCAAGATCCAGCACAAATACGGCCGCACCAAGGAAGAGGCGCGCCGCGAGGTGGACGATTTCATCCGCACGCTCTGAACGCGGCGGACAGGAGCAGACGGGCGGCCCCAGCGGGCCGCCCGTTTTCCGATTCCAAGCGCTTTGCGGGGCAGGGCGGCAGCCAGCTTCCGGCAGGCGGCAGGGGACAAGCGCGGCGCGGCTTGCTAGGCTCGGCGGGGATTGCCCGGGACATCCGATTGCGGAGGATCAATGGACGCGCATTCCTTTTTCAGCTTGTCTCCCTACCACATTCTGATGGCGGGTGTCGGGGCGGTGATCATCCTCGCCCATTGGGTGCCGCGGTTCTTCTCCACGCGTGAACCCGTGGCGGCGCCGCTGCTGATACTTCTGGGCATGGGGCTGTATTTCCTGGTGCCGCAGTTTCCGGCGCTGCCCGACCCTCGCGAGACCCCGAAACCCTGGGAGGTGGTCAGCGAGCTGACGGTTCTGGTGGCGCTCTTTGCCTCTGGCCTAAGGCTGGATGATCTGCGGCCCTGGAAGAAATGGGGGCCGACGGTGCGGCTTTTGCTGGTGGGCATGCCGATCACCATCTTGTCCGCGGCGCTGTTGGGGCTGGGGTTGGCGGGCATGACGGTGGCGGGCGCGCTTCTGGTCGGGGCGGTGCTGTCGCCGACCGATCCGGTGCTGGCGGGCGACGTGCAGGTCGGCCCGCCGCAGGAAGGTGACGAGCACCCCGTGCGCTTCACCCTCACCACCGAAGCGGCACTGAACGACGGTCTGGCCTTTCCCTTTGTTTACCTGGGCCTGCTGGTGGCGGCACAAGGGCTGAACCCGGCGGGCTGGCTTAGCGAATGGCTGCTGGTGGATGTTGCCTACCGGATCGGCATCGGCACGGTCATGGGGATGGGCGGCGGCTGGGTTCTGGCGCAGATTCTTTTTGTGATCCCGCGGCAGTCAGCGCTTGCCGATACCGGATCCGGGGTGGTGGCGCTGGCCGGGGTTCTCTTGTGCTACGGCTCCACCGAGATGGCGGAGGGTTATGGCTTCATCTCGGTCGCAGTCATGGGGCTGACCATGCGGCGGGTGGAGAGCGGGCACAGGTTTCATCGCCGCCTGCACGACTTCTGCGAAACCATCGAACATGCGCTCACTGCGATCTTGCTGGTGGGGCTGGGTTGCGTTTTGCCGGTGCTTTTCAGCGAGCTGACGCCGGGGCTGGTGCTGTTTTCAGTGCTGATGATCGTGGTGGTGCGGCCGCTGGCGGGCTGGCTTTCGCTGGCCGGCTGCCGTCTGGAGCGGAGCGACCGGCTGGTGGTCTCGGTCTACGGAGTGCGGGGGATCGGCTCGATCTACTACCTGTGCTATGCCGGTCTGCACATGGAGTTCGTGAACGAGCCGCAGATCTGGGCGCTGATCGGGCTGACCATCCTGCTGTCGACCATGCTGCACGGGTTTTCGGTGACCCACGCGCTGAAATACACGTCTCAGCCGCCGCCCTAGCGGGCGGGGACCTGCCGCTCCAGCCGCCGGAAGGCCAGCGAGATCAGCCCGGCCACCGCCATGTAGAAGACCGCGAGCAGCAACAGCGGCTCGTAGACCACGAAGGTATCGGCCCGGACCCGGGAGGAGACTGAGTAGATCTCAATCACCGTGATGGTGGCAACCAGCGGCGTGGCCTTGAGCTGCAGGATGGTCTCGCCGCCCAGCGTCGGCAGCACGTTGCGCACCGCCTGCGGCAGCCAGATCCGCCGGAACAGGGTGAAGCGCGGCATGCCGAAGGATTTTGCCGCCTCCAGCTGGCCCTTGGCGACATTGGAGAAGGCGCCCCGCATCACCTCGCCTTCATAGCCGGCGTAAGAAAGCGTCAGTGCCAGCACCGCATAGGGCCAGGCCTGCCGGAGGTAGGGCCAAAGCTCCGAGGAGCGGATCCAGGGAAATTGCGGAAACAGCGACCCCAGCCCGTAATACAGCAGCCAGATCTGCAACAGCAGCGGCGTGCCCCGGATCACCGTGCAGAAGGCCCGCGCAGGTGCCGCCAGGTACCAGGGCCCCACCGCCTGCGCGAGACCCAGGGGCACCGCCAGCAGGAAGCCCAGCACCGTGGTCACCGCCAGGATCCAGACGGTGCGCCACATGCCCTCCAGGATCAGCGGCGCATATTCCGGGATCCAGTCCCAGCGCAGCGAGACGGCGCACCAGATGACCAACAGCGCAAACAGCGCCAAGAGCGCGATCCGGTGCGGTTGAAAAAGGTCGCGCAGCCCGCTCATCCGCGCGCCTCCTTCAGCGAGGGCTGGCCGCGGCGTGCCCATTTCTCGATCCGGGCAAAAACCGCGCCGGAACAGAGCGTGACCAGCAGGTAGAGCGCGCCCGCTGCAAGGAAGAAGGTGAAATAGGCCCGCGTGCTGCTCGCGGCCTGGCGGGTTTCCAGTGTCAGCTCGGAAAAGCCCACGATGGCCAGCAGCGCGGTATCCTTGGTGGCGATCAGCCAGAGATTCGCCAGCCCCGGTGTGGCAAAGGCCATCATCGCGGGGATGGTGACCCGGCGCATGATCATGAAACCGGGCATGCCGTAGGCCCGTGCTGCCTCGATCTGGCCCGCGGGCACCGCCTGAATCGCGCCGCGCAGCACTTCGGTCGCATAGGCGCCCTGAACGACACCCAGGACCCCGATCCCCGCGGCAACGCCGCTGATCTCCACCCGGCCGCCGCCCATCGCGGCGGACAGCTTGTTGATGAGGTCGCTGCCCACGTAATAGAGGATCAGGATCAGCACCAGTTCGGGCACCGCCCGGATCACGGTGGTGTAAATGGCGAGAAGGTCGCGCGTGACCTTCCCGCCATATAGCTTGCCATAGGCCCCCAACAGCCCGATCACCAGCCCCATCCCGAAGGCGCCAAAGGCGATTTGCAGGGAATTCGCCAGCCCGCGCAGCAGGTTGGCCCCCCAGCCGGGCGGGGAGAGCGACAGCAGCTCTGCGCTCTGCGCCAGGCCGAGCATGTCGAGGACAGTATTCACGCCAGCGCCTTAGTAGATGCTGGTGGTGAAGTATTTGGCGGTGATCGCCTCATGGGTGCCATCGGCCAAGATCGCCGCGATACCCTTGTTCAGCGCTTCGCGCAGCGCGTCGTCGCCCTTGCGCACACCGGCGCCCACGCCGCGGCCGAGGATCGCCGGGTCATCTGCGACGGCACCCTTGATCTCGCAGCAGCCGCCCGCGTCGGAGGCGACGAAATCGGCCATCGCGATGCTGTCCGCCTGGGTGGCGTCGATGCGGCCCGCAAACAGGTCCTGGTTGGCCTCGTCCTGGGTCTGGTAGACGCGCAGCTCGGCGTCCTTGAAGTATTCCTGCGCATAGGCCTGATGGATGGTGGCGGCCTGGATGCCGACGATCCTGCCCGCCAGAGAGGCCGGGGTGGGCACGATCTCAAGCGACTTGTCAGCGACAATTACTGCCGGAGTGTTGTAGTAGGGTTCGCTGAAATCGATGGTCTTCATCCGCTCCTCGGTGATCGACATGGAGGCCATGATCGCGTCGATCTGCTGGCCGGTGAGCGAGGGGATGATGCCGTCCCAGGCGACGGGAGTAATCACGCAGTCCAGCGCGGCGGCCGCGCAAACCGCGCCGATCACCTCGATCTCCCAGCCGGTCCAATTGCCCGCGGAGTCGGGCGAGGCGAAGGGCGGGTAGGGCTCGGCGGCGATGCCGATCTTCACTTGTTCGGCGGCCGCCGCGCCCGCGGTCAGTGCCGCCGCGGCAGCGGCTGCGCTCAAAAGTGCCTTGAGTTCCATCTTTTCTCTCCCTGTTGTATGGTCTTGCTTGTTATCGATTTTTTGCTTTTCGTGCCGTTCCCGGCACCGGTTCCGGCTCCTGTCTCAGTGCACGGATGCCAGGAACTTGCGCAGCCGCTCCGACTGCGGGTTGCCAAAGACATCCTCCGGCGCGCCCTGCTCCTCGATCCGGCCCTGGTGCAGGAACACCACGTGGTCCGCGACTTCGCAGGCAAACTTCATCTCATGCGTGACCAGCAGCATGGTGCGCCCCTCGGACGCAAGGCCGCGGATCACTTGCAGCACCTCGCCCACCAGTTCCGGGTCCAGCGCCGAAGTCGGCTCGTCAAACAGCATCGCCGAAGGGTCCACCGCCAGCGCCCGCGCGATCGCCGCGCGCTGCTGCTGGCCGCCCGAGAGATAGGCCGGGAAGCTCTCCGCCTTGCCCTCCAGCCCGACGCGGGCAAGCAGGGTGCGGGCGCGCTCGATGGCTTCGGCGCGGGGCATCTTCAGCACATGCACCGGCACCTCGATCACGTTTTCCAGAAGCGTGCGGTGGGTCCAAAGGTTGAACTGCTGGAATACCATCGCCAGCCGGGTGCGGATGCGCTCGATCTGGCGCCGGTCCGAGGGCGCGCCATCGGAGCGCATTGCCACCTCCTCGCCGCCGATCACAATGCGGCCCGCGCTGGGCGTTTCCAGGAAGTTGATGCAGCGCAGCATCGTCGACTTGCCCGAGCCGCTGCCGCCAATCACCGCCACCACATCGCCCTTCTGCGCCGTGAGTGACACGCCCTTCAGCACTTCCAGGGTTCCGAAGGACTTGTGGAGCCCCTCCACCCGGATTGCCTCTTCACGCGGGGCGGGGTCGGTAACAGGCTCTGACAGCGGCGCGGCTCTGGCGGCGGTGGGCATCTTCCGGCTTCCTCACTTTTCGGCTTGTAGTAAGGCCGAACCCCAGTAATTATGCAAGTGTATAATTTCCACGGCCCGCGAAAGGATCCGCCCGTGAGCGAAGACCGCCGCAAATTCAGGCGCGAGACGCCGGAGCAGCGCAAGCTGGCGCTGATCGAGGCGGCGCTGGCGCTGGTGGCGGAGAAGGGCGTGCGCGGCGCCACCGTGCGCGCCATTGCCGAGCGGGCAGAGGTCACACAGGGGCTGATCCGGCATTATTTCTCCTCCAAGGAGGAGCTGATCGCCGCGGCCTACGAGCATCACATGACCTTCATGACCGATCTCACCGCGGCACCCGCGGCGGGCGATGAGCGTCCGGCCCGGGAGCGGCTCACGGCCTTCGTGGTGGCTTCTCTGACGGCGCCGGTGGTGGACCCGCGCTCGATCGCGCTCTGGGCCAGCTTCCTCAACAAGGTGCAGCGCGACCCGCAGATGCGGGCCACCCACGCGCGCACCTATGCCGACTTCCGCGACCGGCTCGAAGACTTGATCCGCGCGGCGCTGGAGGAGGCGGGGCAGCCGGCAGCGCCAGCCCAGGCGCGCCGCCTCGCCACGGCCTGCAACGCGGTGATCGACGGGCTGTGGCTGGAGGGCGGCGCCCTGCCGGAGGCGTTTGAGCCGGGCGAGCTGCCGGACATCGGACTTGATTCGATCGGCGCAATTATTGGACTCGACTTGCAACAGAAGGCGGAACGGCCATGAGAACGACTGCGATAACCGAACGCCTGGCGGGGCTGGGCGGCGACAAGTGGGAAGTGCACCTGAAGGCGCGCGCGATGGCCGCCGCAGGCGCCGACCTGATCGAGATGACCATTGGCGAGCCGGATGTGCCGACGCCGCCCGCGCTGATGCAGGCGGCCGTGCAGGCGATGCAGGCCGGGCGCACCGGCTATTCCGACGGCCGCGGCGAGATCGGCCTGCGCCGCGCGCTGGCGGAGTATTACACCCGCACCCGCTGCCGTGCTTTCGGGCCCGGCAACGTGCTTTGCTTCCCCGGCACCCAGACCGCGCTTTATGCGGTGATGGCAGGTGTCGCGGGCCCCGGTGACGAGGTGCTGGTGGGCGATCCGATGTATGCGACCTACGAGGGCGTGGTGCGGGCCTCGGGTGCCGCCATGGTACCGGTGCCGCTGCGCCCCGAGGCGGGCTTCCGGATGCAGGCCGAGGACCTTGCCGCCCGCATCACCCCACGCAGCCGCGCGATCCTGCTGACCACGCCGCATAACCCCACAGGCGCGATTCTGACGCCGCAGGACATCGCCGGAATTGGCGCGCTGGCCCGCAAGCATGACCTCTGGATCATCTCGGACGAAGTCTATGAGCAGCTGATCTTCGAGGGCGCCGCCTTCACCTCGCCGCTTGCCGATCCAGACCTGGCGGAGCGGGTGATCGCGGTCTCCTCGATTTCCAAATCCCACGCCGCGCCGGGCTTCCGCAGCGGCTGGTGTATTGCGTCCGAGGCCTTTTGCAACGCGCTGCTGCCGGTGTCGGAGACGATGCTCTTCGGCAACCAGCCCTTCATCGCGGACATGACCGAACGGGCGGTGCGCGACGGCTCGCCTGTGGCGCCGGGGATGAGCGCGCGTTTTGCCGCCCGCGCAGCATTGCTCGCCGAACGGCTGCAGCGGGATACCGGTTTCACTGTGCACCGCCCCGACGCGGGGATGTTCGCGATGGTCGATGTGGCCTGCACCGGCCTCACAGGCGAGGCCTACGCGCTCGACCTTCTGGAGAACGGCGGCGTTGCGGTGATGCCCGGCGCCTCCTTCGGGGAGAGCCTGCCAACCTGGGTCCGGGTGGCGCTGACAATTGATGACGGGAAATTCGACGCAGCGATCGATCGCATCGTGGCCCATGCAGACGAGTTGAAAAGGAACGCGGCATGACCAGCACCGGCGAAGCATTGGTGGCCGCGCTGAAAGCGCGCGGCGCGGACACCGTCTTTGGTATTCCGGGCGTCCATACGGTGGAGCTCTACCGCGGGCTGGCGCAGTCCGGGCTGCGGCATGTGACGCCGCGCCACGAACAGGGTGCGGGCTTCATGGCGGATGGCTATGCGCGGGTTTCGGGCAAGCCGGGGGTGGCCTTTGTGATCACCGGGCCAGGGCTGACCAACACGCTCACGGCGATGGCGCAGGCGCGCGCCGATTCGGTGCCGATGCTGGTGGTCTCCGGCGTGAACCGGCAGGCGAGCATCGGCCGCGGGCTTGGCCATCTGCACGAACTGCCGGACCAGCACGCGCTGGCCTCCACCGTGGCGCTGGTGTCCGAGCATGTGGCGGCGCCTGGCGATCTGCTGCCCGCGCTGGAGCGCGCCTTTGCGCCCTTTGCGGACGGCCGGCCCGGCCCGGCGCATATCCAGATACCGCTGGATGTTGCGGGGGAGGCACATCACGCAGCCCTAGTCGACAGCCGGCCGGCCCGGCCCGGCCCCGGCCCCGCCTTGCTGGAACAGGCCGCCGCGCGGCTCGCCCGGGCGGAGCGGCCGGTGATCCTCGCAGGCGGCGGCGCCCGGCGCGACGGCGCGGCGCTGCGGGCGCTGGCCGAGCGGCTGGACGCCCCGGTGGTGCAGACCGTGAACGCCCGCGGCGTGATGTTCGGCCATCCGCTGGGCGTCCCCGCAAGCCCTAGCCTCGAAGCGGTGCGCAACCTTATTGCCGGGGCCGACGCGGTTCTGGCGCTGGGCACCGAGCTCGGGCCCACCGATTACGACATGTACGGCACCGGCCGCATGCCGCCGCTGGGCGCGCTGATCCGCGTGGATGTCTGTCCCGCGCAGCTGGCCCGCCACCCGGCGGAAATCGCGATCGAGGCGACGGCCGCGACGGTGCTGGAGGCGCTCCTGGGTCTGCTGCCGCAGAACCCTGCAAACCACGGCGGCGCCGCCCGTGCCGCCCGGACCCGCGACGCCGCGCTGGCGGAGATTGGCCCGGACTACCGCGCGCTGGCCGCCACCCTGGAGGCGATGCGCGATGCGGTGCCTGGCGCGCTGATTGTGGGGGATTCCACCCAGCCGATCTATGCGGGCAACCTCTATTACGATCACGACCGCGCGGGGGGCTGGTTCAACGCCGCCACCGGCTACGGTGCGCTGGGCTATGCGATCCCGGCAGCCATCGGCGCCTCTATTGCGGACCCCAAGGCGCGGGTGATCTGCCTGGCAGGCGACGGCGGCGCCCAGTTCTCCCTGCCTGAGGTGATGGCCGCGGTGGACGAAAAATTGCCCATCACCTTCGTGATCTGGAACAACAGCGGCTACCGCGAGATCGCCACGGCGATGCAGGATGCGGGCGTCACTGTTGTGGGCTGCGATCCGGCCCCGCCGGATTTCCAGGCCGCCGCCGCCTCCTTCGGCATCCCCTACAGCCGCTGCGACGCCACGCCGGAAGCGGCCGCCGGAGCACTGGCTGCCGCCGCCCGGCACGACGGCCCCAGTCTGGTGGAAGTCGCCGCGCCGCAGTTCATACCCGCAAAGGATTGACCACAAATGACAAACCCCGCAATTGACTTCACCCGCGCCATCATCCGCCGCCCCGCGCCTTCAATCGTCGAGGGCCTTCGCGCCGAGGACACCGGCACCCCGGACCTCACAACCATGCTGAAGGCGCATGAGACCTACGCCGCCGCGCTGAAAAGCACCGGGGCCGAGGTGATCGAACTGCCGCCTCTCGCGGATTTCCCCGATTCGGTCTTTGTTGAGGATACCGCGCTCTGCCTGCCCGAAGGCGCGGTGCTGATGCGCCCCGGCGCGCCCTCGCGCATGGGAGAGGTGGCGGAGATGGCCCCCGCGATCCGCCGTTGCTTTGACGACGTGCGCGCAATCCGCGGCCCCGGTCATATCGAGGGCGGCGACATCCTGTTCACCGGCCGCGAGGTGCTGGTCGGCCGCTCTGCCCGCACCGATGCTGCGGGCGTGGCCGAGCTCGCCGAGATCTGCGCCGAATGGGGCCGCCCCCTGCGCGAGGTGTTCACGCCGGAGGGTGTCCTGCACTTCAAGACCGATTGCTCGCTGATGGATGACGAGACCATTCTGGCCACCAAGCGGCTCGATGCCTCGGGCTGTTTTGAAGGCTACCGGGTGCTGCGCACCCCCGAGGGCGAGGAGGCCGCGGCCAACGCGATCCGCTTCAACAACCTGGTGCTGATGGCGGCGGGCTTTCCGCGCACGGCGGAGATGCTGACACGCGAAGGCTACGAGGTGGTGGAGATCGACAACACCGATTGCGCCAAGCTAGACGGCGGCATGTCCTGCCTGTCGCTGAGGTTCTGAGGCCCCCGGCGCCCGTTCAGGCCAACAGCCTACCGAATTCCGGCTGCCGGTCTTCCACACCCGCCAGCCGCAGCATGTGCCAGGCCAGTGCCTGGTTGCTGGTCAGCACCGGCAGGCCGGTCTGCGCCTCGATTTGCGGGATCACGTCCAGGCAGCGCAGGCTGGTGCAGGAGATCACCAGCGCGTCGCAAGGTGCGGCCTCCGCGACCTGGATTGCGCCGGCGGCGATGGCCTCCGGCGTGATCCGGCCTACCACGCGGTCGTCCTCGGCCTCGAAGGAGCCGAAGGCGGCGATCTCGAACCCGGCCTCCGCCAGCCGCTCCCGCAGCCGCAGCGAGACTTGCGCCGCGTAGGGGCTGAGAAACCCGAGCCGCCGCACCCCGAGGTGCCGTCCGGCTGCGATCAGTGCGGCCAACGGGTCGGTCACGCGGGCCTCGGGACAGGTGGTGCGGATGGCGCGGGCGACGTTTTCCGAGCCGATCACCGCCGCCGCCGAGGTGCAGCCATAGCCGATCACCCCGCGCGCGGCCGGCCCGGGCAAAAGCCCCGCCGCTGCGGGCAGATCGGCGGCCATGCGGGTCAGCGTCTCCGGGCTCACCACCGGCGCCATCGGGATGCGGCTGTGATAGAGCGCAACGCCGGGCAGCCGGGTCAGCCGGGCGCTCTCCGCCTCCAGCGTTTCATCCGCTGCCAGCACGATCAGCCCCAGCGCCGCGCGCGCGCCCAGCCCTGCATCCGTCTCATAGTCCAGCCGCATCCGCCGCCTCCCGCCTGGCTCCGCCCCGCTTGTGCCGGGCCTGCTGCAACAATACCGGACATTCAGGCGGCGGGGTGGTAGGATACCGGCGCCGCGCGACAAAATTCATCGCCGGGCAGGACGCGTGCGAGGAGGAACGGATTTTGGACGCCAAGGACGAGGAGATCCTGCAACTGGTGCAGCACAACGCCCGCCTCACCGCCGAGACCATCGGCCAGGATGTCGGCCTATCGCCCGCAGCGGTCCAGAAGCGGCTGCAGAAACTGCGCAACAGCGGCGTGATCGAGCGCGAGATCGCGGTGCTGAACCCCGCCAAGCTGGGCCGGGAAATGACCGTGATCGTCGAAGTGGTGCTGGAGCGCGAAAGCCGCGCGCATCTGGACGCTTTCAAGCGCCGGATGCGCCAGGCCCCGGCCGTGCAGCAATGCTACTACACCACGGGGGAGGCGGACTTCCTGCTGATCCTGACGGTCGCGGACATCAAGGAATACGAAGCCTTCACACAGGAGTATTTCTTTGATGAATCCAACATCAGCCGCTTCAATACCTCCGTGGTGATGGACCGGGTGAAGGCGACGCTGAACGTGCTCTGAAGCGCCGGGTCAGTCGCGCAGGCCCCGCTCCAGGCTGCGGGCAAAGCGCAACAGCCGCGAGTCCGATCCGCGCGGGCCCGCGATATGCAGCCCCGCCGGCATGCCGTCGCGCGAGGTGCCGCAGGGGATCGAGAGGCTGGGCAGCTCCAGCGGCGGCGTAAGCGTCACGGTGCGCCAGTCCTCCGGCAGGCCGCTGTCCGCAGCCGGGCCACATGCAGCGCATCAAAGCCCGGCACGTGGTGCTCGAACGATCTCGACCCCCAGGTGGTGCGCAGGCCCCGGGTCTCGAAGATGTCCTTGACCGCCACCGGCAGCCCGTGCAGCGGGCCTGCGAAGCTGCCCCGCGCTGCCATCGCGTCCAGCTCATCGGCGTGCGCCCCGGCCGCTGCCCAGCCCAGCGTGATAAAGGCGTTGATGCCGCCGTTCACTTCCTCGGTGCGGGCGCGGTGGGCGTCCAGCAGGGCGCGCGTGGAGAGGGTGCCTGCGCGCAGGCGGGTGGCCATCTCAAGGGCGCTGAGGCGGGTGAGTTCGCTCATGTCTCACGGTCTGAGGAAGGGGCAGGGGCAGACGGCGCAAGGGGAGGTTGGCCGGTGAGGTGAGCCTGTAGCTGAGCCACCCCTGCGCTGCGCCTCAAATACGGCGCCGGAATTGTCCTTGAGCGACCTGCCGCCGGGGAAAGTCCGGGGAAAGTCCCTGAGAGGGGCGGGATCAGCCTTGCAGCCAGCGGTGCACCGCGGATTTGGCGGCGCGGCAGGCCTCCGGCAGCGGCGCGCCTTTCGCCAGATAGCAGGCAATCGCGGTGGCGAGGCTGCATCCCGTTCCGCGCCGCGACACCGCCAGCCGCGGTGCGGCAAAGGCGTGTTCCGCGCCAGCGGCGGTGAACAGAAGGTCGGTGCTTTCGCGGCCGAAGGCGTGACCGCCCTTGACCAGCACCGCCTGCGCGCCGGCCGCCAGCAATGCAGCCGCCTGCGCCTCAACGCAGCCGCTACGGCCGGACAGCGCTGCCAGCTCCGGCAGGTTCGGCGTGATCAGCATGGCCCTGTGCAAAAGCCCGCCAAAGCCGTCCGCCAGCATCAGCGCCCCGCCGGAACTTGACTTCAGCACCGGGTCCAGCACCAGCGGAAGCTCCGTTGGCAATACCTCCGCGAGGGTTGCGGCCAGCCCGGGCGCGCCGATCATGCCAAGCTTCACCGCCCCCGGCACGGGTGATGTGGCGAGCGCCGCATAGACCTGCGCGGTCACTTCTTCGGGGGCGGCCGGATAGACGGCCTCCACGGCCTGATCCGTTTGCGCCGTCACGGCGGTGACCACCGGGCGCAGGGTGACATCCAGCGCTGCAGCCATCGCCGCATCCCGGGTGAGCCCGGCGCCGCCGCTGGAATCGGTGCCCCCTGCCGCCAGGATCGCCGTCATGCGCCGGCCCCGGCGGCCAGCAGGGCGAGGCTGTCATAGCCCGCCGCCCGCAGCTCCGCTGCCGCACCCCAGGCGCGCAGGCCCGAGTGGCAGCACAGCACGATACGCCGGTCCCGGGGCAGTGCAGCGGTGGACAGCGCCTCCCGCGGCAGCCGCAGCGCGCCGGGCACCGCGGGCAGCGGCGCCTCAACGGTATCGCGCAGCTCCACCGCCAGATCCTCCGGCGTGAGCAGCGCCGCGGCAGTGAAGGGCAGGGGGCGGGCCGGCTCGGTGGCCTCATCGAAGCGAAACCCCCCCAGCTCCAGCGACCCAAGCCGCAGGGTGAACATCTGTCCCAGCGGCGAGGGCATCTGGCCCAAAAGCACCTGAAGCGCCATCTGCGCCTGCAGCGCGCCGATCATGCCCACTGCAGGCCCCATCACCCCGGCGCTGGCACAGGTCGCGGCCTGCGCGGGCAGATCCGGGAACACCGCCCTGAGCGACGGCGCGCCGCCGCAGAAGCCCCCGGCATAGCCGCTTTGTCCCAGGACCGAAGCCGAGATCAGCGGCTTGCCCTGCGCAAAGCATTCGTCCGACAGGATATAGGAGACCGCAAAACTGTCCGCGGCATCCACCACCAGATCGGCGTGGCGCACCGCCTGGCCGGCGTTGGCTGCGTCGAGCGCTCGGGCGTGCGGATGCAGCCGTACCCCTGGGTTGGCGGCCAGCAGGCGGCGGCGGGCGGCCTCGGCCTTGTACTGGCCGACGTCCTCCATTGTGTAGAGCGGCTGGCGGTGCAGGTTGCTTTCCTCCACAACATCCGGGTCCATCACGGTGATCTCGCCGATGCCTGCGCCGGCCAGATATTGCAGCACCGGGCAGCCTAGCCCTCCAGCCCCCGCCACCAGCACATGCGCGCGGGCAAGCCGCGCCTGGCCCTCGGGGCCCACCTCGGGCAGCGCCATCTGCCGCGCGTAGCGGCTCATGCCCGGCAGGCCCCGACCCAGAGCCGCGTGCGCGCCTCGGGGTCTCCGGCGGTCTGGATATCGGTCACCACCGCGGCGCTGTCGGCCCCCGCGGCAAAGACCCCCGGCAGCCGCTCCGGCGTAAGCCCGCCAATCGCGACCAGCGGCGTCTTCCCCGCCATTTGCTTCCAGCGCGAAACCCGCTCCAGCCCCTGCGGCGCCCATTTCATCTGCTTCAGCAGGGTCCGGTAGACCGGCCCCAGCGCGACGTAATCCGGACTGGCCGAGAGCGCCCGCTCCAGCTCCGCCTCGTCATGGGTGGAGAGGCCAAGCCGCACGCCCTTGCGGCGCAGCGCGCCCAAGTCGGCGCTGTCCATGTCCTCCTGGCCGAGGTGCACAAAGCCGCAGTTCAGATCCAGCGCCGCCTGCCAATGATCGTTCACCACCAGTTGGCAATCGTGGACCGCGCAGAAGTCGCGGGCGCGGGCGATTTGGCGGCGGACCTCGGACTCGGGCTGATCCTTGATCCGCAGCTGCACGAGCTTCACGCCATGCGGCACCAGCAGTTCCAGCCGGCCGACATGGCCCGCGATCAGGTAGAAACGCTCCATCATGCCAGCTCCGCCAGGCCCAGCACCGGGGTCGAAGGCACCGCCATGTCGCGCCGCTCCATTGGATCGGCCTCGAAGCCCGCGCGCCCCGCCTGAACCGCCTGCGCCATCGCCTCCGCCATGCGCACCGGGTCGCCCGCCTTGGCCACAGCGGTGTTGAGCAGCACAGCGTCCATTCCCAGTTCCATCGCCTCAGCCGCATCCGAGGGCCGCCCGATCCCTGCGTCGACGACCAGCGGCACGCCGGGGAAATGCGCCCGCATCGCGCGCAGCCCGTCCGGGTTGCGCAGGCCCTGGCCCGAGCCGATCGGGGCGCCCCAGGGCATCAGCACTTCGCAACCCGCTTCCAGCAGCTTCTCGCCCGCCACCAGATCGTCGGTGGTATAGGGGAAGACCTGAAAGCCGTCCTCGCTGAGGATGCGCGCGGCCTCCACCAGGCCATAAACATCCGGCTGCAGCGTGTCGGCATGGCCGATCACCTCCAGCTTTATCCAAGGTGTGGCGAACAGGTCGCGGGCCATGTGGGCAGTGGTCACCGCCTCCTGAACGGAATGGCAGCCCGCGGTGTTGGGCAGGATGCGGCAGCCGGTGTCCTTCAGCAGGTCCCAGAACCCCGCGCCCGAACCGCCCGCGGTCTCCCGCCGGAGCGAGACGGTAACAACGCCTGTGCCGCTGGCTGCGATCGCAGCGGAGAGCGTGGCGGGGGAGGGGTATTGCGCCGTACCGAGGAGCAGGCGTGAAGTTAATTCTTGTCCGTACAGCAGCATCTCAGCCTCCTTGCATCGGGGCCAGAACCTCCAGCCGGTCGCCTTCGGCCAGCGGTGTTTCCTCCCGGTCCTCATAGGCCACAAACCGCCCGTTGTGCGCGGTTGCGGTGGCGGAGCTGGCAAAGCCCAGCTCGTCCAGCGCCGCGGCCAGGGTGGCGGCGGCGATTTCACAGGGTTGCGCGTTCACGAATATCTTCATCGCAGATCTCCGGTATCAGGCGGTCCGCCACCTGGGCGGCCATGGCGGGCGCCAGCAGGAAGCCGTGCCGGTAAAGCCCGTTGAGGTAGAGCGTGCCGTCTTTCTCCAGCACCATCGGGAGGTTGCCGGGGAAGGCGGGGCGCAGGCCGGCACCGGTCTCCACCACCGCGGCTTCGGCAAGGCCAGGGTGCAGGGCAAAAGCGGCGCTGAGGAGTTCGCTGAGCGAACGCAGGCTCACCGGCCGGTCCGAGCTGCTTTCGATCATGGTGGCGCCGATCATGTAGCGGCCGCCGCCGCGCGGCACGAGATAGAGCGGCATCCGCGGATGCAGAAGCCTCAGCGTGCGGGTGAACTCCACGTCCGGGCAGTGCAGCACCGCCATCTCGCCGCGCACCGGGCGTAACGATGGGAGCCCCGCCGCCATGCCGGTGCAGTCGAGCGTCACACCTTGGGGTGCGGGGGTGGCGAGGCGGATATCCACCCCCATTTCCTGCACCTTGGCCGCTAGATCGCTGAGTGCGCGGCGCGGGTCGAGATGCGCTTCCTCCGCGAAGTGCAGCCCGGTGGCGAACCGCCCTGCCAGCGCCGGTTCCAGTGCGGCTATCTGCGGCGCGCGCAGCAGCTGGAAATTGGCGGTACGGCGGGCAAAACGGGTGAGCTCGGCACGGTCGCGGGCAGGCGCCACCACCAGCGTGCCGCGCCTGTGCACCGGGGTGATCCTGGCCCACCAGCCGAAGGCGCGGCTGCCGAGGGTGACAACCTCCGCTTCCGCGCTTTCACGTTCGCACCAGGGGGCGAGCATGCCGCCGGCAAAGCGGGAAACGCTTTCTGCACCGATGCTCGTTGCGCGCTCATAGACGGTAACCGCCACCCCCCTCTGCGCCAGCTCGTAAGCGCAGGCAAGGCCGGCCAGGCCGCCCCCGGCGATAGTGATCATTCGGCCGGCTCCGCAGGTTCGGGCGCGGGTACGTATAATTCGCCGCCCTCGCGGAACTTGGCGGCCATCGCCTCCATGCCCTCCTTCTGCGCCTCGGCGCGGATGTCGTGGCTGATCCGCATGGAGCAGAACTTCGGCCCGCACATGGAGCAGAAATGCGCGACCTTGTGGGCTTCCTTGGGCAGGGTCTGGTCGTGGAACTCCCGCGCGGTCTCGGGGTCGAGGGAGAGGTTGAACTGATCCTCCCAGCGGAATTCGAAGCGCGCGCGGCTGAGCGCATCGTCGCGGCGCTGGGCGCCCGGCAGCCCCTTGGCGAGGTCCGCCGCATGGGCGGCGATCTTGTAGGTGATCACCCCGGTCTTTACGTCGTCGCGGTCCGGCAGGCCCAGGTGTTCCTTGGGGGTCACGTAACACAGCATCGCGCAGCCGAACCAGCCGATCATCGCCGCCCCGATGCCGCTGGTGATGTGGTCATAGCCCGGCGCGATGTCGGTGGTCAGGGGCCCGAGCGTGTAGAAGGGCGCCTCGTGGCAGCACTCCAGCTGCTTGTCCATGTTCTCCTTGATCTTGTGCATGGCGACATGGCCCGGGCCTTCGATCATCACCTGGCAGTCCTTGGCCCAGGCGATCTTGGTCAGCTCGCCCAGGGTTTCCAGCTCCGCAAACTGGGCTTCGTCATTGGCGTCGGCAATGGAGCCGGGACGCAGGCCGTCGCCCAGCGAGAAGCTGACATCATACTGGCGGCAGATGTCGCAGATCTCCTCGAAATGCTCGTAGAGGAAGCTTTCCTTGTGGTGATGCAGGCACCATTTCGCCATGATCGAGCCGCCGCGCGACACGATCCCCGTCACACGGTTTACCGTCAACGGCACCATGTGCAGCCGCACGCCGGCATGGATGGTGAAGTAGTCGACGCCCTGTTCCGCCTGTTCGATCAGCGTGTCGCGGAACACTTCCCACGTGAGGTCCTCGGCAATGCCGCTCACCTTTTCCAGCGCCTGGTAAATCGGCACCGTGCCGATCGGCACCGGCGAGTTGCGCACGATCCATTCGCGGGTGTTGTGGATGTTGCGGCCGGTGGAGAGGTCCATCACCGTGTCGGCGCCCCAGCGAATCGCCCAGACCAGCTTGTCCACTTCCTCCTCCATCGAGGAGGTGACGGCCGAGGTGCCCATATTGGCGTTGATCTTCACCAGGAAGTTGCGGCCGATGATCATCGGCTCGATTTCCGGGTGGTTGATGTTGGCAGGGATGATGGCGCGGCCCGCGGCGATTTCCGAGCGCACGAATTCCGGCGTCACGTAGTCGGGGATATTGGCGCCCCAGTCGTGGCCGTCCCGGTCCTGCTTGCCGTGACAAGGCGATAGCTCGCGCAGCTGGTTTTCGCGGATCGCCACGAACTCCATCTCGGGCGTGATGACGCCGGCACGGGCATAGGCCAGCTGCGTCGGAGCCTTGCCGTCCGTGCCGCGCAACGGCGCGGGTTTCACCGGGAACTCCGCGACCAGCCGCGCGCCTTCGGCAAAGCCGTTGTCCTCGGGCTTCACCTCCCGGCCGCGGTATTCCTCCACATCGCCGCGGGCGAGGATCCAGTCGCGGCGCAGCGCGGGCAGGCCCTTGGCAATCGCGATTTCCGCCTCAGGGTCGCTGTAGGGGCCGGAGCTGTCATAGACCGGCAGCGGCGCTTCGCCTGCGGTCGGGTGGGTCGAGATCTCGCGCATCGGCACGCGGATATCGGGGTGCAGCTGGCCTGCGACATGGATCTTGCGCGAGGCGGGCAGCGGTCCGGTGGTAATCTGCGGGGCAGGCGTGCTGCTCTCGGTTCGGATGGTCATGATGGTGCTCCTCAAGCCGTTCACTCAAAAAGACACCAGGTGAGATGTGGCTGGGAAACCTGCGGGCCGGGCACGTGCGCCGGGGGCCTGCGAGACGGTCCGCACCTGCTTTGAAGCGGCCCCAAGGCGTGGGCGGTGCGGTCCTAGCTTCCTACGCCAGTGTCAACTGGGTCAGGTTCTAAGGGTCGCGCCACCGGCCGGGTAAAGCCCCCGTGCCCATGCGCCTCTCAGTCCCTGCGGCGGGACTCCCCTGCGTGGCTTTAGGCCTAGGGGAGGAGGGGTGCAGGCGTCAACATCTATTTTTGTAGATAGTTTTTACCGTTTAAAATGTCGTACTTAACAGATTTTCGGCGCCGTTGCCCTGTGCTGCGATTTGGCTGCTTGCATGGGGTGGCGGAAATTATCTATAAAAATCCAAACCCAAGGTGCCGCGCTCAACGCGGTGTTCACGACAGGAGCCACCATGCTGGACGCAGCCCCCATTCGAACCGACTGGACCCGCGAAGAGGCGGAGAAGATCTACAACCAGCCGCTGATGGATCTGCTGTTCCAGGCGCAAAGTGTGCACCGCCAGCACTTCGATCCGAACCAGGTCCAGAAATCCAAGCTCCTCAGCATCAAGACCGGCGGCTGCGCCGAGGATTGCGCCTATTGCTCGCAATCCGCCCGCAACGGCGCCAAGCTCTCCGCCTCCAAGCTGATCGAGGTGGAGCGGGTGATTGCCGAGGCGCGCAAGGCCAAGGAAGGCGGCGCCACGCGGTATTGCATGGGGGCGGCCTGGCGCTCGCCCAAGGACCGCGACATGGCGGCGCTGGAGGCCATGGTGCAGGGTGTGAAAGACCTTGGCATGGAGACCTGCATGACGCTGGGCATGCTGGAGGACGACCAGGTGTTCCGCCTGCGCGACGCAGGCCTTGATTACTACAACCACAACATCGACACCTCGGAGCGCTACTATTCCGAGATCATCACCACCCGCACTTTCGCCGACCGGATCGAGACGCTGAACCGGGTGCGCGAGGCGGGCATCAAGGTCTGCGCGGGCGGCATCGTCGGCATGGGCGAGCAGCAGATGGACCGCATCGACATGCTGCTGGCACTGGCAACGCTGGAAGAGCACCCGGATTCGGTGCCGGTGAACATGCTGATCCCGATCGCCGACACGCCGCTGGCCGACGTCGCCAAGCTGGACCCGATCGAGTTTGTCCGCACCGTGGCGCTGGCCCGCATCCTGATGCCGAAGTCCCACGTGCGCCTGTCCGCAGGCCGCACTGATATGTCGGACGAGATGCAGGCGATGTGCTTCTTTGCCGGTGCCAACTCGATTTTCGTGGGCGACACGCTCTTGACCGCGGACAACCCCGAAGAGGACAAGGACCAGCAGCTGTTCGACCGGCTGGGCATCACCGCGATGGCCGTCGGATGTGACGGCAGCCGCTGATGGCGAGCGCGTTCCCGAGGCATGAACGCGGACTAGAGGCGCTGCGCAGTCGCGGGCGCTACCGGCAGCTGATGCCGCGGGAGGGGTTGGATTTTGCCTCCAACGACTACCTTGGTCTTGCGGGCAGCGATGTGCTGCGCCGCGCTGCCGCTGATGCGCTGGCCCGCGGGGTGCCGGTTGGGGCGGGCGGATCGCGTCTGCTGCGCGGCAACGACAGTGAACACCAGCGCCTGGAAGCCGAGGCCGCGGAGTTTTTCGGCGCCGAAGCCGCGCTGTTCATGGGCGGCGGCTTCAACGCCAACCTGGCAATCTTCTCCACCCTGCCGCAGCAGGGCGATCTGGTGCTGCATGACGCGCTGATCCACGCCAGCAGCCACGACGGCATGCGGCTGGGCCGGGCGGAGACCCTCAGTTTTGCTCATAACGACGCGGCAGGCGCGGCCGCGGTGCTGCGCGATTGGCGCGCGGGGGGCGGCGAGGGCCAGGTCTGGATCGCGGTCGAGGCGGTCTATTCCATGGACGGCGACCTTGCCCCGCTGGCGGCGCTCCATGCGCTGGCACAGGCGGAGGGCGCGGTGCTGGTGGTCGACGAAGCCCATGCCACCGGCGTCTTTGGCGATGAGGGCCGGGGGCTGGCCCATGCCATCGCGCATCAGCCCCGGGTGCTGAGCTTGCATACCTGCGGCAAGGCGCTGGGCGCCTCCGGCGCGCTGATCTGCGGGGCCGCGGCGCTGATCGAGACACTGATCAACAAGGCGCGCGGCTTCATCTACGCCACTGCGCCTTCGCCGCTGAACGCCGCACTTGTGCGGGCGGCGCTGAAGGAGCTGGCGGGCAATCCTGGCCTGCAGTCGCGTGCCTGGGACAATATCCGCCATGCCCACGGCGAGGCGCAGCGGCTTTGCGGTCAGAGTGGTTTTCAAAGCCAAATTCTCCCCGTTCGCATCGGGGACGACAAACGTACCATGGCGTTGGCCGCCGCGATGCAGGCGGCAGGCTGCGACATCCGCGGCATCCGCCCGCCCACGGTGCCCCGCGGCACCGCGCGGCTGCGCCTGCCGATTACCCTGAACGTCACCCCGGCGGAGATCACCGCCATGTTCGAAACCCTCGCCCGCCAGATGGAGGCCGCCGCATGAGCGCAGTGATCGTCACCGGAACCGATACCGGCATCGGCAAGACCGTATTCTCCGCCGGCCTCGTGCAGGCGCTGGGCGCGACCTACTGGAAGCCGGTGCAATCGGGGCTGGAGGAGGAGACAGACAGCCAGATCGTCCGCCGTCTCTCGGGCCGCCCGGCGCTGACCGAGGAATACCTGCTGCAGCTGCCCGCCTCGCCGCATCTGTCGGCCGAGGCCGAGGGGGTGGAGATCGACACCGCGAACCTGCGCCTGCCTGAAATCGACGGTCCTCTGGTGGTTGAGGGCGCGGGCGGGGTGATGGTGCCCCTGAACCGGCGCGAACTGTTTTGTGACCTTTTTGCCGCCTGGGGCGCGCCGGTGATCCTCTGCGCCAGCACCCGGCTTGGCACCATCAACCATTCGCTGCTGTCCCTGATGGCGCTGCAGGATCTCGGCTGCCCGGTCATCGGGGTGGCTTTCATCGGCGATGCGGCGCCGGAGGTGGAGGAAACCATATGCCAGTTCGGCGACGTGCCGCACCTGGGGCGGCTGCCGTTCATTGAAGAGCTGAGGCCGGACGCGGCCCGGCCCGAAGGCCGGTCTGGGCCGGATGCTCTGGCCAGGGCCTTTGCTGAAAACATCAAGCTGGAGCTGATCCGGGAGATGCTGGCATGAGTGCGTCCGCCCTCAGCCCGCTGGAGTTTGACCAGAAACACCTCTGGCACCCTTACACCAACGTGGAAAAGCCTGGCCCCGCCTTCGTGGTGAAGGAGAGCGAGGGGCTGCACCTGACGCTGGACGACGGCTCCCGGCTGATCGATGCGATGTCGTCGTGGTGGTGCATGATGCACGGCCACCGCCACCCGGCCATCACCGACGCCATCCATGCCCAGCTCGACACCCTGCCGCATGTGATGTTCGGCGGGCTGACCCATGACCCGGCCATCGACCTGGGCCGCAAGCTTTTGCAGGTCACGCCCGAAAGCCTCACCCGCATCTTTTATTGCGACTCCGGCTCGGTTTCGGTCGAAGTGGCGATGAAAATGGCGGTGCAATACCAGCACGCGAAAGGCCGCCCGGGGCGCAGCCAGTTCGCCACCATCCGCTCGGGCTACCACGGCGACACCTGGAAGGCGATGAGCGTCTGCGATCCGGACACCGGTATGCACCACCTGTTCCAGGGCGCGCTGAGCGTGCAGCATTTCGTCTCCCGCCCGCCCGTCCGTATCCACGAGGAATGGGTTGATGATCCCGAAAGGAACGGCCTGGGCGAGCTGCGCGCGGTGCTGGAAGCGAACGCCGAAAAGATCGCCGCCTTCATCCTGGAGCCCGTGGTGCAGGGCACCGGCGGCATGTATTTCTACCACCCCGAATACCTCAACCAGGCGCGCGCGCTGTGTGATGAATTCGGTATCCTGCTGATCTTCGACGAGATCGCCACCGGCTTTGGCCGCACCGGCGAGCTGTTCGCCACCGGCTTTTGCGCGGTGGAGCCGGATATCATCTGCCTCGGCAAAGGGCTCACCGGCGGGCATATCTCTTTTGCCTGCACCATGACCAATGACCGTGTGGCTGAGGGTATCGGCGGCGGCAACCCCGGCATCTTCATGCATGGGCCGACCTATATGGCGAACCCGCTCGCCTGTGCCGCGGCCATGGCATCGCTGAACCTTCTGACCGGACAGGACTGGCGCGGCACGGTGGCGGCGATTGCCGAGCAGATGGCGGCAGAGCTTGCGCCCGCGCGCGATCTGCCGGGCGTGGCCGATGTGCGGGTGCTGGGCGCAATCGGCGTCATCGAGATGGAGCACCGCGTCTCCGCCGATGAAGCCCACGCGCGGGCCAAAGAAATGGGCGTCTACCTGCGGCCCTTCGGGCACAACATCTATTGCATGCCGCCGTTCGTCACCGGGCCTGAGGCGCTGAGCAAGATCACCGCAGGGATGCTGCGCCTGGCGCGGGAGTTGTAGATGGAGTTCCGCTGGCTCAAACAGGAGAGTGCGGACGAAGCCATCGTGGTCTTCGGCGGCTGGGCCATCGGGCCGGAGGTCTTTGCGCATCTCGAAGGCCCGGAAGACATCCTCTTCGCCAGCGACTATCGCGACCTGCGGGCGGGCCTGCCCGATCTGTCCGGCTACCAGCGGGTGCGGTTGCTGGCCTGGTCCTTCGGGGTTGCGTCTTATGCGCACTGGCAGCAGGGCAGGGCGGATCCTTTTGCCGCCAAGGTGGCGGTGAACGGCAGCCTGCAACCGGTCAGCCGCGCTGCGGGAATTCCGCCGGTCACCTTTCGCAGGACCGCCGAGACCCTCAGCCTCAACAGCTACCAGCAGTTCCTCAGCCATGCCTTTGGCGCCCCCCAGCCCGCGCAGATGCTGGACGTGGAGGCGCGCCGGGCCGAGCTGCTGGCGGTGGAACAGCGCGGAGACGCCCCGCGGCTGCGGCTTGATCGCATCTGGATAAGCGGGGCGGACCGGATCTTTCCGCCCGCCAGCCTCGCCCGCGCCTGGGCCGGCCAGCCCGTGCGCCGCATCGAGGCGCCGCATGTGCCCTTCGTCCAATTCACCGCCTGGGAGGAGCTGTTTCAATGAGAGACGTCCCCGCCCAGCAAGAAGGTGCCCCCCATCCCGCCAGCCGCGCGCGGCCCGGCTTGGATCAGTCCCGCGTGCGGCAGAGCTTCAAGCGCGGGTTGGGGAACTATCACCGCCACGCCACTGTGCAGGCCGAAATCGCCATCCGACTTGCCGCGCTGCTGGCGGATCTGGGCGCTCCCCGCAGTCTGAACGCGGCGCTGGAGTTCGGTTGCGGTACCGGTCATCTCACGACCGCGCTGACTGAGCGGCTCGATATCGGGCGGCTCACCCTCAACGACCTGGTGCCCGAGGCTGCCGCCGCAGCGGCCCATGCCGCGCGGCCGCACTGCGGTGTGCTCGACATCTTGCCCGGCCCGGTGGAGACGCTGCCGCTGCCCGGAGGGCAGGACCTGATCACCTCTGCCTCGACCGTGCAATGGGTGGACGACCTGCCTGCGCTCATGGCCCGGCTTGCGGAGCATCTGCGCCCCGGCGGCTGGCTGGCGCTTTCCGGCTTCGGGCGCTGCCAGTTCCGCGAGCTGGCCGAGCTCGGCTCCAGGGCGGCGGCGCCCAGTTATATGGACGCGCAGGAATGGCCTGCGATCCTGCCGGAGGGGCTGCAGCTCGTGGCGCTGGAACAGCGCCCGATGGTGCTGGAGTTTGGCAATATCGCCACCCTGCTGCGCCACCTCAGGCTGACAGGCGTCAACGGCAATGCTCGCCAGGGTTGGGGCCGCGCCAGGCTGCGCGCGTTTGAGGCTGCTTATCAGGCCCGCTTCGGGCGCGGCGGGCGGCTGCCTCTGAGCTACGACCCGGTCTGGCTGGTGGCGCGCAAGAACGCTTGAAGCCGCCGTCTTTTGCGGCAGCTTCGTAAAATCCGGCATTGTCTGGCGGATCTGCGCCATATTCCGTTGCGTCCGGTTATCCTTTGTCAACTTCGCCCGGCTAGGGTTCCAGCAAGCGCGCGCGCCGCTTTGGCCGCGGCTGTCATCTGGTACTACGGGAGAGACGTTGATGAATTTTAAGGGGTTTGCGCTGGCTCTGGCGGCGGCGGTGCTGGCATTGCCCGCGGCGGCGGCGGATCTGGGCGATGTGAAGACGCCGATCCGCCTGGCCCTCAACAATTGGACCGGGCAGCAGATTTCCAGCTACATCGTGGGCGGAATGCTGGAACATGCCGGGTATACAGTCGAATATATCGAGGCCGATTCCAACGGCATGTTCGCGGACATGGCCACCGGCGGTCTGCACGCCGCGGTGGAGGTCTGGACCACCAGCTCGCCCGAGGCCTACTACGCCGCGCTGGAGGAAGGCAACGTGGTGTCGCTCGGCGACATGGGGCTGGAGGCGCGCAACGGCATCGTCTACCCGGCCTTCGTGTCGCAGATGTGCCCCGGCCTGCCCAAGTGGGAGGCGCTGCGGGACTGCGCGCATATCTTCTCCAAGGACGGCAAGGGCCCGAAAGGGCGCTACCTTGGCTATCCGGCCACCTGGGGCTCGCCCGGGGCGGACCGGATGCGCGCGCTGGAGCTGCCCTTCGAGTATGAGGTCGCCGACTCCGAGGCCGCGATGATCGAGGAGTTCCGCGCCGCAATGGTCGAGAAGCGCCCGGTCATCGCCACCTTCTGGCAGCCGCATTGGGCGATGTCCTCCTACGCGCTGCAATTCGTGCGCCTGCCCAAGCCCGAGCCTGCCTGCCACAGCGACCCTGCCTGGGGGCCCAACCCGAAGGCCACCGGCGATTGCGATATTGTGCGCGGCGGCGTGGTGAAGGCCGGATGGATCGGCTTGAAGGACAAGTTTCCGGCCGCGCATGAGATCCTCAGCAGCTTCACTCTCAGCATCTGGGACCAGCAGCCGCTGCTTGGCATGGTCGATGTGAAGGGTGAAACCCACGCGGGCGCTGCAGCGGGCTGGCTGGCTGTGAACCGCGCCAAGTGGGAACCACTGGTCGACAGGGCGACCGGCAAATCCGGCTCCTGACCCTCGCGCCGCACGTCAAGGACCGGTGGCCCGGCCGCCGGCCTGGCGCAGCTGAGGGCTGCATCGGGCCGCTGCGCGGCTGGACCTCGCATTCCTGCGGCCCGCTCCGCGCGGCTGCTGTTGCCCCTGAAGGCGGCACATCGCGCAACCGCGACCAACAATAGGCGAAACCGCTTCCCGGGAGGGAAGCGGCTTTTCGTGCATCTCCGCCCAAACGCTGCCGGCCGGCGGGCTGGCATGGGCGGGGCAGCGGCATCCTTGCGGGCGCATTCTTGGCCCGGCGGCCCAATATTTGAAGCACCCGTCAGAAAATCTGTGCGAGGGTGCCGTTTTTCGCTGGCAAACTGCCGCAAATCGGTCAAAAACTTGAGCAGGCCGCAGCCACAGTTGGCAGGCGGACTGAGCAAGTGGCGCAAGGCCGGAACAAGACACACAGCCGCCAGGGCAGGGCCACGGGGTCTTTGGAGGCTGCGGGACAGCAAGCTCTGGCCGCCCGCGCGAGACAAGGCCGCGCCGCAAGAGCGGCCGCAACAGGGCTGTAAGGCTGGCCGCAACACAGGGAGAGAATTGATGAAATTAAACGTATTTGCCGCCGCGCTGGGCGCCACCGCGCTAAGCGCCGCCGCGAGCCTCGCCGCTGCGGCGGAGCTGGGCGACACCGGCACGCCGATCAAGCTGGCGCTGAACGAATGGACCGGCCAGCATGTCACCACCCATATCGCGGCCGGGATGCTTGAGGCGGCAGGCTACGACGTGGAGTATGTCTCCGCCGGGATGTTGAACCAGTTCCAAGCCATCGCCGATGGCGACATCCACGCGACGCTGGAAATCTGGTCCTCCAACGTTTCCGACGAATACGCCAAGAAGGTGGACGAAGGCACCGTGGTGGAGCTCGGCGATCTCGAGCTCGACGCCAAGGAGGGCATCGCCTATCCGGCCCATGTCGCCGAGCTTTGCCCCGGACTGCCCGCCTGGGAGGCGCTGAAAGACTGCGCCCAGCAATTTGCCACGGCCGAAACCCTGCCGCAGGGCCGCCTGGTGGATTACCCGGCCGACTGGGGCACGCCCGGCGCCGACCGCATGACCGGGCTGGACCTGCCCTTCAAGGCGGTGCCCGCAGGCTCTGAAGCGGCGCTCATCGTCGAGCTTCGCGCCGCCACCGAACGCAAGACGCCGCTGCTCATCACCTTCTGGCAGCCGCATTGGGCGATGTCGGCCTATGACGTGAAATTCGTCGAGCTGCCCCCGGGCGAAGAGGCCTGCTTCTCCGATCCCGCCTGGGGCCCGAACCCCGACGCGGTGAACGACTGCGACTTCTCCCCGTCGCGCATCTTCAAGGCGGCCTGGGCCGGCATGGAAGAGAAATGGCCCGCGGCATACGAGATTCTGTCGAGCTACACGCTCGCGGTCGAGGATCAGCAGCCGATGATGGGCGCGGTCGACGTGGACGGCAACAAGGTCGAGGACGTGGTCGCCGGGTGGATGGCCGCGAACGAAGACAAGTGGCGCCCGGTGGTCGAGGCCGCAACCCAGTGAGCGCCGCCCAGTGACCGGCGCAAATACCCCCGCCATCACCTGCCGGAATGTCTGGCAGGTTTTTGGCCCCAGCGCGGACAGCGCCCTGAAGGCGGCGCTGTCCCGGCAGGAGACCCCCGCCGCCGCCGCGGAGGAGCTGCGCGGCAAGGGGCTGGTCCCGGCGGTGCAGGATATCTCCTTTGACGTGAAGGAGGGCGAGCTTTTCGTGATCATGGGGCTGTCGGGCTCCGGCAAATCCACCCTGATCCGCTGCATCTCGCACCTCTTGCACGCAACCGGCGGGGAGATCCGCATCGACGGCGAGAACATCGTCGAGGCCAGCCCCAAGCGGCTGATCGAGCTGCGCCGCAAGAAGCTGGGCATGGTGTTCCAGCACTTCGGCCTGTTCCCGCATATGACGGTCGCCGACAATGTAGCCTATCCGCTGAAGGTGCAGGGCGTGCGCCGCAAGGCGCGGCTCGCGAAGGCACAGGAGGTGATCGACCTCGTTGGCCTTGGCGGGCGCGAGGGCAACTACCCGCGCGAGCTTTCCGGCGGCCAGCGCCAGCGGGTCGGCATCGCGCGCTCGCTGGTGGCGGATTGCTCGGTCTGGTTCCTGGATGAGCCGTTCTCGGCGCTGGATCCGCTGATCCGGCGGCAGTTGCAGGACGAGTTTCTGGAAATCCAGGCCAAGCTGAAGACCACCATCGTCTTCATCACCCATGACATCAACGAGGCGTTGAAGCTGGCCGACCGCATCGCCATCATGCGCGACGGCAAGATCGTGCAGATCGGCACCCCCGCCGATATCGTGCTGCGCCCGGCGGATGAATACGTGCGCGAATTTTCCAAAGATGTGGCCAAGGGCCGCCATGCCCGCGTCGCTTCCGTCATGCAGGCGGGGGAGGGGCTGGCGCATGGGGCGGACGACCCGGGCCTGCGCCAGGACATGACGCTGGATGCGGCCTTGGCGCGCTGTATGGAGCTTTACGAGCCGGTGCCGGTGCGCGGCGCTGACGGGCGGCTGGTCGGGGTGGTGAACCCCGCCGACCTCGCCGCCGCCTTGCAGGTGGAGCAAGGGTAATGGCCGGGCTGACCAAGGGTGCATGGGCGGCGCTGCTGGCCGTGACTGCGGGCGCGCTCTGCCTGGCGCTTGAGGGCGTGGCGCCCTGGCTGTGGAAATTTCCCGCGGCCTGGGTGCTGCCCGCGACCGATTGGGTGGGGGCGGGCCTGGAATGGTTCCTGGCGCTGATCAAACCCGCCGCGCGCGCCTTCTCGGCGCTGATGTTCTATCCGATGGACTGGGCCAATGCACTGCTGAGCCACACGCCCTGGCCGCTCCTGATCGCCGCCACCGCCGCGCTCGGCTGGATCCTGGGCGGCCTGCCGATGGTAATTATGGCCGTTGCCGGGCTGGGCTTCGTGCTGGCCTCCGGCTATTGGCCTGAAAGTATGAACACGCTGGCGCTGGTCGCCGTCTCGGTGCCGCTGGCGCTGGTCCTGGGCGGCGGCATTGGCATCCTCGCGAATGAAATGCCGCGCCTGCGCAAGCCGGTGCAGGCGATGCTCGACGTGATGCAGACGGTGCCGACTTTCGCTTACCTCACGCCGTTGCTGGTGCTGTTCGGATTTGGCCCGGTGGTGGGGCTCATCGCCTCCGCCATCTATGCCGCGCCGCCGATGGCGCGCAATGTGCTGCTGGGCCTGGAGCGGGTCGAGCCGGAGATCAAGGAGGCCGCCGTCATGGCCGGCGGCACCCGCTTCCAGCAGCTGTTCCAGTGCGAGATCCCCTCGGCCGGGCAGCAGATCATGGTCGGTGTGAACCAGTGCCTGATGGCGGCGCTGTCGATGGTGATCATTGCCGCGGTCATCGGCGGCTTTGACGACATCGGCTGGGAAGTCTTGCTGACCATGCGCAAGGCGCAGTTCGGTCAAAGCCTGCTGGCAGGTCTGGTGATCGTGGTCTTTGCCATCCTGATCGACCGGATGAGCGGCACGCTGACCGAGGACCGCCGCACGCGCCATGACCGCCGGGTGGCCTGGGTGATCCTTGGAGCAGGTCTGCTGGCGGCGCTGGCGCTGTGGGACAGCGTCCAGGCGCCGGGCCGCTATGCGTTGTTCGATCCTGTGGCGGACAACGTGGACGCCGGGCTGTCGGCCTGGACCAGCGCCAATGCCGCCACGCTCACGGCGGTGAAGAACAGCGTGATGTTCTATGTGCTTCTGCCGCTCCGCATTGGGCTTGATCAGTCGGTCCTGCCCTTCACCTGGGGGTTCTCCTGGACGCCCGCGATGAGCCTTGCCCTGTTTGCGGCCGGGGGCCTGGCCGCTGTGGTGCTGGCCTGGCGGGGGCATTTGACGCTGGGGCTTTTGCTGCTGATCGCGGCGGGGGTGCTGGAGACCGGCATCTCGCAGCTGCCCTGGCCCTTCGTGCTGGCGGGCGCGGGGGCGCTGGCCTGGGTTGCGGGCGGGCGCGGCCTGGCGGTGATGACGGTGCTCCTGCTCGGCTCCATCCTGGTCTCTGGCCTGTGGGAGCGGGCGCTGCTGTCGCTGTATCTGTCGGGCGCTGCGGTTTTTGCCTGCGCGGTGCTGGGCGGTGGTATCGGGCTTCTGTCCGCGGTGTCTCCCATGGCCTGGCGCATCGTGCGGCCGGTCTGCGACATGCTGCAGACGATCCCGCTGTTCGTTTTCCTGATCCCGGTGCTGATGGTGTTCCAGATCGGCGAGTTCTCGGCCTTCCTCGCGATCATCGCCTATGCCATCGTGCCGATGATCCGCTACACACGGCACGGGCTGACCGCCACGCCCGAGGAAATGATCGAGGCTGCCACTGCCGCGGGTGCTACCAAATGGCAGATGCTGAAGGACGTTCGCGCGCCTTATGCGGCGCCGTCCATCCTGCTGGGGCTCAACCAGACCATCCTTTATGCCTTTGCGATGCTGGTGATCGCGGCGCTGATCGGCACCACTGGTCTCGGCCAATCGATCTATCTCGCGCTTGGGCAGGCGGATGTGGGGCTGGGTATCTCGGCCGGAGCGGCGATGGCGATCCTGGCGCTGATCGCAGACCGCATGGTGCAGGGCTTCGCCGAGGAGCGGCGCAAGGCCCTGGGGCTGTAGGGTCCCAAAGGCCTGCCAGTGAAAAGGGCGCCCCCGCGGCGCCCTTTTTTGATCTGGGGCAAAGTTCCCTGCCAGGGAGCCGCTATAGCTGAATCTGAGACCGAGCAATTGGCAGGAGGCCCCGCATGGGCGGCTGGTTCGAATTCACCGCAGCCTTGCTGCTGTTTCTGGCAAGCCACGCCTTCCCCGTGCGCCCGCCGCTGCGCCCGTGGCTGATGGCGCGGCTGGGGCGCGGGGGCTATTTCCTTGGCTACAGCCTGCTGTCGCTGGCGGTTCTGGCCTGGCTGATCGGGGCCGCGGCGCGGGCGCCTTATGCGGGTGTTCTGCCGCCGTGGGAGGCCTTTCGCTGGGTGCCGCTTCTAGTGATGCCCTTTGCCTGCCTGTTTGCGGTGGCAGGCCTTACGGGGCGGAACCCGCTCAGCTTCGGTGGCACAGGCCCGCGCAGCTTTGGCCCGGCCCGGCCCGGGATGCTGGCTGCGAGCCGCCACCCGCTGCTCGCAGCCATGGCACTTTGGGCCGGGGCGCATCTTCTGGCCAATGGCGATCTGGCGCATGTGCTGCTGTTCGGTATTTTTGCGGCCTTCGCACTGGCTGGCATGGCGATGATAGACCGGCGCAGGCAACGCGAAATGGGGCAGGCGGAGTGGCAGCGCCTCAGCCGCAATACCGCGCGGTTCCACCCCGCCCGCCTGCGCCCCACGGGCCTGCAGGCGGCGTTGGCGGCAGGGCTTTTCCTGGTGCTGCTGGCGCTGCATACTCCGGTGATTGGCCTCGCACCTCTGCCCTGAAATGGGCAGGGGGGATTGACCCCGGCGCCGTTTTGCCGGCCAATGGCACACCCCGCTCAAACCCTCCCGGCGGGCGCGATGACTACAGGAGAGACGACCCATGCACCTGTCCTATGTGATAACCGAAGCGCGCGGCGCCACCGACCGGCTGCTGAGCGATGTGGCAGCTGAACTGCAATCGCGCGGCGTGCGCCTGGCGGGCATCGTGCAGACCAACACCGAATGCCGTGACGACGCGCTCTGCGACATGGATGTGCGGGTGCTGCCAGGGCAGGAGAACATCCGCATTTCGCAATCGCTCGGCCCCGGCGCGCGAGGCTGCCGGCTGAACCCGGAGGCGCTGGAACAGGCGGTGGCGCAGGTGACTGCCTCGCTGCACGAGAGCCCGCCGCCACAGCTGCTGATCGTCAACAAGTTCGGCAAGCACGAGGCCGCAGGACGGGGCCTGAGACCGGTGATCGGCGAGGCGCTGGCGCTGGGAATCCCGGTGATCTCCGGCGTCAACAAGCTGAACCTGGAGGCGTTTCAGGAATTTGCAGACGGCATGGCCAAGGCCGCGCCCGTCGAACTGGAGGCGCTGGCCGCCTGGGCGGAGAGAGCTGTCGCAGAAACCGCCTGAGCCAGAAAAATATTTGGAAACAATGGTCTGGCCCGCATTCCTATGCGGGCCTTGGCCGCGCGCGCAGCGTCAGCGCATGTGACAGCCCTGCGGCTCAACCACCAGCATCCAACCATCATAAAAGGGGAAGATGGTGGGCGACCTTGGAATCGAACCAAGCGTGCGTCTCCGCGAGGGAGTTACAGTCCCCTGCCACACCTTGCGGCCTGTCGCCCACTGTCAGTTGCGTGTTGCACCTGATGTGGAGGCGTGATTACTAGCAGCCCAAACGGGCGTCAACCGGAAAATCGCAAGTTTTTTCCCTCGCCCCTGAATTCTTTCTGCCGGAGAGCGCAATGCCGAAAAAACCCAAGTGGGTCGTCGAAAAGGAACAGGCCCGCAAGACCGCATCAGCCGAAACCGTGTGGCTGTTCGGGCTGCATGCGGTGCGCGATGCGCTGGTCAACCCGCGGCGCGAAAAACTGCGCCTGATGGTGACGATGAACGCCGAGGCCAAGCTTGCCGACGCCATTGCTCAGGCCGGTATCGAGGCCGAGGTCATCGACCCGCGCAAGTTCAATCCGCCGATCGATCCGCAGTCCGTGCATCAGGGCGCGGCGCTGGAAGTGAAGCCCTTGAACTGGGGCGGGCTGGCCGAGAACTGCATTGGCGCCGAAGCGCCGCGGGTGCTGCTCCTGGACCGGGTGACCGACCCGCATAACGTCGGCGCCATCCTGCGCTCGGCCGAGGTGCTGGGCGCCAGCGCGGTGATCGGCACCCGCCATCATTCTGCCCCCGAAACCGGCGCGCTTGCCAAAACCGCCAGCGGCGCGCTGGAGCGCCAGCCCTACCTGCGCATGCGCAACCTGGCCGATACCATCACCGAGCTGCAGGCCATGGGCTTCCTGGTGCTGGGCCTGGACGGCGAAGCCGAGGACACCATCGAAAGCGCCGTGGAGGGCCGCAAGGACCGGCCCGTCGCGCTGGTGCTCGGCGCCGAGGGACCGGGGCTCAGGCAGAAGACCAAGGAGACCGTGGACCGGCTCGTCAGGATTGATGCGGCAGGCGGTTTCGGCTCGCTCAATGTCTCCAACGCCGCCGCAATCGCGCTCTACGCTTCCCGCGCGCGCTGAGGGTAACTGCGCAGGCTCGCGGCCCGTCACGGCAGGTTCACATCTGCGTATGCGGCCTTTGCATTGCTCGGGGCTTGCGGCACATTTGTCTGGCTTGACGATGATGTGACGGAGAAAGACGTGATCCTGCGCCCGCTGCTGCTGGCTTTTGCCCTGATAGGACTTGCCGTTCCGGAGCGTTCCGGGGCGGAGGCCGATTTGGTTCCGGTGTATTCCGCGCGCGAAGGCGTGGCGATCGGCGGCTATGACGCGGTGGCCTTCTTCGAGCGCGGCGAGGCCCGGCCCGGCCGCCGCCTTCATGCGGTGATGTGGAAGGGCGTGGTCTGGCGCTTCTCCTCTGCGCGCAACCAGGCGTTGTTCGAGGCCAACCCCCGCGCCTACGCCCCGGCCTTTGGCGGGTATTGCGCCTATTCCTTGTCGCAAGGCCATTTGCGGCGCGGCGACCCGCAGGTCTGGTCCATCGTCGGCGGCGAGCTGTATCTATTGAACAACCCTGCCGCCGCCAGCCGCTGGCGTGGGAATACCGCGCCGCTGATCGCCGAGGCAGCAGCGTATTGGCCTGCGATTCTGCGGAAATGAGGTGCTGACCGGCACGTCACCTCACATTCTCGTGAGGGGGGCTTTTATTTTCTCAACTGTGGCGCATATTCAATAGTGACTGCGGTATGGAACCACCGCAGATCTTTTTCACTGTCCCTCGTTCCATAACTTGCGCCCGGCTTAATGCCCGGGCGCATTTTTCTTTGTGGCGGCCGGTCTTCCCGCTTTGCCAGCCCGCACGGCGCGGCTAGGCTCTCGCCCATGACGGATTACAGCGACGATCTTCTGAAATCGATCCTCCAGCGCACCCGCACGGTGGCGGTGGTTGGCGTGTCAATGAACCCGGTGCGGCCCAGCTATTATGTGGCGCGCTACCTGAGCCTCAAGGGGTTCCGGGTGATCCCGGTCAACCCCGGCCACGCGGGCAAGCCGCTGTTTGGCGAAACCGTGCGCGCAAGCCTCTCGGAGATCGAGGGGCCGGTCGGCATGGTCGACATCTTCCGCCGCTCCGAAGCCGTGCCCGCCATCGTCGATGAAGCGCTCGAGGTCTTCCCGGAGCTGCAGACCATCTGGATGCAGATCGGGGTGGAACACGCCGAAGCCGCCGCCAAGGCCAAGGCGCGTGGCGTCACGGTGATCCAGAACCGCTGCCCCAAGATCGAATACCAGCGCCTGTTCGGAGAATTGCGCATGGGCGGTTTCGCCACCGGCATCATCTCCTCAAAACTCTGAAGCGCGGGGAGGGAAGCACTCCCGCCCTCGCGGCGCCCTCCCGGCGGAGGACCTTCCCGGTCGGGCCGGGCGCCGCTGCGCGGCGGGAGGGAAATTGCTGAGAGGCGCTTGAGGGGCAGGTGTGCCCGAAAGCGCTGTGTCCATTGTGTCTTGAAGGATGCGCGTCAAGGGCAAGCCGCGCCTGAGGCGCGGAGGCTGCGCCTTCCTTGACGCGCGGGTTGCAGGGCGCCCGCTGCGCGTTTCGCGCGGCGCCGGGCCCAACGCGGCCGCGGATGTGGCTGCCGCAGGCAGACGCATTGCGCCGGGGCGGGAGCGCGCCCGCCGTATCGGGGGAGGTGGCGAAGGCTGGCCGGCCATTGCGGGGGGCAGCAGCCCAGGAGGCGGTCAGCCCTTGCTGCGGGCAGCTTTCTCTGCGATGCCGCTCAGGCCCTGGCGCTCGGCCAGAACGGCGAGCACGTCCGCAAGCGCCACATCGCGTGCGGCCAGCATCACTAGGAAATGATACAGCACGTCAGCGCCTTCGGAGGCGAGCTTCTCCCGGTCGCCCTTCACCGCTTCGATGATCGCTTCCACCGCTTCCTCGCCGAATTTCTCGGCGCATTTCTCGGGGCCCTTGGCGAGCAGCTTGGCTGTCCAGCTGCTCCCGGGATCGGCGCCCTTGCGGGACAGGATGGTGGCTTCCAATTGCTCCAGCACGCTCATTGCAGCCTCATCGGGATGCCGGCCGCGGCCATGTGCTGTTTGGCTTCCTGGATGCTGTATTCGCCGAAGTGGAAAATTGACGCTGCCAGCACCGCGCTGGCGCCGCCTTCGGTCACGCCCTCGACCAGGTGATCCAGCGTGCCGACCCCGCCGGAGGCAATCACCGGCACGTCCACCGTGTCCGAGATCGCCCGGGTGAGCGGCAGGTTGAAGCCCGATTTGGTGCCGTCCCGGTCCATCGAGGTGAGCAGGATCTCCCCGGCGCCCTTGGCCGCAACCAGCCGCGCGAACTCCACCGCGTCGATGCCGGTGGGCTTGCGGCCGCCATGGGTGAAAATCTCCCACTTGCCGGGGGAGACCGTCTTGGCGTCAATGGCGCAGACAATGCACTGGCTGCCGAACTGTGCCGCGGCTTCGGCAATGACTTCCGGGTTGGCGACCGCGGCGGAGTTGAACGAGACCTTGTCGGCCCCAGCCAGCAACAGCGCGCGCACGTCTTCCTTGCTGCGCACCCCGCCGCCCACGGTCAACGGCACGAAGCATTGCTCGGCAGTGCGGCGCACCACGTCGAACATGGTGCCGCGGTTTTCATGGGTGGCGTGGATGTCGAGAAAGCAGATCTCGTCCGCGCCCGCGGCGTCATAGGCCTTGGCGGATTCTACCGGGTCACCGGCATCGCGCAGGCCGACAAAATTGACGCCCTTGACCACGCGGCCATCGGCGACATCGAGACAGGGAATGATACGGGTCTTCAGCATGCAAGCCTTATGGCGGGATTTTTGCCCGCAGGAAAGAGGGCTTTGCGGTGCTGGGTCGCGGCGGTGGGCGCCGCGGCAGAAACGGGGGCTTTGCCCCCTCGCGCCTTCGGCGCTCACCCCCAGGGTATTTCGAGTCAGAAAGTAGCGGAGGGAGGCCGGGGCAGCGGGTGCGGGTGCTGCCCGGTGACTGCGCAGGGCGCGGGATTGGAGGAAGGCCGTTCGCATGTGAGGCGCGGGTTCCACTCCGAGCCGGTTCAGCACCGTGGCCGCGATGCGCGGCTGGCTCGGCTCCTGCTCGGGATGCGGCGCCTTGGCTTGGCCGAAATAGGAGAATGGCACCTCGCGGATGACCCACTCCATGCCGCCGCGGCGGCATTCCGCGTTCGTGCCGTGACCGGCTGCCACTACCACCTCGTAGTCCAGCCGCAGCCAGGCGGGCCTCGCGAGCGACAGCGCACTGACGATCATCCAGGTCTGGCAGCGGTACCCGGCGCAGTCGCCGCCATGGGTGTGGACCTGGGTATCGGCCGTGCTGGATCGCGGAGGCCTGGTGCTCGTGTTCGATGAAGCGCAGCCGGAGCCAGGGCTGGCCTCTGTAGTGCCGTTAAATTACCCCCGCGCTGGCCTGCGGCTGAGAAGCTGCGGGTCGTGGAAGAGACCTAGTATGGGGGAGAGCATTTCCGCCGTTGCGCGTCGCAATGGCGTGGCGGCCAATCTGCTGTATCGCTGGCGCAAACTGATGCTCGAAGGGGGCAGTATCGCCGTGACGGGAGACGACAGTGTCACCCGCAGACCGGCAGGCGATTTGGCAAAGCCAAATCTGCCGAGAGGGGCCAACAAGACGGTGCGGGATATGGAGGCGCGCATCCGGGAGCTTGAACACCCGCTCCGGCGCAAGACGCTTGAAGTGGAGATCCTGAAGGAAGCGCTCGACAAGTCACGGTCAAAAGAAACGGCCTTGCTTGCGCAGTCGCTGAAACGGGACAATTTGCCATGAAAGCCGTCGCCGAAACTCTGGGCGCGTCCCGCTCGATCCTGCACGAACGGCTGAGTGGGAGCGCGAAGCCGCGCCGGAGCTATCATAAAGCTCAAGACGCGGCGGTGTTGCCGCGCATCGGACGGCTGGCGGCAAAGCGCCCGACCCATGGCTGCCGCCGGATCACGGCAGTTCTGAACCGGGAACTCAGGACCGCAGGGCGCGCGCCTTTGAACCATAAGCGCTCTCTGTTTGCGGGATCGTCAAGTGCGGGTTCTATTGCCGTTCGGGGTCCTGGTTCTCTACGAAGTCGGTGTTTCCGCTTCCTGATGGCGTCCGGGAGCTGACCAGCCAGAATGTTCTCTGTTTGCGGGATCGTCAAGTGCGGGTTCTATTGCCGTTCGGGGTCCTGGTTCTCTACGAAGTCGGTGTTTCCGCTTCCTGATGGCGTCCGGGAGCTGACCAGCCAGAATGTCATTCGCGAA